>NZ_JAAKVF010000015.1:0-124736 GCF_049175515.1 Aeromonas sp. 600479
GGAAGCTGGCTCATCAGTTCGGCGTGTTCCGCCGTGCTGGTAGGGGCGCATTATAGGGAGCCGCGCCGGGATGACAAGGGCTTTTTGCAAAAATGCGTTCGTTTGCTGAAAAAGCGAACTGAACGCCCCAAAACAACCCCTTGGCACCTCTTTTACGCCGCTTTTTTACTCAACTCTTCGCTTTGTGCCCGGATATAGTTGACCCAGCTGGTTGCCTTCTGCTGCCAGTTATCCTGTTGCTGCAGCTCACGGGCCAGTTCCAGCGCCTGGGCATACTGCTCCTTATTAAGGTGTGCCTGCACCAGCAGCGCTTTGGCACGATTGCCTTGCTCGCCTTTTACCGACTTGATGGCGGCGAGCTGGATCATGGCAGCATCAGTCTTGCCCTGTTGCAGCATCAGTTCGGCGGCGCGCATGGCAGCTTTGGGCTGACCATGTAGGCTGGCCAGCTGCTGCCAGCTATCAACTGCTTGTGACCACTCCCGGGCACCTTCCCACAATTGGGCCAGCAGTTGGCGGTTTTCAGCACTTTGCTTCATCTGTCCCTTGGCCATGGCCGCCTCCAGCAGACGGGCACCACGATAAGGCAGCCCTTGCCAGGCATAGAGGCGGATCAGCTGGTTGCGGGCTGACGCGTCATCCATCAGTTTTCTGTCGATGGCAGTCTGCAGCAGCGCCAACGCCTGATCCCCACGTTTGGCGGAGAGGTTGAGCGACACCGCCTGCTGCCACCATTTGCTCTCTTTGGGTTCGTGGCTGATCAACTCGGCCGCCTGATCAGCAGCCACGCCATAACGTTGCTGAGCGGTGAGGGCGGAGAGACGAATAATGGCGGCCTGCTTCTGCCAACCCTTCTTCAACAACTGTTCGCTCTGGCTGGCAGCGTCACCGTACTGTTTGTTGTGGTAATAGAGGCCGGCCAGACGCAGGCGCAGCCCATCGTCTTGTTTGAGTGCCAGTGCCGCCTTGTAGCTGGCGATGGCGCCAGACCAGTTGGATTGCTGGGCCTGAATATCGCCGCGCAGTCGCAACAGCTGGAGCTGTTGCTGCTCGGGCCACTCTTTATAGGCAAGAGCCTGTTCGACATAACGGCTCGCCTGGGCGGTCTGTTGCAGATTGGCCGCCAGCGAGGCTTGCAACTGCGCCAGCCAGGCACGCTCGGCATCGCTATTTGGCTTGAGGCCGGACGCCTTGCTTTGAGCTTGTTGCCACTGACCGGACTGATAGAGCTTCATCACGGGTTCAAGCTGACGGGAGAAGTGAGGGCTGACCTCCATCGCCAGACAGACTTGGCCGACCAGGGCCAGCAGACAGATCCAGATCCGCAACATAGTTATGACTCCAGTTTGAATTTGAGCGTGATGACTTGCACCAGCTTGTCGGTGGCGCCCGGTCTCGGCTGATAGCGCCACTTGTTGATCGCCTGAATGGCCGCCCGCTCGAACTGACGCTTGGGCTTGGCCTCGACCACTTCCACATCCTGCACGCCACCTTCGGCATTCACGCTAAAGCGCAGGGTGACGAATCCTTCGATCCCTGACTGCTGGGCACGATAGGGGTAGACCGGCTCGATCCGTTGCAGCGGCATCAGCATGTCACCTGCGCCGATACCCGCTCCCTGCTGCTGGCCGTGGTAGTTGCCACTCAATACCGGTGCGGTACTGGTCGCCACGCCGGGGGCATAGACCTGCACCGCACTGAGGCTGGAGACCAGATCCAGACTCGGCTCAACGGCCGCCAAGGGGGCCGCGGCAGGCATCGGCAGCGGTGTCGAGGCCAATGCCGCGGGAGGCTCTGGCAGAGGCTCGGGTTCCTGCGGTACCGGACGCTCGCGTACCTGCACCTCGGTCACCTCGTTCTGCATATTGATGACGATGGGCTTCTGTTCGCTCGCCACCTTCTCGCCCCGGGGCGGTTCAACCAGCGTGGCCATGAACAGCAGGATGCCCAGACTGAGGGCGATCCCCAGCCCCAGGCTCATTAGCTTGTATTTCATTTCGGCGCCACCGCCACGGCGATATTGGCGATACCCGCCGCCTTGGCCTCATCCATCACCCGCACCACCTTGCCATGGGGCACTCGCTCGTCGGCCTGGATCACCAGGCTGGCATCGGGCTGCTCCGCCAGCAGACGGGCGATGGTGGCCTGTACCCGCTCCACATCGATCTGCTTGCGGTCGAGGAAGATCTGACCCTGAGCCCCGATCGCCAGCATGATGCTGGAGGATTTCTGCGCCTTGGCCTGACTGGCCTGGGGTCTGTGCACCTCGAGCCCGGCTTCGCGCACGAAGGAGGTGGTGACAATAAAGAAGATCAGCATGATGAACACGATATCCAGCATGGGGGTCATGTCGATCTGCACTTCGTCACGCTGGCGTTTGGATTGCCGTCTCATTGCATTACCTTCTCTTCTCGCAGGCCGTCCCAGGTCTTGGCCAGCGCACGCTTGGCCTGACTCTCGAGCCGACTGAGTAACAACACGCCGGAGAGCGCCACCACCATGCCCGCCATGGTGGGGATGGTGGCGCGGGAGATCCCGCCAGCCATGCTCTCCGGGTTAAAGCGGTTGGCCGCAGCCAACGCATCGAATACGCCGATCATGCCGGTCACAGTGCCCAGCAGCCCCAGCATGGGACAGAGCACCACCAGGGTGCGGATGAAGATCAGATGACGGTTCAGTTCCAGCTCCGCCTGCGCCAGCCAGCGGCTGCGGATCGCCCGGGCGTGCCAACTGTGGCGCTCGCTGCGGGCCTGCCAGCGGCCGAGCAGCTGTTGCTGCAGCGGACCGAAACCCAGATTGAGGTAGAGCAACCGCTCGATCATCAAAATCCACATCAGCACCAGCAGGGCCAGAATGACCCAGAGCACCGGGCCGCCACGGCCCATGAAGCTCTGCAGCTGTTGCCAGATGTCGAGCATCATGCTGCTCGCTCCATCCCGCCGTTATTGCTCTCGGCGCGCTCGGCCAGAATGCCGGCTACCTGCTGCTCCAGTACATTGGAAAGCTCGGTGAAGCGTGATTGCAGCAGGCTGTGGGCCAGGATCAGCGGAATGGCCGCAACCAGACCCTGTACCGTGGTAACCAGCGCCATGGAGATGCCGCCCGCCATGATCTTGGGATCGCCGGTGCCAAACTGGGTGATGGCCTGGAAGGTGCCGATCATCCCGGTTACGGTACCGAGCAGACCCAGCATGGGGGCGATGGCCGCGATCACCTTGACCATGCCGATGCCGCGCTCCATGCGAGGAGTCTCCTGCAGGATCGCCTCATCAAGACGCAGCTCGAGGGTCTCCATGCTCAGCTCGGGGTGTTTGTCTGCCACCGTCAGCACCCGGCCGAGGGCGTTATCAGCGTGATACTCGCCGCTCTTGAGCTGGCGACGAACCCGACCCAGCTCGCGAGAGAGGCTCCACAGCCGTACTGCCGCAATTCCCAAACCGATAGCGGCCAGCAGCACGATAATGGCGCCGACCTGACCACCTTGCTGTACCTGCTGCCAGAAGGTAGGTGCCTGTGCCAGCATCGCCAGCAGAGTGCCATGCGAAGGATCCAGCGGCAGCGCTTCCCCTTCCTGACCCTGATAAGCCGCAACGGCAGAGAGCACGCTACCGGGCAGACCCAGTACCGGGCTCAAGCCTTCGGCGGTCTGTTGCAGGAAGCCTTCGCTCCCCAGCAGGGCAAAACTGCCAACCCGGGTCAGCAACTGCTCGCTGGCAGCCCCCTGGGCATCTAGCACCTTGCCATTGAACTGGGCAATCCGGCCAGATTCACGGATCTCCTGCAGCAGCGTGGCGGGCAACAAGGCGAGAGCGGCGCGATCCGGCACCTGTTTATCCTGTGCCATGGTTTTCAGCGGGGCGAGACGCTCCGGGTACTGGCCCTCGACGGCGGATTCGCTCAGCAGCTTGACCGCATCGCTGGCGCCCTGACGGGTGACCGCGAAGATCTCGTTCATATCGCCGGAGGCTTGCTCCCACTGGGCGTTAAGCTCGACCAGCTGCTTCTCGTTGCTGGCGAACTTGCCAGCCAGCTCCTTGCTCAGGCGCTGGGCCTCGGCCAGTCTGGCGCGGGCAGTGCCGAGCTCCTTGGCAACGGTCGCCAGATCTTGCTGAGCCTGCTGTTCACGAGCCTGTTCCTGCTGCTGCCACTCATCGGCGACAGCGGCGTTGGTACCGCAGGAGAGGGCAATAAGGAGGGGGAACCACTTCATGGTGACTCTCATGATTGGGCCTCCTGACTGCGGCTGACAGAGAGGGGGACATTGAGCAACTGGGGAACTTTCTTGTCGGCGGCCACATCCATCGCCTCGGCGATAGGGGAGAGCCACTTGCTGTCGAGGGCTTGCCACTGCTTCGCCTCGGCAGACCAGCGCCATGCCTGACTGCGATCGGCCGTCATTGCCAGCAGGGAGACCCGACCCAGCGCCAGCACATCGACCCGACGCGGGGCACCATCCAGCTCCAGCTCGGCGGAATAGCGGTCCATCCTGCTGCCGTACTCGGCTTCGATCTGATAGGCCTGCAGCAGCTGACGGAATTTCTCTGCCTCGCTCACGTCCGCACGGGCCAGGGTCGCTTTCAACTGTTCAACCCGCGCTAAACGATCTTCCTTGCGCAGCGGGATGTCGTTTTGCACCAGCTGTTCCAGATCTGCCTGCATCTGCAGCATCAGCGGGATCAAGCCCTGACGGGTCTCTTGCACCGCTTCCAACTGCTGGCTCAATTTACCCAGCTCATTTTGCTGATCGGCCACCAGAGATTGCATGTAGCGGTTGTAGGCTTCGAGGTCACGCAGTTGCAGCTGGGCATTTTGCAGCTCCAGTCGTGCGGCAACCGCGGCATCGGCGGCTTTTTCCACCCGCTGCTGGGAGGCTTTCCCGGCAGCGATGCTGTTCTTGAGAGCGGGAGCAACCAGCTCATCCCCAATGGCAGCAAAGTGGACTGACAGTGGCAGCAGGGCCACACCCCATAATTTGTTCATTGAAATACATCTTACTAATGATAACTATTATCATTATCTCAAATACAGGGCGGACTGGCAACGAGAGGATTTTCTTGGCCTTTATGCACAAAAACAGGATAATTTTTAAACACGCACGGAATAAGTGGCTCCAATAGCCACCGACAAATATAAATAACGAGAAAAATCTTTTCGATCAGTGTGATAGAGATCGAAAAAGGAGAAAGTCATGCTCAACGATGCGATCTGGGAACATATCGACAAGTTCACCAAGGCAACAAAAACCAGCGATATCCAGCAACAGCTGGAGCGCTTCAGTCATCAAATGGGCTTTGATTACTTCCGGCTGCTGATTATTTTCCCCATCACCATGCAAAAATCCCATGTGGCGCTGTTTAACAACTGTCCGACCAGCTGGTTTGACGCCTATAGCGAAAACCAGTATCTGACCCAGGATCCGGTGGTCTATCTGGGGCTGAAACAGACCCAGCCCATCTTCTGGAACAAACTCGACTGCGACTCGCCCTGGCTACCCAGCGCCAGTCGGGAGGTGATGAACCTGGCGGCCGATTTCGGTGTACGCAATGGGGTCTCATTTCCGCTGCACACCCCGCAGGGGGAGCACGGTATCCTCTCATTCATCACCAAGGACAAATCCAACTCAGACCTGATGTTTGAAAACGTGCCGCTGCTGTCGTTCTGCGCAAGCTACATCTTCAACTCTGCGCTGCAACTGATCAAAAGCAGACCGGATATGATGAAATACCTGACCGAACTGTCGGATCGGGAGAAGGAGTGCCTGTTCTGGGCAAGCGAGGGCAAGACCTCCTGGGAGATCGCTACCATACTCGGCATCAGTGAGCGGACGGTCAACTTTCACCTGACCCAGGTGACCAACAAGACCGACTCGAAGAACCGCAGTCAGGCCATCGCCAAAGGGATCACCAGCGGCATCATTGTGCCCTCCCTCGACGAGGTCACCATCACCAACCTGCGGCTGTCGTAACCCCTCAGCCAAAACAAAAAGAGCCGCAATTGCGGCTCTTTTTCATTTGAGAGAGTGACTTACTCAACGGTCACCGATTTTGCCAGGTTGCGCGGCTGATCTACGTCGGTGCCCTTGATCAGGGCAACGTGGTAGGAGAGCAGCTGCAGCGGCACGGTATAGACGATCGGCGCGATCACCTCTTCCACATGGTTGAGGTTCATGACCCGCATGGTCTCGTCGCTCTTGAAGCCGGTATCGGCATCGGCGAAGACGTAGAGGATACCGCCACGGGCACGCACCTCTTCCACGTTGGACTTCAGCTTCTCCAGCAGATCGTTGTTCGGCGCCACCACAATGATGGGCATCTCGGCATCGATCAGCGCCAGCGGGCCATGCTTCAGCTCGCCAGCAGCATAGGCTTCGGCGTGGATGTAGGAGATCTCTTTAAGCTTGAGCGCACCTTCCATGGCGATGGGGTACTGGCTGCCACGGCCGAGGAACAGGCTGTGCTGCTTGTCGGCAAACTCTTCGGCCAGAGTCTCGATCTGCTTGGCCAGCGCCAGGCTCTCTTTAATGCGCTGGGGCAGGGCGTGGAGCGCCTTGACCAGCTCGGCCTCGGCGGCCGCACTCAGGTTGCCGCGGCAGTGACCGACCGAGGCCACCAGCATCAGCAAGCCAGCCAGCTGGGTGGTGAATGCCTTGGTGGAGGCAACGCCGATCTCGGCACCGGCACGGGTCATAAAGGCCAGCGCCGATTCACGCACCAGCGAGGAGCCCGGTACGTTGCAGATAGCCAGCGAGCTCATATAGCCGGACTCCTTGGCCAGACGCAGGGCGGCCAGGGTATCGGCGGTCTCACCGCTCTGGGAGAGGGTGATCAGCAGGCTGTTGGGGCGCACCACGGATTTGCGATAGCGGAATTCGGAGGCGATCTCCACATCGCAGGAGACGCCGGCGATCTCTTCAAACCAGTAACGGGCGACCATGCCGGAGTGGTAGGAGGTACCGCAGGCGACGATCTGTACGTGCTCCACCTTTTCGAAGATGGCGCGCGCGCCGTTGCCGAACGATTCGACTACCACGTGATCGCTGCCCAGACGCCCTTCCAGGGTGTTGGTGATCGCTTTGGGTTGCTCGTGGATCTCTTTGAGCATGTAGTGACGGTATTCACCCTTGTCACCGGCATCGTGGGAGAGTTCGGACTCCTGCTCTTCACGCACCACGGCGTTGCCGTTGGTATCGAAGATATGCACGTCACGGCGGGTCACTTCGGCCACATCACCCTCTTCCAGGAAGATGAAACGACGGGTCACCGGCAGCAGCGCCATCTGGTCGGAGGCGATAAAGTTCTCGCCGATACCGCGGCCGATCACCAGCGGTGAACCGGAGCGGGCAACCACCACGCGGCTGTCGTCGCGGCTGTCCATCACCACGGTACCGTAGGCACCGCGCAGCTGCTTCACCGCAGTCTGCATGGCGGCCAGCAGGCTGCCGGCGCTCTTCAGCTCGTGATGGACCAGATGGGCAATCACTTCGGTGTCAGTGTCGGAGCTGAACACATAGCCCAGCGCCTTCAACTCTTCCCGCAGCTCTTCGTGGTTCTCGATGATGCCGTTGTGCACCACCACGATATGCTCGGAAACGTGAGGGTGAGCGTTGCGCTCGGAGGGCTCGCCGTGAGTGGCCCAGCGGGTATGGGCAATACCGGTACCGCCGTGGACGGACTGCTCGTCGAGCGCCTTGGCCAGCTCAGCCACCTTGCCCAGACGGCGAACCCGCTGCAACGGCTGGTTGGCGCTGAACACGGCCACACCGGCTGAGTCATAACCGCGGTACTCCAGACGGCGCAGGCCCTCTACCAGAATTTCAGCCACATCACGTTGGGCGACAGCCCCGACGATGCCACACATACACTTCTCCTTGAGATGCAAATCGTAAAGTCAGTTCGATGGTTCAGAGCTCGATGTCAGCAAGTGACCGGGGCGCAGATAAGCGTCACCCCCTGGGCTTGAATCTGTTCTCTGGCCTCGCTGGCCAGCCCCTCGTCGGTCACCAGGGTATGGATGCTCGACCAAGGAAGTTCGAGATTGGGGATCTTGCGGCCGATCTTTTCCGATTCGACCATCACAATGACCTCCCGCGATACCTCGGCCATCACCCGTGACAGGCCCACCAGCTCGTTGAAGGTGGTGGTGCCACGCTCCGGGTCGATACCGTCGGCACCGATAAAGAGCTGGTCAAAGTCGTAGGAGCGCAGCACCTGTTCCGCCACCTGCCCCTGGAAGGATTCGGAGTGAGGGTCCCAAGTGCCACCGGTCATTAACAGGGTAGGCTCATTTTCCAGCTCGCGCAGGGCACCGGCCACATTGAGGGAGTTAGTCATCACGATGAGGCCGCGCTTGTTGCCCAGCATGGGGATCATGGCGCTGGTGGTGCTGCCGCTGTCGATGATGACGCGGTTGTGATCACGCAGCCGCTCGGCCGCCGCACGGGCAATGGCTAACTTTCGGTTCGAAACTTGTTCAGGGTTGACCTCGACCACCATCTCGCTCGGCAAAGGGACAGCACCACCGTAACGGCGCAGCAGCAGACCACCGGTCTCCAGTACCGCCAGATCTTTACGGATGGTCACTTCGGAGGTAGAAAAGTGTTTGGCGAGGGCGTCGACGCTCACTTCACCCTGCTCTTGTACCAGGGTCACTATGGTGTGGCGGCGTTGTTGAGTATTACGTTTGGTCATTTTTAAGTTTCGATTCGAAAGAACATCGAAATGTTAGCCCCTTTTTCGGAAAAATAAAACAGCAAATAGGATCCGGTTTGGTTCGATGCCAGAATGGGGTGCCAATTTGCGACGAGGATGCCATGCAAAAGAGAGTCATCTGGCTGGTGGAGGATGAGGCCAGCATCGCCGACACCCTGATTTATGCCCTGCAGACCGACGGGTTTGAGGTGGAGTGGTTCATGCTGGGCCAACAGTTGCTGACACGACTGGAACAGACGCGACCCGACTTCCTGATCCTCGATGTGGGGCTGCCCGACATCAGCGGCTTCGAACTCTGCAAGCAGGTGAGGGCGCTGACCGATATTCCCCTGATGTTCCTCACCGCCCGCAGCGAGGAGATAGACCGGCTGATCGGGTTGGAGATCGGTGCCGACGACTATGTGGCCAAACCCTTCTCGCCACGGGAAGTGTGTGCCCGGGTGCGGGTCATCCTGCGCCGCAGCCAGCCCGTCGCCCCCCAACCCAGCGCCCTGCTGGTGCTGGATGAGGAGCGGGCCCGCATCCATTTTCGCGGCCAACCGCTGGCCCTCACCCGCTACGAATATCTGCTGCTCAAGACCCTGATGCTGGCGCCGGGCCGGGTCTACTCCCGCCAACAGCTGATGGATCTGGTGTGGCAGGATGCGGAGGAGAGTCTGGATCGCACCGTCGATACCCATATCAAGACTATCCGCGCCAAGCTGCGCGAACATGATCCCGAGGCCAACCTGATCCTCACCCACCGCGGGCTGGGCTACAGCCTGGAGCTGGCATGAGACTCGGGTTGCAACTGCTGTGCGGCCTGCTGCTGATCTTCGCGCTGGCCGCCTGGTTCGTGCTGGAGATCTTCGTCGAGGAGATAAAACCCGGGGTGCGCAGCGCCACCGAGGATACTCTGGTAGACATGACCCAGCTGCTGGCGCCGCTCGCCCTCGATGATCTGAAAGAGGGCAATATGATGAACGGGCGGTTGGCCAGCGCCTTCGCCCGCCTCAACCAGAATCCCATCAATGCGATGATCGACGGCCACCTCAAGCAGCAGGCGGAGTACCGCATCTATGTCACTGACCAGAAGGGTATGGTGATTTACGACTCCGACGGCACGGATCTGGGCAAGGACTATTCCCGCTGGAACGATGTCTACCGCACCCTGCGCGGCCAATATGGCGCCCGCAGCACCCGCACCGATCCCGACGATGCCGCCAGCTCGACCATGTATGTGGCGGCACCGCTGCGGGAAGGGGCCAAAATCATCGGCTCCCTCACCGTCGCCAAACCCAATCGCACCCTGATGCCAGCCATCGAGCGCGGGGAACAGGAGCTGCTGCGGGCCGGCGGCCAGATGCTGCTCATCTCGCTGCTGATCGGCAGCCTGCTGGTGTGGTGGCTAAACCGCGCCATCGGCAAGCTGGTGCACTACGCCGACTCGGTCAGCAAGGGGGAGGCGGCACCGCTGCCACGGCTGCACACCGTCGAGCTGGATCGGCTCGGCCGCTCACTGGAGACCATGCGCCACCAGCTCGATGGCAAAAGCTACATCGAAGCCTATGTGCACAGCCTGACCCACGAGCTGAAGAGCCCTCTGGCCGCCATTCGCGGGGCGGGGGAGATTTTGGCCGAAACGCCGCCCCCCGAAGTTGCCAAACGCTTTATCGGCAACATCAATCTGGAAACCGCGCGCATGCAGCAGCTGATCGAGCGAATGCTGCAACTGGCGCGGCTGGAGTCGGGGCAGGGGCTGGATCGCCAGTCGGTGGAACCGGCAAAACTGGGCAAGCGCACCCTCGACGCCCGCCAGATCATCGCCCAGCGCCGTCAGGTCGAGTTGGTGGCCGAGCTGGCCAGCGCGCCGAAACAGAAGTGGGATCCGCTGCTGGTGGAGCAGGCCATCGGCAACCTGCTGGATAACGCCATCGACTTCTCTCCCGCCTACGGGCTGGTCACCCTGAGTGGCAGCCAGCAGGAGGAGGGCTACTGTTTTCGGGTCACCGACTGCGGCCCCGGCATCCCCGACTACGCATTGCCACGCATCTTCGAGCGCTTCTACTCCCTGCCACGACCGGACAAGGGCAAGAGCAGTGGTCTGGGGCTCAGCTTCGCCCATGAGGTTGCCCACCAGCATGGCGGCCGTCTGACCCTGAGCAACCGGCCGGAAGGGGGCGCGCTGGCGGAACTCTGGCTGCCGTTCGCCTAGTCCCCCCGCAACTTCACATTCCCCACACAAAGCGGCATTAGACTGCCGCTTTCTCTCATCCATTTGCTCAAGGAAATGCTATGTCCCGCCTGCTTCTCTCCAGCCTGCTGGCTGCCGGTCTACTCGCAGCCCTGCCTGCCTCCGCCGCCAGCGGCTGCTTTCTCTATGCCGACGGCAACGGCCAGACCCTCTCCAGCGAAGGGGACTGCTCCAGCCAGCTGCCGCCCGCGTCCACCTTCAAGATCCCGCTGGCGCTGATGGGTTACGACAGCGGCTATCTTGTGGATGAAGAGCATCCGGCACTGCCTTACAAACCGAGCTATGACGGCTGGCTGCCCGCCTGGCGTGAAACCACCACCCCGCGCCGCTGGGAAACCTACTCGGTGGTCTGGTTCTCCCAGCAGATCACCGAGTGGCTGGGGATGGAGCGCTTCCAGCAATATGTCGACCGCTTCGACTACGGCAACCGGGATCTCTCCGGCAATCCGGGCAAACATGACGGCCTGACCCAGGCCTGGCTCAGCTCCAGCCTCGCCATCAGTCCGGAGGAGCAGGCTCGCTTCCTCGGCAAGATGCTCAGCGGCAAGCTGCCGGTCTCGGCGCAAACCCTGCAATACACCGCCAATATCCTCAAGATGAGCGAGATCGAGGGCTGGCAGATCCACGGCAAGACCGGCATGGGCTACCCGAAGAAGCTGGATGGCAGCCTCAACCGCGATCAGCAGATCGGCTGGTTCGTCGGCTGGGCCAGCAAACCGGGCAAGCAGCTGATCTTCGTCCATACCGTGGTGCAAAAGCCCGGCAAGCAGTTCGCCTCCCTCAAGGCAAAAGAAGAGGTGCTGGCCGCATTGCCCGGGAAGCTGAAGACCCTGTAATTCCTCCAGAAACCGGCGCAATGCCGGTTTTTTTATCCCCCTTCACCACCACTTCACACAAGCCCATCACCACTTCACGCCGGACTGACAGACTCACTCCATCAAACAAGGAGACGTGTCATGGTCAAACAGATATTCACCCACAAGATCTTTCTGCTGCTGTTGCTCAGCCTGTTGTTGATGGTGCCGGTGCAATCCATCATGGAGCTCAACCGGGAGCGTCAGGCTTACCGCAATCAGGCCATTCACAGCATCATGTCCAGCAGCAGCGGCCCGCAACGACTGATGGGGCCCATTATCGTGCAGCCCTATACCCGTTCGGTGACGGTCGAGCAGGAGGGCAAGCGCTTCGTCCGTCAGGAGCAGATCTACCGCTACCTGCTGCCGGAGCAGTTGGATATCAAGGCCAACATGGAGGTGACCCCGCGCAAGCTGGGCATCTATCAGGCGCAGGTCTACCAGACCCGCATCACCCTATCCGGCCGCCTGCCCACCCGGCAGAGTTTGCTGAATGACGCGACCTCACCGCTCAGTGAAACGGCCGAGCTGGTGGCGGGCAAACCCTACCTGAGCCTGGTGCTCTCCGATGCCCGCGGTATCAACAGCGTCCCCGAACTGCAACTCGGCACACAGAGGATCCCGTTTGCCCCCGGCGCCCGCCTCGGCGACGCACTGGCGGGTATCCATGCCCCACTCGACAACCTGCCGCAGCAGGATGGCACCTTCCATCTGGAGCTCAATCTACAGGGGATGAACGCCCTCGACATAGTCCCGCTGGGCAAGGAGAGCACCCTGCAGCTGGCGGGCAACTGGCCCCACCCCAACTTTATCGGTGACTTTCTGCCGGGCAGTCGCACCCTGAGCCCACAAGGGTTTGAGGCCAACTGGCAAACCAGCTGGTTCGCCAGCGACATGGAGACCCGCTTCAACCGGATGATGAACGGGGGCGATAGCCATCTCTCCACCTTCAGCGTCAGTCTGGTGCAGCCGGTGGATCACTATCAACTCAATGAGAGGGCGGCCAAATATGCCCTGCTGTTTATCGGCCTCACCTTTATCAGCTTCTTCATGTTCGAGCTGCTCAAGGGGCTGCGGGTTCACCCGATCCAGTACGCGCTGGTAGGCATGGGGCTGGCTATCTTCTATCTGGTGCTGCTGGCCCTGACCGAGCACCTCGGCTTTGGCTGGGCCTATCTGGTAGCCGCGCTGGCCAGCGTGCTGCTCAACGGCTTCTACCTCAGTCATGTGCTGGGTGGCCCGAAAAAGGGGATCGGCTTCGCAGCGCTGCTCGGGCTGGTCTATGCCATCCTCTACAGCCTGCTGCAGGCCGAAGAGATAGCTCTGCTGCTCGGCGCCCTGCTCTTGTTCGCCACTCTGGCACTGATCATGATGCTGACCCGCAAGCTCGACTGGTATCAGGTGATGGATTACAGCACACCCGCCACCACATGGGCGGCCCCCCAGCCATCGACCAGTGACCTCAGCCATAAGTCATAAGCCAAAAAAACCGGCGCCATCAGGCGCCGGTTCTATTTTATTGATCGGGCATCACTTCTTCTTGACCGGGCGAGCCCAGTTCTTGATGTGGCGCTGGGGCACCCGAGTGATCACCAGCTCGTTCTCGGCCACATCCTTGGTGATGGTAGAACCCGCCCCCAGAGTCGCCCCCTTACCGATGCGCACTGGCGCCACCAGCTGGGTATCGGAACCGACGAACACATCATCCTCGATGATGGTCTGGAATTTGTTGACCCCGTCGTAGTTGCAGGTGATGGTACCGGCACCGATATTCACCCCAGCTCCGATCTCGGCATCACCCAGATAGGTCAAATGACCGCACTTGGAACCGACACCAAGACGGGCCTTCTTCATCTCGACGAAATTGCCGACGTGAGCATCCTGCTCCAGAACCGCGCCAGGACGCAGACGGGCAAACGGGCCGACCGAACACTGA
Source organism: Aeromonas sp. 600479 (assembly GCF_049175515.1). Taxonomy (NCBI): domain Bacteria; kingdom Pseudomonadati; phylum Pseudomonadota; class Gammaproteobacteria; order Aeromonadales; family Aeromonadaceae; genus Aeromonas; species Aeromonas sp. 600479. The sequence goes on from NZ_JAAKVF010000015.1 coordinate 13,732, forward strand.
TCCGCCACCTGAGCCCCTTCGACGATGGAGTAGGGCTTCACTTCGGTGTGATCGCCAATGACGCAATTCTTCAGCACGGCACCGGCACCGATACGGACGTGGTTACCGAGGGTTACCTTGCCTTCGATGATGACGTTGACGTCGATCACCACCTCTTCACCGATCTCGAGGGTTCCGCGCAGATCGAAGCGGGCCGGGTCGATCAGGGTGGCACCGGCGATCATCAGCTTCTCGGCCTGCATCTGCTGATAGCTGCGCTCAAGCTGAGCCAATTGCACCCGATTGTTGGCCCCTTCCACCTCGGCGGCACGCTCCGGATGAACGGCGGCAATCGGGCAATTATCGCCGTGAGCCATGGCGATCACATCGGTCAGATAGAACTCGCCCTGGGCGTTTTTGTTGTCGAGACGAGACAACCATTGACGCAACTGGCCCCCATTGGCCACCAGCACGCCGGTGTTCACCTCACGAATGACCAGCTGTTCGGCATTGGCATCCTTCTGCTCGACGATACCGACTACCTGACCATTTTCACGGACGATGCGGCCATAGCCGGTGGGGTTGTCCAGCACCACGGTCAGCAGTGCCATCCCGTTTTCAGCCTTGGCGGCGAGCAAGCGCTGCAGGGTCTCGGGCTGGATCAGCGGGGTATCGCCGTAGAGCACCAGCACATCGTCTTCATCCTTCCAGAACGGGATGGCCTGGGCGACGGCATGACCAGTTCCCAGCTGCTGAGCTTGCAGCACCCAGTTCACATCGGCCGCCACGATCCGCTCTTTCAGCAGCTCGGCACCGTGGCCATAGACCAGATGCAGCTGCTCGGCACCGACCTGACGAGCGGTATCGATCACATGGGAAACCATGGGTTTGTTGGCTACCGGGTGCAGTACCTTGGGCAGGGAAGAGCGCATACGGGTACCTTTACCCGCAGCCAGGATCACGACGTTGAGGGACATAAATTGGCCTTTGGAACATGAAAAATACTCGGCGGAGTCTATCCAACGGGTAAAAAAAAAGCGACCCGAAGGTCGCTTTTTGCATCACCGTTATTAGCGGTAATTCTTTTTGACGATATCGATGACTCGCAGTTGAGCCATCGCCTTGGCCAGCTCGGTGGCGGCCTGGGCGTAGTCGATATCACCATGGGAGCTGTGGATCCGCTCTTCGGCTGCGCGCTTGGCTTCCTGGGCTTTCGCCTCATCCAAGTCGTCAGCACGAATCGCGGTGTCCGCCAGCACGGTCACGGATTCAGGTTGTACTTCCAGCATACCGCCGGAGATGTACAGCACCTCTTCAGTTCCGTTCTGCTTCACCAAGCGGACCAGGCCCGGCTTGATGGCAGTCAGCAACGGAGCATGACCGTGGCGGAGACCCAACTCACCTTCGGAGCCTGATACCTGAGCGGATTGCACGCGACCGGAAAACAGTTTTCCTTCGGCGCTCACCACGTCCAGGTGAAAGGAGATCATCTCTGCCATGGGCCCTCCTGTCGAGGCTTACAGTTTCTTGGATTTCTCGACGACTTCGTCGATACCGCCAACCATGTAGAACGCCTGCTCGGGCAGATCGTCATACTCGCCTTTCAGGATGCCCTGGAAACCACGGATGGTCTCTTTCAGCGGCACGTATTTACCCGGAGAACCGGTAAACACTTCTGCAACGAAGAACGGCTGGGACAGGAAACGCTCGATCTTACGGGCACGGGCTACGGTCAGTTTGTCTTCTTCTGACAGTTCATCCATACCCAGGATGGCGATGATGTCCTTCAGCTCTTTGTAGCGCTGCAGTACGGTCTGAACGCCACGAGCGGTCTCGTAGTGCTCCTTGCCAACCACCAGCGGATCCAGCTGACGAGAGGTAGAGTCCAGCGGGTCAACGGCCGGGTAGATACCCAGTGCCGCGATCTGACGGGACAGTACGACGGTCGCATCCAGGTGGGCGAAGGTGGTCGCCGGAGACGGGTCAGTCAAGTCATCCGCAGGAACGTAAACGGCCTGTACGGATGTGATGGAACCGGTCTTGGTGGAGGTGATACGTTCTTGCAGAACACCCATCTCCTCGGCCAGGGTCGGCTGGTAACCTACTGCGGAAGGCATACGGCCCAGCAGTGCGGATACTTCGGTACCGGCCAGGGTGTAACGGTAGATGTTGTCCACGAAGAACAGCACGTCACGACCTTCGTCACGGAACTTCTCGGCCATGGTCAGGCCGGTCAACGCTACGCGCAGACGGTTTCCGGGCGGCTCGTTCATCTGACCGTAAACCAGAGATACTTTGTCCAGTACGTTGGACTCCATCATCTCGTGGTAGAAGTCGTTACCCTCACGGGTACGCTCACCTACACCGGCGAATACAGAGTAACCACTGTGTTCGATCGCGATGTTACGGATCAGCTCCATCATGTTTACGGTTTTGCCTACACCGGCACCACCGAACAGACCAACCTTACCACCCTTGGCGAACGGACATACCAGGTCGATAACCTTGATGCCGGTCTCCAGCAGCTCGGTGCTGTTGGACTGATCTTCGTAGCTGGGGGCTTCACGGTGGATTGACCAGCTCTCTTCTTCACCGATCGGGCCTTTCTCGTCGATTGGCTCGCCCAGTACGTTCATGATCCGACCCAGTGTCGCAGTACCGACCGGAACCTGGATGGATTTACCGCTATTCATTACTTCCAACCCACGACGCAGACCGTCGGAGGAACCCATGGTGATGCAACGAACGACGCCGCCACCGATCTGTTGCTGAACTTCCAGCACCAGACCCTGGCCTTGACCTTCGCTAACGACCTTCAGTGCATCGTACACCTGGGGCACGGCATTCTGCGGGAACTCGATGTCCACTACAGCGCCGATGATTTGGACGATGAAACCGTTACTCATGTCAAATCCTCTAAACCTTTGATAACCCTTGCCTTACACCGCAGCAGCACCGGATACGATCTCTGTCAGCTCCTGGGTAATACTGGCCTGACGGGCCTTGTTGTATACCAGTTGCAGATCGTTAATCAGGTTACCGGCGTTGTCAGTCGCGGCTTGCATGGCAACCATTCGGGCTGCCTGTTCACTGGCCAAGTTTTCCACTACACCTTGGTAGACCTGAGATTCGACATAGCGAACCAGCAGGGTATCCAGCAGCTTCTTGGGATCCGGCTCATAGAGGTAATCCCAGTGGTGTTTCTTGGCGAGCTTGCTGTCTTCAGTTACGGGCAAAGGCAGCAGTTGATCGACCCGTGGTTGCTGCACCATGGTGTTGACGAACTTGTTGTACACCAGATACAGCTTGTCAATCTCACCGTTGTCGTAAGCCTTCAGCATGACCTTGACTGAACCAATCAGGTCATTGACGCTCGGGTTATCGCCCAGTCCTGCGACATGAGCTTTCACCTTGGCGCCGTGCCGTTCAAAGAAGTTGGAGGCTTTGTTGCCGATCAGAGCCAGGTCAACCTTGGCACCTTTCGCGCTCCATTGCTTCATATCATTGAGGGCAGCCTTGAACAGGTTGATGTTCAGACCACCACACAGGCCACGGTCGGTGGAGACGACGATGTAACCCACTCGCTTGACCTCACGTTCGATGAGGTAGGGGTGCTTGTATTCCAGGTTCCCCTGAGCGATATGGCCGATCACCTTGCGCATGGTTTCAGCGTACGGACGGCTGGCAGACATGCGATCCTGCGCACGGCGCATCTTGCTTGCTGCCACCATTTCCATAGCGCTGGTGATCTTTTGAGTGTTTTTAACACTCCCGATCTTGTTACGTATCTCTTTTGCGCCGGCCATCTCTTCTCTCCATCAGGTGGCAGCTTGCGCTGCCACACTCGCTTACCAGGTCTGGGTTGCCTTGAAGTCATCCAGCAACGCAGTCAGCTTGCCAACGATCGCGTCGTTGTAGTCAGCCTTGGCATTGATTTCAGCCATCAGCTCAGCATGCTGGGTATCGGCGAAAGAGAGCAGAGCGGCTTCGAAGTCGAGGATCTTGCTCAACTCGACATCAGAGAGATAGCCTTTTTCCGCGGCGAACAGCACCAGAGACTGGTGAGCCACGCTCATCGGAGAGTACTGCTTCTGTTTCATCAGCTCGGTCACTTTCTGACCGTGGTCCAGCTGCTTGCGAGTTGCATCGTCCAGGTCGGAAGAGAACTGGGCAAAGGCAGCAAGTTCGCGATACTGGGCCAGCGCGGTACGGATACCACCGGACAGCTTCTTGACGATCTTGGTCTGGGCGGCACCACCCACACGGGATACGGAGATACCCGGATCAACCGCAGGACGAATACCGGCGTTGAAAGACTGGGAAGTCAGGAAGATCTGACCATCGGTGATGGAGATCACGTTGGTCGGAACGAACGCGGATACGTCGCCCGCCTGGGTTTCGATGATCGGCAGCGCGGTCAGAGAACCGGTTTTGCCCTTCACTTCACCCTTGGTGAACTTCTCTACGTACTCGTCGTTGACGCGAGCTGCACGCTCCAGCAGACGGGAGTGCAGATAGAATACGTCGCCCGGGAATGCTTCGCGTCCTGGCGGACGGCGCAGCAGCAGGGAGATCTGACGATATGCAACGGCCTGCTTGGACAGGTCATCATAAATGATCAGGGCATCTTCACCGCGGTCACGGAAGTACTCACCCATGGAGCAACCTGAATACGGAGCCAGGTATTGCAGGGCAGCCGCTTCGGAAGCAGAGGCAACCACTACTATGGTGTTGGCCAGAGCACCGTGCTCTTCCAGCTTGCGCACCACGTTGGCGATGGTGGAGGCCTTCTGGCCAATCGCAACGTAGACACACTTAATGCCGGAGTCTTTCTGGTTGATGATGGTGTCGATCGCAATGGCAGTTTTACCTACCTGGCGGTCACCGATGATCAGCTCACGCTGGCCACGACCGATAGGGATCATGGAGTCGATGGCTTTCAGACCGGTCTGGACAGGCTGGTCAACAGACTTACGCTCGATAACGCCCGGGGCAATCACTTCTACCGGAGAGAAGCCATCGTGCTCGACCGGACCTTTACCGTCGATAGGCTGACCCAGGGTGTTGACCACCCGGCCCAGCAGACCACGACCGACCGGCACTTCCAGAATGCGGCCAGTACCTTTTACTTTCATCCCTTCGGCCAGATCGGCATAGGGACCCATCACTACGGCACCAACGGAGTCACGCTCCAGGTTCAATGCCAGAGCGTAGCGGTTGCCCGGCAGCTCGATCATCTCACCCTGCATGGCATCGGCCAGGCCGTGGATACGAATGATACCGTCACTCACGGAGACGATGGTACCTTCGTTACGCGCTTCGCTCTTTACATCAAACTGCGCAATGCGCTGCTTGATCAGCTCGGCGATTTCAGTGGAATTCAGTTGCATGCTCTAATACCCCAATCAAGATTGCAGCGCGTCAGCCATGCGATCCAGCTTACCGCGGACAGTTCCGTCGATAACCAGATCACCGGCCTTGATGAGCACCCCGGCCATCAAGGACGCGTCGATGCTGCAATTCAGCTTCACTTTGCGCGCGAGACGTTGTTCCAGAGAAGCCTGAATATTGGCTTTCTGCTGGTCGGTCAGTGCAATCGCCGAAATCACGTCAGCCTGAACTTCTTTGTCCAGTTCAGACTTGAACACCACAAATTCGGCAACGACCGCCGGCAGCACACCCAAGCGACCATTCTCTGCCATTACCCGGATCAGGTTCTGGCCATGCTCGTCGAGTTGCTCCCCGCAGATGCTGACAAACAGTTTTGCCAGCTCGTCGGCAGCCACAGAGCCGTTAACCAGGGAGTGGATGGTCTCGTTCTTCACTACTTCCGCAGCGAAGCTGAGCATCCCCAGCCACTGATCAACCGCCTTGTGCTCAACGGCAAACTCGAAAGCAGCCTTGGCGTAGGGGCGAGCGATTGTAGTCAGTTCAGACATAGCCCCGTTCCCGTTACAGTTCAGCTACCAGTTTGTCGACGATGTCGCTGTTGGCAGCCTGGTCGATTTGGCGCGCCAGGATCTTCTCTGCACCCGCAATGGCAAGAGCAGCAACCTGCTTGCGCAGTTCCTCTTTGGCACGATGACGTTCAGCTTCAATCTCGGCACGGCCTTGAGCCAGGATTTTTTCCCGCTCAGCCTGAGCACCGACAGTTGCCTCATCAATGATCTGGGCCTTGCGTTTGTTGGCCTGTTCAATGATTTCAGCAGCCTGCAGCTTGGCTTCTTTCAGCTGATCGACGGCATTGGCCTTGGCCAAATCCAGATCTTTCTTGGCTCGTTCGGCAGAAGAGAGACCGTCAGCAATAGCTTTCTGACGGGCTTCGATGGCAGCCATCAGCGGCGGCCATACATACTTCATGCAAAACACAACGAAGAAGAAAAAAGCAATTGCTTGGCCGAGGAGGGTGGCGTTGATATTCACAGCCGATGTCCTCTTTAGTTAGTTAATGGGTTATGCCTGGAGATGTCGTAACGACTTAGCCAGCAACCGCAAACATCACATACAGACCCAGACCAACGGCGATCATCGGGATCGCATCCACCAGACCCATTACGATGAAGAACTGGGTACGCAGAACAGGGATCAGATCAGGTTGACGAGCAGCACCTTCCAGGAACTTGCCACCCAGAATACCGATACCGATGGAAGCGCCGATAGCAGCCAGACCCATCATCATTGCAGCAGCGATGTACAGCAGGTCCATGTTCAAGTTTTCCATGAGGATCTCCATTTATTTAGATGTAATTGATTGTATAAAAAGGATTATTTGAGTTGCATCAACCATGGTCTTCCTGCGCCATCGACAGATAGACGATGGTCAGAACCATGAAAATGAATGCCTGCAAAGTGATGATCAGGATGTGGAAAATTGCCCAAGGCACGGACAGGATCCACTGTGACCACCAGGGTAACAAACCCGCAATCAGGATAAAGATCAGTTCGCCAGCATACATGTTGCCGAACAGTCGAAGACCCAGAGAAACAGGTTTGGAAATCAGCGTAACAGTTTCCAGGATGAGGTTAACCGGGATGGCCGCCGGGTGGTTGAAAGGCTGAAGCGTCAGCTCCTTCACAAACCCGCCGATACCCTTGACCTTGATGCTGTAATACAGGATCAAGAAGAACACGCCCAAAGCCATGGACATGGTGATGTTAACGTCAGCAGAGGGAACCACACGCAGATAGGGAATACCCATCAATTGTGCAGCGTGAGGGATAAAGTCAACGGGGATCAGATCCATCAGGTTCATCAGGAAGATCCACACAAACACCGTCAGCCCCAAAGGTGCGATGACCTTGTTGCGACCGTGAAAGATGTCTTTGACGTTACCATTCACAAACTCGACCAGCATCTCCACAAAGCACTGCAGCTTACCCGGCACCCCGCTGGTAGCATTAACGGCTACTTTGCGGAACAGCAGGATAAACAGGGCGCCTAGCACGACGGAAAATACCATTGAGTCGATATTGACCGTCCAGAACCCGGACCCGACTTGAAGGTGGGTCAGGTGGTGGGAGATATATCCCTGAGGAGTCAGGACTTCTCCGGTTGCAGACATGAGTTTTCCTAATAGTGGTTGTTAAGCGTGAATGAAACCATCCACTGTACAACGAGGGCGAGGATATAAGTGGCGAAAAACGAGACGGTAACGACCTCGACTCCCGCACCAAACATCAGGGCGAATAGACCTGTTGTAGAAATGAGCTTAATCCCTGCCCCACCATAAAAGTCCCGCAAAACCAGGCCTACACTCTCGGTTGTCACCTTGCGGCGCAGCACCCAGACAGTAAACAAGGCTTGAGGAACCCAGTACATCCCCCCTCCGTAGAGGGCGGAATAACCGGCGCTGGCACCAGTCAGGTAAAACCAGACGGCACTCATCGCCAGGATCAGGATGAGCTGACAAACGAGCATAACCAAGGCCAGTGTCAAACCTTCCAAGGCTATTTTCTGCTTCACCAACTTACCCCTGAACATTACAGAACTGTAAAAAATCGGGATCCGAAGACCCCATGTTAACAGCTCTTAAAGCCGGTCAAATTATACCCTTGAGGGCAGCTATTGCAATATGACAAAAATCCTTAATTTTTGCGGCTTTCCGCGGCAAATCAGGGTTATGGTCATATCAAAAGGAATGGATGTTTTATTACTACAAAAAGCGTAAAAATCACGATTCCGACACGCCAAAATAGCCCAATATACGGTCCAAATCGGACAAATTCTCGTAACTTATTACTAACTTCCCGCTATCCCGCTTGCCAGGCTGAAGTTGCACCTGATTGCCAATTTTTTCTGCCAGTTGGCGCTCCAGGTAGCCGATCTGCGGATCACGGGCCGGTTCAACCCTGGCTTTTGCCGGTTCGAGCGCTTTTTGCACCAGCTTCTCGGTATCGCGCACGGTCAACCCTTTCTGGGCAACCAGCTTGGCCAGTTCGGACTGGGCCTGGCCGCTCAGAGCCAGCAGGGCACGGGCATGGCCCATATCGAGGTCGCCATGTTCAACGAAACGCTTCACATCGTCGTTGAGCTGGTTAAGACGCAGCAGGTTGGTCACCGTGGTGCGGGACTTGCCCACCGCCTCGGCCACCTGCTGGTGGGTGAGTTCGAATTCGGTCAGCAGTCTTTGTAGAGCGACCGCCTCTTCGATGGCATTGAGGTCTTCCCGCTGAATATTCTCAATCAGCGCGATGGCGACGGCAGCCTCGTCGGGTACATTCTTGACGATGCAGGGCACCACCTCGAGCCGCGCCAGTTGGGACGCGCGCCAGCGCCGCTCACCGGCGATGATTTCGAAGGATTGTTCGCCGAGAGGGCGTACCACGATGGGCTGGATCACCCCCTGAGCGCGGATGGAGTTGGCAAGCTCTTCCAGTGCATCCTGGGACATGTCTTTGCGGGGCTGGTACTTGCCGGACTGCAACCACTCCACCGGCAGCTTGCGCAGCTCGCCCTGATTGGTGGGGGCCATGGCCTCTTCAGTACGTTGATCGCTCATCACCTGTTTCTGGCGGGCAGCCGTGCTGGTACTGAGCAGGGCATCCAGCCCCTTGCCCAGTCCACGTTTTTTCGGAGTCATATGCTCTCTCGGTCTGCGATGGTCGCCTGACGTTCCTGCTCCTGGCGGCGCAGGATCTCGCCAGCCAGTGCCAGGTAGGCCTTGGCGCCCACCGATGATTTGTCATAGTGCATGGCCGGGGCACCGAAACTCGGGGCCTCAGCCAGTCTAACGTTGCGGGGAATGATGGTGCGGTAGACTTTGTCGCCAAAGTGCTGTTTTAGCTGATCGGACACATCATTGGCCAGCCGGTTGCGGTGATCGAACATGGTGCGCAGCACCCCTTCGATCTTGAGCTCCGGATTGACCACGGCGGCCAGCTTGCTGATGGTGTCGACCAGGGCGGTGAGCCCCTCCAGCGCGTAATATTCGCACTGCATGGGCACCAGCACGGAGTCGGCGGCGGCCATGGCGTTCACGGTCAGCATGTTGAGAGAGGGCGGGCAGTCGATGAAGACGTAGTCGTATTTGTCCCGCACCGAAGCCAGCGCATTGCGCAGGCGGATTTCGCGGGCGAAAAATTCCATCAGACGGATTTCGGCCGCGGTCACGTCGGCGTTGGCGGCAATCAGGTGATAGCCCCCGGTGGTTTCGGGGATGATCACTTCGCTGATGGGGGCATCCTCGATCAGCAGCTCATAGGCGGTGCGCTCGACGTCATACTTGTCGACACCGCTGCCCATGGTGGCATTGCCCTGCGGATCCAGATCGATCACCAGCACCTTGCGCCGGGTGGCAGCCATGGAGGCGGCCAGATTCACACAGGTGGTGGTTTTACCCACTCCACCCTTCTGGTTGGCTATGGCGATGACTTTTCCCACACGATCCCCTAAATGAAACTGCGACCCTATTCGGGCTGGATATGTTTGAATTCCAGCAGATGACGTTCGCCTTCCAGCTCCGGCACCCGCAACTCATGACAGGCTACCAGACGGATATTGGCAGGCAACTGGGCCAGCTCCTGCTCGGGATATTGTCCCTTGAGCGCCAGGAAGCAACCCTGTTCTGACGGCAGGTGGTGACACCAGCTCAGCATGTCCTCCAGCGAGGCAAATGCCCGACTCAGTACACCATCAAACCCCACCTCAGGTTGATACTCTTCAACCCGGGATTTGACCGGCGTCACATTAGTCAGACCCAGCTCCTGGATCACCTGGCGGATGAAGTTGATCCGCTTGCCCAGACTGTCGAGCAGGACGAACTGCTTGTCCGGATTGATGATCGCCAGCGGCAATCCCGGCAGGCCGGGACCTGTCCCCACGTCGATGAAGCGCTCACCGTGCAAGTGGGGGCTTACCACCAGGCTATCGAGGATATGCTTGACCAGCATGGCGTCCGGATCTCGCACCGAGGTGAGATTGTAAGCCTTGTTCCACTTGTGCAGCAACTCGACCAACTGCACCAGTTGGCTCTTTTGGGTATCGGTGATAACAATTTCGGCCTGCTTGAGCAGGCCGTTCAATCTTTCCAGCATATTTTCCAACGGTAAGAATCCTCAGGCGGTTTTACGCAGCAGGCCGTGTTTTTTCAGGTGAACCAGCAGGATGGAGATGGCTGCCGGGGTGATGCCGGAGATGCGGGAAGCCTGACCAATGGTCTGCGGCTTGGCATCGTTCAGCTTGGCTTTCACCTCGTTGGAGAGGCCGTTCACCTCGCGATAGTCCAGATCCAGCGGCAGCAGGGTGTTCTCGTTGCGCAGCTGTTTTTCCACTTCATCGTGCTGACGCTCGATGTAACCGGCGTACTTGATCTGGATCTCAACCTGTTCGGCCGCGGCAGGATCGGTCACGGAGGGGCCAACCCCTTCGATGGCCATCAGCGCATCATAGGTCACCTCGGGGCGACGCAGCAGCTCTTCCAGACTCTGTTCGCGGGTCAGCGGGGTGTTGACCAGGGCGTTGACCGCTTCCAGTGACGGATGTTGCGGGTGGATCCAGGTTGAACGCATGCGCTGACGCTCCAGCTCGACCTGTTCCATCTTGGCGTTGAATTTGCTCCAGCGCTCGTCATCCACCAGACCCAGTTCGCGACCGATGGCAGTCAGGCGGATATCGGCGTTGTCTTCCCGCAGCAGCAGGCGATATTCGGCGCGGCTGGTGAACATGCGGTAAGGCTCGCGGGTCCCCAGGGTGGAGAGATCGTCCATCATCACGCCCATGTAGGCCTGATCCCGACGAGGATTCCAGGGATCCTTGTCCTGGGCACGCAGGGCCGCGTTCAGACCGGCCATCAGGCCTTGTGCCGCCGCCTCTTCGTAACCGGTCGTGCCGTTGATTTGGCCAGCGAAGAACAGGTTTGGAATGCACTTGCTCTCCATGTTGGCCTTGAGATCCCGCGGATCGAAGAAATCATATTCGATGGCATAGCCGGGGCGGGTGATGTGGGCATTCTCGAAGCCGCGCACGGAACGGACGATCTGCACCTGCACGTCAAACGGCAGGCTGGTGGAGATCCCGTTCGGATAGAGTTCGTGGGTGGTCAGGCCTTCCGGCTCGACGAAGATCTGGTGCGCCGTCTTGTCGGCGAAACGGGTGATCTTGTCTTCGATCGACGGGCAGTAGCGCGGGCCGATCCCTTCGATCACCCCGGCGTACATGGGGCTGCGATCCAGGTTATTGCGGATCACCTCGTGGGTGCGCTCGTTGGTGTGGGTGACGTAGCAGGGCACCTGACGAGGATGCTGACTGGCATTGCCGATAAACGAGAAGACCGGACGCGGATCGTCGCCGTGCTGTTCCTGCATGACGGAGAAATCGACGCTGCGGGCATCGATGCGCGGCGGGGTGCCCGTCTTGAGACGATCGATGCGCAGCGGCAGTTCACGCAGGCGCTGGGCCAATGCGATCGAGGGAGGATCCCCGGCACGGCCGCCCTTGTAGTTTTCCATCCCGATATGGATCAACCCGTTCAGGAAGGTACCGACCGTCAGCACCACAGTCTTGCCGCTGATGCGGATCCCGCTCTGGGTGACCACACCGGCAACACGATCCCCGTCCATGATCAGATCGTCACAGGCCTGCTGGAAGATCTTCAGGTTCGGGTAGTTCTCCAGCATCTGGCGAACGACGGCCTTATAGAGCAGGCGATCCGCCTGGGCACGAGTGGCTCGCACTGCCGGGCCCTTGGAGGAGTTGAGGGTGCGGAACTGGATCCCGCCAAGATCGATGGCACGCGCCATGATCCCGCCGAGTGCGTCAACTTCCTTGACCAGGTGTCCCTTGCCGATCCCGCCGATCGCCGGATTACAGGACATGTGTCCCAGCGTATCGATATTGTGGGTCAGCAACAGGGTGTTCATGCCCATACGGGCTGCCGCTGTTGCTGCTTCGGTTCCGGCATGACCGCCACCGACGACGATCACATCAAATTGTTCATGGTATTGCATTGGGATCACCTTGATCTGCACGCCTGAAGATCTTTATTTGCCTGGGCTAAAGGGCGGAACATTCTATCTGTTTCGCGTCCTGAGGGGAACGTCTACTTAACGTTCAGTATGAAGGGAGGATCCACTAATTAGATCTTAAGGATCTTTAGATCGATCTTTTACTGGATCTCTTATTAGGATCCACCCTTTCTGTTGATAAGCACTTTTTGATCATAAAGATCATTAATTTAAGGACGATCCTAGCTTGTGGAAAAGCTTGGATCCTGGCCTGGTGAACGAGGGGATAACCAGGACTTTTATACACAGAGGTCTGTCAGTCTGGATCTAATACATGGATAACTATAGGTTTTGCAGAGCTTTACACCGTAGTTATGCACATTACCCCTGGGCGTTGTGGGTAACCTTGTAGAACAACTCCCCCGGATCAATCTGTTAATAACATGGTGGATAGTCGATCTGGGGATAAGTGGGGAAATCAAGCTTTTTTCAGGATCTCCCGCACGCTGATCAGGCGATCATCGTCATCCAGTCGCGGATCCACACTTCTGCGGCATCTTCCGGGATCTCGTGTTGGGTCACATCGATGTCGAGCCGCTCGCCGATCCGGCTGGCACCGCACTCGGCCAGCAGCCGATCCAGCGTCTTGCCACCCTGGCAAAAGGTGTCATAACTGCTGTCGCCAAGGGCGATCACGCCATATTTCAATGAATTAAGATCCGGATGCTGCTCGGCAAGATCCTTGGCGAAGGGTTGCAGGTTGTCGGGCACATCCCCGGCACCGTGGGTCGAGGTGACCACCAACAGGATGGATCCCGCATCATCCAGCACCTCTGCCAGCTTGGCCGGGTTGTGGATCCGGGTCTGGTGGCCAGCCTGTTCCAGCAGGTTGGCGACGTGGTCTGCGACATATTCGGCGGCGCCCAGCATGGAGCCGACGACGAGATTGAGTTTGGCCATGGAATGGATCCTGATTTCAGACAAAGAAACGGAAAGCCGGATTCTACCGCCAAAGGGTGTGGATAAATATGGATAAAGCTTGGGGATAATGGATCCAGTCAGATAATGCCGCCGGATCCATCCTGCCGATCTTTTTTCTGCTTCTTTATTTTCCTCTCAATTTTCTTCTCCGCTCATGGCTCTCCTGATGGCTCACATCTTCCGCGAAATCCTGCCAACGATGCAGTCAGATAACAATGTAGATGCAAATGATTAGCAATTATTGAATCGATTCGATCACGGCTCCTGTAGTAGGATTGCGCTGCTTTATTCGCCCATGGAACAGGGTGATGTCGTGACAAACGACCACAAATAACAATTAAAACAACATAACTCATTGATAAACGAGACTTTAATATGATTGCGCAAAAATACACTACAGGACCCGGCAAGAAGGGCGCCTTCGGCGTGCTTTCGCTCTCCGGTTTGCTCGTCTCCCTGCCGCTGATGGCCGAACAAACCACCGCTGAGCTGCCCAAAGCCAGCGAAACCATGGTGGTGACAGGTACGGCTATGAAGGTGGAAGTGCCGATGGCCGAGACCCCTCGCGCCGTTTCCGTGGTTAATCGCGAGGAGCTGGATCAGCACGCCGTGTTGCAGCTGGATGAAGCGATTCGCTACCGTTCCGGCGTATTGACCGGCCTCTATGGCTCAGACAACAACACCGACTGGTTCAAGGTGCGTGGCTTCGATGCCTCCTCTTATCTGGATGGCAACCGCTTGTTTGGCACCGGCTACTACGTCTGGACGCCGGAACCGTTCGGTCTGGATAGTGTGGAAGTGCTGAAGGGGCCAGCCTCGATCCTTTACGGTGAGGCGCCTCCGGGCGGGGTGATCAATGCCATCAGCAAGCGACCGACCGCCACGCCGCAAGGGCAGGTGGATCTGCAGCTTGGCAGCCGGGATCACCGTCAGGTCGGGGTGGACGTCTCTGACGCGCTCTCCGACAACAGCCGCTACCGCATGGTTGCTCTTTATAAAGAGCGTGATGGAGTGCTTACCGGCACCTACAACGATCGGGTTTATCTGGCGCCGAGCGTCACCTTCGATCTTTCGGATCTTACCAGCCTGACCCTGCTGGCCAGTTTCCTGCACGACGAAGGGGTCCCGACCAACGGTTTCTTCCCGGTCTATGGCACCCTGAATACGTCAGGTGGCCAGATTGATCCCTCCACCAACCTGAGCCAGCCGGATTACGATCGCAACCGCAATACCCAGATCTCCACCGGTTATGAGCTGGCCCACCAGCTCAACCAGGCCTGGGAGTTCAAGCAGAACGTCCGCTTCAACTACAACGATCTGCTGCTGCGCCAGACCTATATCTTCCCGACCTATGAAGGCACAACTGCCAGTCGTGGCCTGGTTTACCGTGATGGCAATACCAAGAGTGCCACTATGGACAACCAGATGGTGGGCTACTGGAACACCGACAGCACCGAGCAGACCTTGCTGCTGGGGGTGGATCTGCAGCGTCACGTCAATGAAGGGGTCGAGGCCGACAACTACGCCATGGGCTCCATCAATACCATGAACCCGGATTACAGCGGCTTCCCCGGTTTTGACGAGTCGACCTCCACTCACCAGAAGAGCAGCAAGGGCCAGAGCGGCCTCTATGCCCAGCACCAGATCCGCTGGGACGATCGCTGGTTGCTGACTGCCGGTGGCCGTTTCGACTATGTGGAGACCCACAACACCAATACCAGCAAGGACGAGCGCCAGTACGATCACGAGCTCTCCCTCTCGGGCAGCCTGATGTATCTGGCTGACAACGGCCTCTCTCCCTACTTTGCCTATGCCGAGTCGTTCGAGGTGCTGCCGGGGATTGATCCTAACACCCGAAACTCCTACAAGCCGCTCAAGGGCAAGCTCTACGAGACCGGCATGAAGTATGCGCCAGCCTTCCTCGACGGATACATCAATCTGGCGCTGTTCGATCTGGCCCAGACCAACTCGCTGGTCTCTACCGGTTCCGGCCAGCAGACCCAGGCGGGTGAAGTGACCTCTCAGGGGGTTGAGCTGGAAGGGAGCGTGCAGGTGACCGATGCGCTGCGTCTGACCGCTGCTTATACCTACACCGATGCCAAAACCAACGACACCGGCAGTGGCGATCGCCGTGCCAGCCTGATCCCGCGCCATCAGGCCTCCTTCTGGGGTAACTACAAGGTGCAGCAAGGGGTGGCTTCGGGTCTGGAGCTGGGGACCGGTGTACGTTATATCGGTTCCAGCGTGGGTATTGGCGCCGTGAATGCGGACTACACCCCCATCTACGGCTCTGCCGAGGTGCCGGCCCATACCGTGTGGGATGCGATGATCGGGTATGACTTTGCCAAGAACTGGCGTGCCCAGCTCAACGTCAACAACCTGCTGGGTGAAACCTACGTGGCCAGTTGTGACTACTACTGCTACTACGGCGAGCCGCGCAGCGTAGTGGGCAGCATCAACTACCGCTGGTAATCGAAATCGGGCGGGAACCAGGTTCCCGCCCTTCTTTTCACCCGCAGTTGTTCTGATCTCTCTGGAATACCGGTCCGTTATGGAACTCTTGTCTCTGGTTTATCGCCAATATCGTTGGCCCTTTATCGCCATTACCCTGCTCAGTCTGCTCAGTGCCGTCAGTGGGATTGGTGTCATTGCTTTTATCAATCAGTCTCTTATCGAATCTATAGGTGATCCGCTGCCGATCCTCGGTCAGCTGGTCGGCCTGATTGTGTTGCTGCTGGTGATCACACTCGGATCTCAGCTGGCCCTGACCACTCTCGGTCACCATTTTGTCTACCGGTTGCGCGGCCGTCTGCTCAAGCAACTGCTGGATACCGATGTCGCCCGCATCCGCCAGATTGGTCAGGGGCCGCTGCTGGCCTCCCTCTCCAGCGATATCGGCCAGATCACCATTGCCTTCGTGCGCCTGCCGGAGCTGGTGCAGGGGCTGGTGCTCACGCTGGGTTCTGCCCTCTATCTCGGCTGGCTCTCTCCGGCCCTGCTCGGGGTGACCGCGCTCTGGGTCACCGTCACCATGGTGGTGGGCTGGCTGCTGGTGAACCGTGTTTATCGCCATCTCTCCCACATGCGTCAGGCCGAAGATCGGCTCTATCAGAACTATCAGGCCATCATCGCCGGCAGCAAGGAGCTGGCGCTCAACCGCGAGCGGGCTCACTTCGTCTATCACCAGCTCTATGAGCAAAATGCCCGTGACTACCGCCAGCAGATCATTCGCGCCGACACCTATCACCTGAGCGCGGTGAACTGGTCGAATATCATGATGCTGGGGGCCATCGGTCTGGTCTTCTTTCTGGCCAACGGCCTTGGCTGGGCCAACACCAATGTGGCCGCCACCTTTGCGCTGACCCTGCTGTTCCTGCGCACCCCGCTGTTGCAGGGGATTGGCGCCCTGCCGACCCTGCTTGCCGCTCAGGTGGCGTTCGACAAGATCGCCGCCCTCAATCTGGCCGAGCCGGATGCGGACTTCCCGCTGCCGCCCGCCATCCGACCCTGGCAGCGTATCGAGCTGGAGCAGGTGAGCTTTCACTATCAGGGGGAGGGCGGTTTTGCCGTTGGCCCCATCGATCTGGTCATCGAAAAGGGGGAGCAGACCTTCATCATCGGCGGCAATGGCTCCGGCAAGTCGACCCTGGCCATGCTGCTGACCGGCCTTTACCAGCCGGTATCGGGCCGGATCCTGCTGGATGGTGAGCCGATCACCGATCGCAACGGCTATCTGGCGCTCTTCTCCGCCATCTTCACCGACTATCACCTGTTCCAGCACCTGCTGGGGCCGGAACCCAAGGATGAGCTGGTGGCCGAGTGGCTGGAGCGGTTGCAGATGGGCAGCAAGCTCACCATCGAGGATGGCTTTATCGCCGATATCGATCTCTCCCAAGGGCAGCGCAAGCGGGTCGCTCTGCTGCTGGCGCTGGCCGAGCAGCGCGAGGTGATGCTGTTTGACGAGTGGGCCGCGGATCAGGATCCCCAGTTCCGTCGCATCTTCTATCAGGTGCTGTTGCCGCGCCTCAAGGAGATGGGCAAGACGGTGATTGCCATCAGTCACGACGATCACTACTTCCCGCTGGCCGATCGCCTGCTGGAGATGCGTCAGGGCCAGCTCACCGAACTGACCGGGGCGCGCCGCGCCGCAGTGAGCCGCGATGCGATTGCCCACCTGGATTGCGAGGTGCCGGCTTGATGCTGGCACCGATGAGACTGGCGGCAAGCCAGCACAGGAATTGCTTATGTTCGAGATGAAATCAGCCAGCTTCACCGTCAATGACCGCACGCTGCTGCACCCCACCGACCTGCGTTTCGAGCAGGGACAGGTCTATGGCCTCATCGGCCACAATGGTTCGGGCAAATCGACCCTGCTCAAGCTGCTGGCACGCCAGCAACCCCTCAGCGACGGCGAGATCCTGTTCGATGGCAAGCCGCTACCCGACTGGGGCAACCGGGAGTTCGCCCGTCAGGTGGCCTATCTACCCCAGCATCTGCCGAGCGCCGAGAATCTGCTCGGGCGGGAGCTGGTGGAGATGGGCCGCTACCCCTGGCGCGGCCTGCTGGGCCGGATGGGGGCGGAGGATCACAGTCAGGTCGATCGGGCCATCGCCCTTACTCATACCGAACGCTTTGCCGATCGGCTGGTGGATACCCTCTCCGGCGGCGAGCGGGGCCGGGTCTGGCTGGCGATGCTGTTGGCCCAGGAGAGCCGCTTCATCCTGCTGGACGAGCCGCTGGCCGCGCTGGATGTGGCCCATCAGGTGGAGGTGCTGACGCTGGTCAAGCAGTTGAGTCGTCAGCTTAACCTTGGGGTCATCATCGTCATTCACGACATCAATATGGCCTCCCGCTTCTGTGATAGGTTGGTGGCGCTCCACTCCGGCCGCCTGCTTACCCACGGCGAACCTGAGGGGATCATGACCAGCAAGACCTTGCACGCCATCTATGGCATCCCGATGGAGGTCATTCGCCACCCGGCTCATGCTCATCCCATCGCCATCGTCTGACCGGGGGCATCCTTGAACCGTTTATTGAAGAAGATGGCACCCTGCCTTATTAGCCTGCTGCTGCCACTTGCGGCGCAGGCCGACACATCCCCGATCGCCTCTGCACCGCTACCCCGTATCGCCACTGTCGACTGGACCATTGCCGAAACCTTGCTGGCGCTCGGGGTGACGCCGCTGGCGGTGGGGGATGCAGGCCCCTATCAGGCATGGGTTGGCGAGCCACGGCTACCCGCCGGAGTGGTGGATATCGGCCTGCGCACCCAGCCCAACCGTGAGCTGCTGGCAGAGCTCAAACCCGATCATATCCTCATCTCGCCGCTGGCGGCCCCGCTGGCGCCAACTCTTTCCCGCATCGCGCCGGTGAGCACCATCGCCCTCTATGATGGGCAAACCGATCTGTGGCAGCGGCTGCACGAGGTGACACTGACCCTCGCCCGCATGGTGGGCAAAACCGCCGAGGGCGAACGGCTGCTGGCCGGGCTGGATCGGGATCTCGCCAGAATGCAGGCCGGATTGCCTGCGGATCTGCCGCCTCTGCTGGTGGTGCAGTTTATCGATGAGCGCCATGTGCGGGTGTTTGGTCGCCACAGCCTGTTCGATGCGGTGATGACGCGGCTCGGGCTGCGTAATGGTTGGCAGGAGCAGACCAATGACTGGGGTTTCTCGGTGGTCAGCATCGAGCAGTTTATGACCTTGCCAACCGCGCGGCTGGTGGTGGTCGATCCCATCCCGGTAGGGGTGAGCGAACGGCTGCAGGAACCTGGGCTGTGGCAGCATCTGCCGCTGGTACGGCAGGCGCCCGTGCTGCATCTGCCTGCGGTCTGGAGTTTTGGCGGCGTACTTGCCGCCCGCCGTTTCGCCGGTCTGCTCAGTGATGCATTGCTGCAAGATGCCGAGCGTATGGAGGCTGGTCGATGAAGCGACTGCTCACATCGCCGCTGCTGCGGCCGGTCTCGATCCTGCTGGGGTTGACCCTCTTGCTCGCGTATTGGGAGCTGGCTCGCCAGCTGCCTGGTGCGCTCTGGTGGCGGAGCCTCTTCACCCCCAATCTGGATGACGTCAGCCAAGCAGTGGTGCATTTCAGCTGGCTGCCCCGCTTGGCGGTCACCCTGCTGGCCGGGGCGGCGCTCGGGCTGGCGGGCACCCTGATGCAGCAGGTGCTGCGCAACCCGCTCGCGTCACCGACCACCTTGGGGGTGGCCTCCGGTGCCCAACTGGCGTTGATGATGGTGACCCTGTTTGCCCCCTCCTGGTTGCTGTTGGGGCGGGAGTGGATCGCCATGGCCGGTGGCAGCCTCGCGATGGCACTGGTGTTTGCCCTGGCCTGGCGTCGCCAGCTCAATCCGGTGGTCATCGTCTTTGCCGGGCTGGTGATCAACCTCTATCTGGCGGCCATCAGCATGGGGCTCTTGCTGTTCTTTCAGGAGGAGCTGAAAGGCTTGCTGGTGTGGGGCAGTGGCTCGCTAGTGCAGAACAGCTGGAGCGGGGTGAGTTACCTGTTGCCCCGCCTGCTGGCAGCCGCTTTGCTGGCCGCAGTACTGGTGCGCCCGCTGGCGGTGCTGGAGCTGGATGATGCCAGCGCCCGCAGTCTGGGGGTCTCCCTGCAGCATCTGCGTTTTGCCGGACTGGGGCTGGCGGTGTTTGTCACCGCTTGCGTGGTGAGCGTGGTGGGGCTGATCGGCTTTATCGGGCTGGCCGCACCCGCCATGGTGCGGCTGCTCGGGATCCGCCAGCTTGGCCAGCGGCTGCTGTGGGCACCGATCCTCGGCGCCCTGCTGCTGGCGGCGACCGATCTGCTGCTGCAGAGTCTGAGTCGCTTCTGGCCAGTCTTGATCCCCACCGGCGCCATGACCGCCCTGCTGGGGGCGCCGCTGCTGCTCTGGCTGATCCCGCGCCTAGGTATCAAGTCGGGTACGCCGAAGGCTAACGCCGGCCTGCTGGTGGCTCGCCATCCGGCTCCGGCTCGCCTTATCGGCCTGTTGCTGGTCGGGCTGCTGTTGGCCGTGGTCGCCTCCCTGCTGGTTGGGCAGGGAATGACGGGCTGGAGCTGGCCGAGCTGGCTCCGCTGGCAGGCCCAATTGGAGTGGCGGCTGCCGCGCACTCTGGCGGCTGGGGCGGCTGGCGTGCTGCTGGCGCTGGCGGGCACCCTGTTGCAGCGGGTCAGCAACAACCCTATGGCGAGCCCGGAGTTGCTGGGGGTGAGCGGCGGCACCTTTATGGGGGTGATAGCGACGGCGTTGTTGCTGCCTGCATTGCCCCTGCCGCTGATGCTGGTCGGTGGCCTGCTCGGTGCCTTCGCTTGTCTCTTGCTGCTGGTGGTGGTCAATCGCAAGCACGGCTTCCAGCCGGAACGGATCCTGCTCTCAGGTATCGCCATCACGGCGTTGTTTGAGCCGCTGCAGGCCATCGCGCTGGCCAACGGTGACCTGCGGGTGCAGCAACTGCTCTCCTGGATGTCCGGTTCTACCTATTACGTCACCCTGCCGGTGGCTTATGGGTTGGTGGGGCTGGCGCTGTTGATGCTGGCCGCCTGCCTGTTGGTGAGCCGCTGGCTCGATCTGCTGCCAATGGGGAGTGCTGTAGCGACCGCGCTTGGCATTCGCCTCAACCGTGCCCAGCTCGCCATCCTGCTGCTGGTGGCCGTGCTCACCGCCAGTGCCACCCTGGTGGTCGGGCCGCTCTCATTCGTCGGTCTTCTGGCGCCACATATGGCCAAGCTGATGGGGCTGGTGCGGGCACGCTGGCACCTGCTTGGGGCCGCCGCTTCCGGCGCCCTGTTGATGGTATCGGCGGACTGGGTCGGCCAGCAGCTCCTCTTCCCGCAGGAAGTGCCGGTTGGACTGGTCTCCACTCTGTTAGGGGGCGCTTACTTCATGTGGTGCCTGCGTCGCCTCTAGGTTTGCGGACAAAAAACGCACAATAAAAAGCCCGGGTTCATCCCGGGCTTTTTATTGTCTGCTGTGCGGAGAGTTACTTGCCGATGCAGAAGCTGGAGAAGATACGGCCCAGCAGATCGTCGGAGCTGAATTCACCGGTGATCTCGGAGAGGGACTCCTGTGCCAGGCGCAGCTCTTCGGCCACCAGCTCGCCAGCCACGAACACTTCCAGCTGTTCTTTGGCCACCAGCAGGCGCTCGGCGGCGCGCTCCAGCGCATCCAGATGGCGGCGGCGGGCCATAAAGCCCCCTTCGGTGTTGCCCTGGAAGCCCATGCAGGCTTTCAGGTGCTCACGCAGGGCGGGCAGCCCCAGTTCGGTCTTGGCGGAGATGCGGTAGACGGCGTGGCCCTGCTCCTGACTCGGTGCCAGATCCTCGCCAGTCAGGTCGGCCTTGTTGCGAATGACGGTGAGGCCGATGTTTTTTGGCAACCGATCAACAAATTCCGGCCAGATCTCCCGCGGGTCAACCGCGTCTGTGGTGGTGCCATCCACCATAAACAGCACCCGGTCGGCCTGTTCGATCTCGGCCCAGGCGCGCTCGATACCGATCTGCTCCACCTTGTCCTGAGTGTCGCGCAGACCGGCTGTATCGATGATGTGCAGAGGCATGCCATCGAGATGGATATGCTCGCGCAGCACGTCGCGGGTGGTACCGGCAATCTCGGTGACGATTGCTGACTCGCGCCCAGCCAGGGCATTTAGCAGGCTCGATTTGCCAGCGTTGGGACGACCGGCGATCACCACCTTCATCCCTTCCCGCAGCAGGGCGCCCTGTTTGGCTTCCCCGCGCACGTCGTCCAGCTCGGACATGATGGCGTAGAGGTCGCCCGCCACCTTGCCGTCGGAGAGGAAGTCGATCTCCTCGTCCGGGAAGTCGATGGCCGCTTCCACATAGATGCGCAGCCGGATCAGGCTTTCCACCAGTTGCTGGATTTTGCTGGAGAACTGCCCCTGCAGGGAGTGCATGGCGCTGCGGGCGGCCTGTTCGCTGGAGGCTTCAATAAGGTCAGCGATGGCTTCGGCCTGGGCCAGATCCAGCTTGTCGTTGATGAAGGCGCGCTCGCTGAACTCGCCGGGGCGGGCAGGACGAATGCCGTCGATTTTCAGAATGCGGCGGATCAGCATGTCCATGATGACGGGGCCGCCGTGGCCCTGCAGCTCCAGCACATCCTCGCCGGTGAAGCTGTTGGGAGCTTTGAACAGCAGGGCGATGCCCTGATCCAGTACCTGGCCTTGCTCATCCTTGAACGGCAGATATTCGGCGTAGCGCACCCGCGGGAGCTTGCCGAGCACTATCCCGGCGACCTGTTCGGCGGCGGGGCCGGAGACCCGGACTATGCCGACGCCACCACGGCCTGGCGCGGTGGCCTGGGCCACGATCGTATCTGTTGTCATCTTGCTTGGCTCGTTTGTTCGCTGATAGGAAAACGTAGTGGGGACATTGTAATAAAAAAGGCGGCCCGAAGGCCGCCTCTTTTGTCATCACGGGAAGATTAGCTGCGTGAATGCAGTCCTTTCTTCTCCAGCTGACGATAGATGATGGTCTGCTGGATGATGGAGATGACGTTGCTCACCAGCCAGTAGAGAGTCAGGCCAGCCGGGAACCAGAGGAACATGAAAGTGAAGATGATCGGCATGAACTGCATCACTTTCTGCTGCATCGGGTCGGTTACGGTGGTCGGGCTCATCTTCTGCAGATACCACATGGAGGCACCCATGAGGATTGGCAGCACGAAGAAGGGGTCCTTCACTGACAGGTCAGTGATCCACAGGGCAAACGGCGCGTGACGCAGTTCAACGGACTCCATCAGTGCCCAGTAAAGGGCGATGAAGATCGGCATCTGAACCAGGATCGGCAGGCAGCCACCCAGCGGGTTGACCTTCTCCTTCTTGTACAGCTCCATCATGCCCTGAGACATCTTCTGGCGGTCATCGCCGAAGCGCTCGCGCAGGGCCGCAATCTTGGGTTGCAGCATGCGCATCTTGGCCATGGAGGTGTACTGGGCCTTGGTCAGCGGGAACATGATGCCGCGTACCAGCAGGGTCAGCATGATGATGGCCAGACCCCAGTTCTGGACGAAACCGTGGAACACGGTCAGCAGCCAGTGCAGCGGTTGGGCGATGAACCACAGCCAGCCGTAGTCGACGGTCAGGTCGAGGTGGTTAGCCACCTTGGCCATCTGGTCTTGCAGCTTGGGACCGACCCACAGCTTGCTGGTTACTTCAGCCTGTTGGCCGGCAGCCACGTCAACCAGCGGCGCCTTGTAACCGATGATGGCCTGGCCTTTACCAGGGATCACACGGCTGTAGAAGCTGTTGGTATCGTCGGCATTCGGTGCCCAGGCAGAGACGAAGTAGTGTTGCAGCATGGCGACCCAACCACCCTTGGTGGTCTTGTTCAGGTCGGCATCCTTCATCTCGTCGAAGGTGTACTTCTTGTAGCGGGTATCTTCAGTGGAGAAGGCACCACCACGGTAAGCGCTGGCTACCATGGCATGACCTTCCTGATCCTTCGGTGTGGCTACGGTCTGCTTCAGCTGACCATAGAACTGCACCTGAACCGGCTCGGCAGATTTGTTGTCGATCTTGTAATCAACGCCAACGGCATAGTCGCCACGTTTGAGGATGAACTCCTTGGTGAAGACCACGCCCTTGCTGTCGGTCCAGGTCATCGGAACGACGACTTGATCCTGACCATCGGCCAGCTGATAGCTGGTCTGGGCGGCTTCATAGGTAGGACGACCTTCGGCCTGACTGTCCGGACCGTTGCGACCCACCAGACCGCTCTGGGCGATATAGAGGTGCTCAGGCTTGCTGGTCAGCAGCACGAACGGTTGGTCCTTGCCCTCTTCCAGTTTGTGAGACAGCAGTTCGGCAGACACGATGTCGCCACCCTGGGTGTCCAGGGTCAGCTTGAGCACGTCAGAGGAGACGGTGATCAGCTTGCGTGCGGCAGTCGCGTTGGCTTGCTCGGAAACCTGAGGAATATCACCGGTCTGACCGGCTTCAGGTACGAAATGTTCGGTTTGGGCCACGGTAGTCGGGGCCGGCTTCGGAGCCTTGTCGGACTCCCACTGTTGCCAGAGCAGAAAGCTCACGAACAGCAAACCGATCAGGAGTAGATTGCGTTGTGATTCCATAGTTTTCAGTTTCTTCGCTTTGGTTGCGGAACCGGGTCATAACCACCCTCGGATAAGGGATGGCATTTTAATAGACGTTTGCTGGCTAACCAAACGCCTTTTATGAAACCGTGAAGTCGGATGGCTTCTATCGCAAATTGGGAACAAGTTGGAGTAAAACGGCAGCGCGGCCCGAGCAGAGGGCTAATGATTAGCTGATACAGGCGTATCAGTTTGATAGCTACCCATTGCAACGGCGTGACAGGGTGCGCCATAGCTTTTCCAGTAACTTGAACAGTTCCTCGTTATCCATCTCTTTCACACCGGCCTTGGCGATCACCACGATGTCGATAGCGGGCAGCTGATGTTGTTTGAGGCGGAAACTTTCCCGAACCACCCGTTTGACACGATTACGCCAAACGGCACGCTTGAGTGCTTTTTTGGGCACAGCGAGACCAAGACGAGGGTGTTCGAGCGAATTGGGAGAAGCGAGAAGGGTAATCTGCGGAGAGGCGGCCCGGACAGGCTCGGCGAAAACGCGTTTGAAGTGTTCGGGAGTTAACAGACGTAACTCCCGAGAGAAGGTGTGCTGGGTAGGCATTAGACTACCAGGCGGGCACGACCCTTGGCACGACGAGCGGCCAGAACTTTACGACCGTTGGCAGTTGCCATGCGGGCGCGGAAACCGTGAGAGCGCTTGCGCTTCAGGTTGGACGGTTGAAAAGTACGTTTCATGATTCGATTCCGTATTTCTGTACAGTTTTGATTGTCACACTTAGCCGACGCGCCAGCTATAGCGTGTGACGACTAGCAAAAGAGGCCGAATTCTAAACAGAGTTCGGCTTTTAGTCAATCCGCCGTTCCCTCTCATCCTGCCGTGGTCTTGAAAAGGCCGCTGCCGAGCGTGAGGATCCAGAGGATCAAGGGCTCCGGATTATACTGGCAACCCGGGGTTAAACAAGGGATCCCTCAATAAAAAAGGCGGCCAGGCCGCCAAAGAGAGAGCTATTTAAGGACTTTCCGCAAGAACTCCCGGGTACGGGGATCCTTGGGATCGACCAATATCTGATCCGGCGGGCCCTGCTCGACGATCCGCCCTCCTTCCATAAAGATCACCCGATCGGCAACATCACGAGCAAATTCAATCTCATGAGTCACCACCACCATGGTCTGGTGCTGGCGGGCCAACTCTTTCATCAGTCCCAAAACCTCGTCGACCCACTCGGGATCGAGGGCCGAGGTGGGCTCGTCAAACAGGATCACCTTGGAGTGGGCCGCCATGGCGCGACCAATGCCGACCCGCTGCTGCTGGCCGCCGGAGAGGGAGGCCGGATAGGCATCCTGCTTGTCGGCGAGGCCAATGTCCTTGAGGATGCCGAGCGCTGTGGCGCGGGCCTCCGCTTTTGGCTGCTTCCAGACGGTGATCAGCCCTTCGGCGATGTTGTCGAGCGCCGTCTTGTTGGCAAACAGGGCGTAGTTCTGGAACACGAAGGAGGCCCGTTTACGCAGCTCGATCGCCTGCTGTTCGCTGGCCTTGGCTAGATTGAGCTTGAGATCGTCGATGGCAAGGGTGCCCGCATCCGGGGTCTCCAGCAGGTTCAGGCAGCGCAACAGGGTCGACTTGCCGGTGCCGGAGGGGCCGATGATGACGACAATTTCCCCCTTTTTGACCTCCAGATCGATGCCGTTGAGCACCTGATTGCCGTGATATGCCTTGGAGAGGCCGGTTAGCTTGATCATGAACGCCCTCCTTTAATAGGCACGGTTGAGACGGACTTCCAGCAGATGCTGCAAGCGGGTAAAGAAGATCACCACCACCCAGTAGATCAGCGCCACCGCCATAAAGCTCTCGAAGAACTTGAAGGAGGAGGAGGCTTCCATCTGCGCTTTGCCCATGATCTCGGCCACTCCCAGGGTGAAGGCCAGCGAAGTGCTTTTGATCATGTCGATGAAGTAGTTCATCAGCGACGGGGTGGCGATACGGGCCGCCTGCGGCAGGATTATCCGCTGCATCGCCTGATAACGGCTCATGCCGATACTGAGCGCCGCTTCCATCTGGCTTTTGTGAATGCCGAGGATGGCTGCTCGGATCGACTCGGCCATGTAGGCGGCGAAGTGCAGGGTCAGACCGACGATGGCGGCGGTAAAGGCATCCATCCCCACGAAGATCGGGAATAGTTGCGGCAGTCCGTAGTAGAGCAGGAACAGCTGAACGAGTAGCGGTGTACCCCGAAAGAACGAGATATAGAGCATCGCCAGCCAGTGAATCGCGGGGACGCGAAACACCCGTACTATCGCCAGGGCCAGCGAGAGTACGAGTGCCAGCACGAATCCCCACAGGGCCATTTCCATCGTGGTGCCCAGATATTTGAGCAGGATGGGAAACAGCCCCAGCGTGTATTCGAGGTCAAATTCCATCATTTATTTGTCGGTGATGTCGGAAGCGAACCATTTCTCGGAGATCTGACGCAGGGAGCCATCCTTGCGCATGGCGGTCAGGGCCTCGTCGACCTTCTTCAGCAGCGCCTGTTTCTCCGGGGTCTTCAGGAAGGGCAGGGCGTTCTCGATAGTCTCGAACGGTGCGCCAGCCTGTTGCAGCGGCAGCTTGGACTCTTTGATCAGCTGGGCGGTGGAGACGCGGTCCATCACGAAGGCATCGATGCGACCCAGCGCGACATCCTGCTCGAAGGCGGAGTCATAGGTGCGGATATCGATCTTCTTGTTCGGGTCGTTCTTGCGCAGCAGCTCTTCAAAGTTGGAACCCAGGTTCACGGCCACCTTCTTGCCTTCCAGATCCTTGATACCGTGAATGGTGCTGTTGCCCTTGCGTACCACGATCTGGGCGCCGTCATAGACGTAAGGTTGGGAGAAGTCGTACTTCGCCTTGCGCTCGTCAGTGATGGTGATCTGGTTGGAAATGGTATCGATGCGGCCGGTTTCCAGCATGCCGAACAGGCCGGAGAAGCTGGCGGTCACGAATTCGACCTTGTAGCCGGTACGCTCGCCGATCTGGTTCCACATATCCACTTCAAAGCCTTGCAGCTTGTCCTGTTTGACGAAGGTGAACGGGAAATATTTGCCAGACATGCCGACCTTGATGGTCTCCTGGGCGATGGCCTGACCGGACAGGGTGGCGAGCAGGATGGCTGCGCCGGAAATAAGCTTGATGGAAGTTTTCATGGGGTTTCTCTCTCTAAATGTCTTGTATTTGTAGTTGTAATAACTGCTTTGGCGCTGATGTTATTGGAATAAAATTTAAAAAATAAATGACATTTGGTTATATGAAATAACAGGAGTGCAGCACGAGATCCGCCAGTTGCAGCAGTGGATCAAGCTGTGGGTAACTTTGGGGATGAAATCCGATCCAAAGGCGCTGGATCCTTGAAAGTCAAGGATCTTATTTGCTGGATCCACCGGGCGATGGCTGGAGATCCGGCGGCTAAAAACGTAGAATAGCCGGTCTTTAGTTAATCAATCGACAGGAGTTTAGAGTGACTGCTTCGCTATGGCAGCAGTGCCTTAACCGGCTGCAAGATGAGTTGCCCTCGGCAGAATTCAGCATGTGGATCCGGCCGCTTCAAGCGGAGTTGAGTGACAATACTCTGACCCTGTATGCACCGAATCGCTTTGTTCTGGACTGGGTACGAGACAAGTATCTCATCCGGGTTAACGGCATCATCAACGAACTCTGCGGGGTCGACGGCCCCGCCCTGCGTTTTGATATAGGCAATCGTCCCCATCCTGTTGCTGTCGCCAGAGCGCCGGTACAGGGTGCCGCGCCTGTGAATAACTTGCAGAAGAGCTGGGAAAGCAAGGCTGAAGCCAAGCCCGAGCCGAACCACAAGAGCAACACCAACGTGAACTATACCTTCGAGAATTTCGTCGAGGGTAAGTCCAACCAGTTGGCGCGTGCGGCTGCCCGTCAGGTAGCGGACAATCCGGGTGGTGCTTACAACCCGCTGTTCCTCTATGGTGGCACCGGCCTGGGTAAAACCCACCTGTTGCACGCCGTTGGCAATGCCATCAAGGAGAGTAAAAAAGATGCCAAAGTCATCTATATGCACTCCGAGCGGTTTGTTCAGGACATGGTGAAAGCGCTGCAAAACAACGCCATTGAAGAGTTCAAGCGTTACTACCGCAGCGTCGATGCCCTGCTCATCGATGACATCCAGTTTTTCGCCAACAAGGAGCGCTCCCAGGAGGAGTTCTTCCATACCTTCAATGCCTTGCTGGAAGGTAACCAGCAGATCATCCTGACCTCGGATCGCTATCCGAAGGAGATCAACGGTGTCGAGGATCGCCTCAAGTCCCGCTTCGGCTGGGGCCTGACCGTGGCGATCGAGCCGCCGGAGCTGGAGACCCGTGTCGCGATCCTGATGCGCAAGGCAGACGAGAACCAGATCCATCTGCCGGACGAAGTGGCCTTCTTCATTGCCAAACGTCTGCGATCCAACGTCCGTGAATTGGAAGGTGCCCTCAACCGGGTGATCGCCAACGCCAACTTCACCGGCCGTGCCATCAACATCGATTTCGTGCGCGAAGCGCTGCGCGACCTGTTGGCACTGCAAGAGAAGCTGGTCACCATCGACAACATCCAGAAGACGGTGGCGGAGTACTACAAGATCAAGCTGGCGGATCTGCTCTCCAAGCGTCGTTCCCGCTCTGTTGCCCGTCCGCGCCAGCTGGCGATGGCACTGGCCAAGGAGCTGACCAACCACAGTTTGCCGGAGATAGGTGATGCCTTTGGTGGCCGTGACCACACTACCGTTCTTCATGCCTGCCGCAAGATCGAGCAGCTGAAGGAGGAGAGTCACGACATCAAGGAGGACTATTCCAACCTGATCCGTACCCTTTCTTCCTGATAACGGAATCGAGTGGACAGATGCAGCGCGAATATTCCAACCTGATCCGAATCTTTTCCTCCTAATCACAACGGAGAGCACAGATGCAGCTCGAAATTAGCCGTGAGGCCCTGTTACGTCCTCTGCAACTGGTGTCCGGCGCCCTCGGCGGCCGACCGACCCTGCCGATCCTCGGCAACGTGCTGCTTGATGTCAGCAATGGTCTGCTGTCACTGACCGGTACCGATCTCGAAGTAGAGATGATCGGTCAGGTCTATCTGAACGGGGCCAGCGAAGATGGCCGCACCACAGTACCGGCGCGCAAGCTGCTGGATATCTGCCGTGGTCTGCCGGAAGGCGCCGAGATCCGTCTCAATACCGAAGGCGAGCGCCTGATCATCCGGTCCGGTCGTTCCCGCTTCAACCTCTCGACCCTGCCGGCGACCGAGTATCCGAACATCGAGGATTGGGAATCCGTGCTCGAGTTCGATATCAGCCAACTGGAGCTGAAGAAGCTGATCGATGCGACCCAGTTCTCCATGGCCAGCCAGGACGTGCGTTACTACCTGAACGGCATGCTGTTCGAGAGTGAAGGTCACGGTCTGCGTACCGTAGCTACCGATGGTCACCGTCTGGCCACCTGCCGCCGCGAGGTTGTAGGGGAATCGCTGCCCGATCATCAGGTTATCCTGCCGCGCAAAGGGGTACTGGAGCTGGTGCGTCTGCTGGAGGCGGAAGACAAGCCGGTGCGGCTGCAGATCGGTCGCAGCAATCTGCGTGCAGCCCTGGACGGCTTCATCTTCACCTCCAAGCTGGTGGATGGCCGCTTCCCGGACTGGCGCCGCGTCATTCCGCGCAACAGCGACAAGGCCCTGATCGCCGGCCGTGAGGATCTGCGTCAGGCGTTTGCCCGCGCCGCCATCCTCTCCAACGAGAAATTCCGTGGGGTGCGTCTCAATCTGCAGGAAAACCTGCTGCGCATCACCGCCAACAACCCGGAACAGGAAGAAGCCGAAGAGCTGCTTGACGTACAATATGCCGCTGGCGAGATGGAGATCGGCTTTAACGTCTCTTATGTGCTCGACGTGCTGAATACGTTAAAATGTGACCAAATTCGGATTAGCCTGAGCGATTCCATCAGCAGTGCCATTATTGAGGATTTTGAACATCAGGATGCTCAGTACGTGGTGATGCCGATGCGGATCTAGTCGTGTCCCTGGTCAAACTCCAGCTCAGCGACTTTCGCAATATCCAGCAAGCCAGTCTCAAGCTGTCGCCCGGCCTCAACATTCTGGTCGGGTGCAATGGCAGCGGCAAGACCAGCGTGCTGGAAGCCATTCACTACCTTGGTCTGGGGCGCTCCTTTCGCACTCATTTGACCGGGCGGGTCATCCGCCAGGGGGAGAGGGCCTTTACCCTGTTTGCCCAGTGTGAACTGGAGGGGCGTCAGGTACCGATCGGTCTTGCCAAAGACAAGAGTGGCGAGACCCAGCTCAAGATTGCCGGGGCGCAGGCCCAGCGGCTGGCAGATTTGGCGGAGCTGTTGCCGGTGCAGTTGATCCATCCCGATGGCTTCAACCTGCTGACGGGCGGGCCTCAGGCTCGCCGCGCCTGGCTCGATTGGGGCGTTTTCCATCAGGAGCCGACCTTCTTTGCCCTGTGGGGGCGAGTGCGGCGGCTGCTGAAACAGCGCAATGCGCTGCTGCGCCAGAGCACCCGGTACCGCCAGCTGGCGTTCTGGGATCAGGAGCTGGTGCGGCTGGGTGGTGAGCTGGCCGAGTTTCGCGCCAGTTATTGTCAGGCCATTACGCCCCTAATCAAGGAGATGACGGCGGATTTTCTGCCGGAATTCGATATCAGTCTCGGCTTTTACCGGGGCTGGGAGAAAGATACTCCCCTCGGCGATCTGCTGGAGGCGGGGTTTGAGCGGGATCGGGCGCTGGGCTATACCGGTTTCGGTCCACAGAAAGCCGATGTGCGCCTCAAGGCGAACGGGGTACCCGCTCAGGATATTTTGTCCCGGGGTCAGTTGAAGTTGCTGGTCTGCGCCATGCGACTGGCCCAAGGGCTCTATTTGAATCAACATAGCAGCCGTGGCTGTATTTTTTTAATTGACGATTTTGCCTCTGAACTGGATGTCGACAAGCGCCGCTTGCTGGCCGCAAGGCTGAAGCAGTGTGCGTCCCAGGTGTTTATCACCGCCATCGACACCGGTCAGCTCGCAGACATGATGGATGCGAATGACTGTAAGTTGTTCCACGTGGAACAGGGTAAAATCTCCGAAACGTTAGAGAAGGCAGAGAGTAAGCTATGAGTGAAAATACTTACGACTCCTCGAATATCAAGGTGCTGAAGGGCCTGGATGCGGTCCGCAAGCGCCCGGGGATGTATATCGGCGATACGGATGATGGCTCGGGTCTGCACCACATGGTGTTCGAGGTCGTCGATAACTCCATTGACGAGGCGCTCGCTGGCTACTGCTCCGATATTCAGGTCAAGATCCATTCCGATGGCTCCGTCTCCGTGCGTGATAACGGCCGTGGTATTCCGGTCGATATTCACCCGGAAGAGGGCCGCTCCGCCGCAGAGGTCATCATGACCGTGCTGCACGCTGGCGGTAAGTTCGATGACAACTCCTACAAGGTATCCGGCGGCCTGCATGGCGTGGGTGTCTCGGTAGTTAACGCCCTCTCTGACAAGCTGTTGCTGACTATTCGTCGTAACGGCCACGTCTACGAACAGACCTATCATCTGGGTGAGCCGCAAGCTCCGCTCAAGCAGATTGGCGACAGCACCGGCACCGGTACTGAAGTTCGCTTCTGGCCGAGCCCGACCATCTTCAGTGACACCCTGTTCCACTACGAGATCCTGGCCAAGCGCCTGCGCGAGCTCTCCTTCCTCAACTCCGGTGTCTCCATCCGTCTGCAAGACGAGCGTGATGGCCGCGAGGCGCATTTCTGCTACGAGGGTGGCATCAAGGCGTTCGTTGAATACCTGAACCAGAACAAAACCCCGATCCACCCGAAGGTGTTCCATTTCACCACCGAGCAGGATGGTATCGGCGTTGAAGTGGCGATGCAGTGGAACGACGCCTATCAGGAAGGGGTCTACTGCTTCACCAACAACATCCCGCAGCGGGATGGTGGTACTCACCTCGTTGGCTTCCGTACCGCGCTGACCCGTACTCTGAACTCCTATATGGACAAAGAGGACTACAGCAAGAAGGCGAAGTCTGCCGCCAGTGGCGACGACGTGCGTGAAGGTCTGATTGCCGTTATCTCCGTCAAGGTGCCGGATCCCAAGTTCTCCTCCCAGACCAAAGACAAGCTGGTCTCTTCCGAAGTGAAGACCGCAGTTGAGCAGGCGATGGGTGAGAAGCTGGCGGACTTCCTGCTGGAAAACCCGGGCGATGCCAAGATCGTGGTCAACAAGATCATCGATGCGGCCCGTGCTCGTGAAGCGGCCCGCAAAGCCCGCGAACTGACCCGCCGCAAAGGCGCGCTGGATATCGCCGGTCTGCCCGGCAAGCTGGCTGACTGTCAGGAAAAAGACCCGGCTCTCTCCGAACTCTACATAGTGGAAGGGGACTCTGCTGGTGGTTCCGCCAAGCAGGGTCGCAACCGGAAGAACCAGGCCATCCTGCCGCTCAAGGGCAAGATCCTGAACGTGGAGAAGGCCCGTTTCGACAAGATGATCTCCTCGCAAGAGGTGGGCACTCTGATCACCGCACTGGGTTGCGGTATCGGTCGCGACGAGTACAACCCGGACAAGCTGCGTTATCACAACATCATCATCATGACCGATGCGGACGTCGATGGTGCGCACATCCGAACCCTGCTGCTGACCTTCTTCTATCGTCAGATGCCGGAAATCATCGAACGTGGCTACGTCTACATTGCCCAGCCGCCGCTCTACAAAGTGAAGAAGGGCAAGCAGGAGCAGTATCTGAAAGACGAAGACGCGCTGCTGCAGTACCAGACCGCCATGGCGCTGGATGGTGCGACCCTGCACGTTAACGAGTCTGCCCCGGCCATCGGTGGCGAGGCGCTGGAGCGTCTGGTCAACCAGCATCGCTCGGTGACTCACCTGATCACCCGTATGTCTCGTCGTGCGCCGGAAGCCGTGCTGACCCAGCTGATCTATCAGCCGGAGCTGAACGAAGCGCTGCTGAACAGCGAGAGCGATCTGCTGGCCTGGTGTCAGGGTATGGAAGCCGTACTCAACGAGAGCAACCAGGGTATCCAGTACCAGATGCAGGTTCGCCGCGATGAAGAGCGCCGCCTGTTCGTGCCGCATGCCGTGGTACGTCAGCACGGTGTCGACCGCGAATATCCGCTCAGCTACGACTTCCTGCAGTCCGGTGAGTACCGTCAACTGGTCTCGCTGGGCAAGGAGATCGCCAACCTGATCGAGGAAGGTGGTTTCATCAAGCGTGGCGAGAAGGTCAAACCGGTTGCCAACTTCGTGGAAGCCGTCGAGTGGCTGATGGGTGAAGGCAAACGCGGCATCTACATCCAGCGCTATAAAGGGCTGGGTGAGATGAACCCTGACCAGCTGTGGGAAACCACCATGGATCCGGAAGCTCGTCGCATGCTGCGCGTCACCATCGACGACGCCGTCGGTGCTGACCAGCTCTTCTCCACCCTGATGGGTGATGCCGTTGAGCCCCGTCGTGACTTTATCGAGACCAACGCCCTGCGCGTAGCCAACCTCGACGTCTAATCAGAATCGCTGATTGCAGTAAAAAGCCGCTCACAAGAGCGGCTTTTTGTTTTTCTGTGGAGGACGTTGCTCGTTCCACGTGGAACATTGAACCCGATTAACCAAGCTCAGGTGCCGGGCAGTAGAGGCGCAGACGATGGCCGTCTGGATCGAGGGCCATGCAGGTGTAGCCAAACTCCATTTTGGTCGGCGCCTGGATTAGGGTGAGCCCGCGCGCCAGCCACTCGGCAGACAGGCGATCGACGGCGGCATTATCGGGAAGGGCAAAGGCCAGCTCCATTGCTCCGGCCGTTTGGGTCACGGCAGGTTCGACCGTTGCACTGGACCAGAGTGCCAGTCTGGCGCCCGATTCGAACACGAACATGACAAAGGTAGGTGACTCCTCCACCGGCTGGCGACCGAACAGCTCTCGGTAGAAGAGCGCGCTGCGGGTCGGGTTGGCAACGTAGAGGATGGTGAACTGGGGGACTAACATGGTGATGCTCCTTGCTGATGAGATGGCGCATCGGCGCCGACCCCGTCAGCATGGCGCTACCTGCTGTCAGTTTCTGTCAGCAATGAATTTCGGCTGCGGGATCTGCTGGGTGGCGCGCCACTCCTTCAGCAGGCTCTCTCTGCTTTTTGGATAGCGGCAATCTTGCGGCTGCATCCGGGTAATGCGATCGACCCGAAAGTGGCGAAAACCCTGACGCAGTTCGCACCAGGCCACCAGTACCCGCACCTGTTCGAAGTAGCCGAGGGCAAAGGGCCAGACGGTGCGCTCAGAGGCCTCATCCTTGAGATCCCGATAGTTCAGGGTCACCTTGCGTTGCTGGCGGATGGCACTGCGCAGGGGGGCTTCATCGGTGAGGCTGTCGCTGCGGGAGGTGCCGATCAGCAGGGCATTGCTCTGGAGCTGCTGGCGATAGTCGGCTGGCAGCACGGCTTCTATCTTGGCCAGCGCACTGCTGCCCGATGCACTCAAAGATCCGTCACCGTGGGCGACGACCCAACGTGACCCCAGCACCAGCGCATCCAGCTCCTCTTCACTGAACATCAATGGCGGCAGCATGAAGCCGGGACGCAGCACATAGCCGATCCCCGGCTCGCCCTCGATATGGGCCCCTTGCGCCTGCAGAGTGGCGATATCCCGATAGAGGGTGCGCAGGCTGATGCCAAGCTGGCTGGCCAGTTCCGCACCTGTGATGGCGTAGCGGTGGCCGCGCAGCAGCTGGAGCAGGGCCAGCAGGCGTTCGGAACGGGACATGGGATGACTCCTCGGGATTTCTGGTTAGCCTGCCATAGCGGAGTGAGCGGATATAGAGGATGTCATCAGACATTGTTTCCGCGAAAAGATCGTCGCCACTCGCTTGGGGAGATGGCAAAGCGGGCGCGGAAGTGATTGCGCAGAGAGGTGGCACTCTTGAAGCCGACCAGCTCAGCGATGCGATCGATGGAATGGCCGCTTACCTCCAGCAGTTCCTGACTGCGCCTGAGCCGCTCCGCCAGCAGCCATTCACCCACCGAGAGGCCGGTAGCCTGATGAAAACGGCGGGTAAAGGTGCGGCGGCTCATCAGGGTATGGGCCGCCAGAGAATCCAGGGTGTGGGGTTCGGCCAGATGGGCACGCAGGTGATCGAGCAACTGGTTCATCCGGACATCGCGGGTGGAGGTGGGCACCGGCTGCTCGATAAACTGGGCCTGACCCCCTTCCCGGTGAGGCGGGATCACCAGCCGCCGCGCCAC
The DNA here is from genome assembly GCF_049175515.1 of Aeromonas sp. 600479. Lineage (NCBI taxonomy): Bacteria > Pseudomonadati > Pseudomonadota > Gammaproteobacteria > Aeromonadales > Aeromonadaceae > Aeromonas > Aeromonas sp. 600479. The sequence continues at coordinate 49,486 of NZ_JAAKVF010000015.1, forward strand.
TTTGTTGGCGATGGCCGAGCCGTGGTACTGGCGTACCAGATAGAGGCAGCAGTCCAGCCCGGCGGCGGTGCCTGCCGAGGTGACCAGCCCTTCGTCATCCACATAGAGGGCGTTGGTATCGAGCTGCACGCAGGGAAAGCGGTGGCAGAAATCCTGCTCATACTCCCAGTGGGTCGATGCCTTGCGACCATTGAGCAGCCCGGCGTAGGCGAGCACATAGGTGCCGAGACAGAGCCCGACCAGCCGGGCACCTCTGGCTCTGGCGGCAATCAGGGCATCGAGCAGTGCTGCGGGTGGCTGTGCTGCCGGGTCGTGCCAGAAGGGGATGACGATGATCTCCGCCTCGGCCAGCACCTCCAGCCCATGGGGAGCCTGAATGGTGAAGCCTTGCGCCGAGTGTGAATGAGGGTTGCCATCGCCGCAGCAGATCTTGAGCTCGAACAGCGGTTGGCCCGGCAGAATATCGCCGAAGATGAGGCAGGGGACGGCGCAGTGAAAAGGGCTGAAGTGATCGAAGGTCACCACGGCAACGATCGGGGTGGTCATGGTGTTGGCTCCTCTCTGCGCGCAGACCACTCATCATAAGCGCTCGGCAGTGAAAGCCGAAGGGCCATCTCTGGCATGGCCCTCCTGCGGGTCACAGTGATATCGCCTCGCCATCTTCTGGCACCCGTACCCGATCCATCATGCCCCGGTCCGCCAGATAGTCGCGCAGCTCCTGGCGTGACAGCACGGCGTGGTTGACCGCCTCCATATGGCTGGCGATCAGCGTGGCTTGCGGTGCGGCCTGATAAACGGCGGCGACATCCTCCTTGCCCATGATGATGGAACCGAGCCCGGGCACCTGTGCATCGCCGCAGTTGAGGATGATGACCTCGGGCTGATGCTGTTGCAGGGCTTGCTCGACCCGGGGATGCCAGATGGTATCACCGGCCAGATAGAGGCACTGTTCATCGGGGTGGGAGAAGACCACGCCGCACACTTCTCCCATTCGCTCGCCCAGTACCGCCATCAACTGGTCGCTGCCGTGCTGGCCACCGGTCTGCTGCAGGCGAATGCCGGCAAACTCGGGCTGGTCGCTCAGCAGGCGCACATCCTCAAAGCCACTGGCACGAATGGCATCGGCATCTTTCTGATGTTGCACCAATAGCGGCAGATGCTTGGGGATCAGGGCTCTGGCGGCGTCATCCCAGTGGTCGGGATGGTCGTGGGTGACGATAACGGCATCCACATCGACCAGCTCATCGATCGGTAGAGGCAGCTCGACCAGCGGATTGCGCAGCTGGCTGTTGGCGGTGCCCTCAAAGCCGGGGAAGGCCCCCTTGGCCGAGAGCATGGGGTCGATCAGAAAGCGGGTGCCGGCATAGTCGAGCAGCAGGGTGGCGTTGCGAACCTGGGTAATCTTCATGGGATGGCTCCATGTTGGCTGGTGGATATGCAACCAATTATGGGAGACGGAGCGAGTTGCCATCAGTGGCCCATGGGTCGATTATCATCACTATCGGGCCAACAGGTTGATGTTCTACAGGTCGGCGCGGCCATTTAAAAAATTTGAAAAAATCCCCTTGAAAGGAAAAAGTGAGCCCCTATATAGGTAACAAGGCCGGAATGCTCGACAGAGGTTTCGACCAGGCGCCCGTCCATAAGGAGGGCAAACAATCCGTTATCGCTCACAAGAGGGTAATACTATGCGTTCTATCGACTTTTCTCCGCTCTATCGTTCTGCCATCGGTTTCGATCGTCTGGCCAATCTCATCGAATCTGCGGCCAGCAATGGCAATGCCGGTTACCCCCCCTACAACATCGAGCAGTTGGGTGACAACGACTACCGCATCAGCATGGCGGTGGCGGGCTTTACTCAGGAAGAGCTGGAGCTGAGCTTCCAGGAAAATCTGCTGACGGTGAAGGGCAACAAGCAGGCCGACACCGGGCGCAACTATCTCTATCAGGGGATCGCCGAGCGTGGTTTTGAGCGCCGCTTCCAGCTGGCCGACTATGTGCGGGTGAAAGGGGCCGACCTGAAAAACGGCTTGCTGCACATCGAACTGGTACGTGAAGTGCCCGAGGCGATGAAGCCGCGCAAGATCGAGATCAACGGCTGATAGCCTGACCTCATTGAATTGTTGACGTTTCCCGGGTGCCGATGACGGGCCCGTGGAGAAGTGAAACCTGTTGCTTATAGAAGGATAGGATTATGCGTAACCTCGATTTTTCTCATCTCTATTCCAACGCCGTCGGCTTCGAGCGGATGGTCCGTGAGTTGGAAGGCCTGTTCGAGCAGAAAACCGCCGCTTACCCCCCGTACAACATCGAAAAGCGCGATCAGGACGGCTATCGCATCACGGTCGCCGTGGCCGGCTTCGAGCGTGAAGAGCTGGAGCTGGAGACCGAAAACGGCACCCTCAAGGTGAAGGGGCGCAAGGCCGCCGCCGATGAACGCCAGTTCCTCCATCAAGGGATTGCTGAACGCGACTTCGAGCTCGCCTTCAAGCTGAGCCAGCATGTGGAAGTGCAGAGCGCCAAGCTGGAGCATGGCCTGCTGACCATCGATCTGGCGCGCGAGCTGCCGGAGGCGCTCAAGCCTCGTGCCATCCCGATCGGCAAGCCCGATCAGCTGGCACTGCCCGGTTAAGCCAACCGGATCGCGATAAACAAGAGAGGCCTGCATGCATTTGCAGGCCTCTCTGTTTTTGGATCGCCGAACTGGGCTTAGCCGGCGTAGAGGGCGTTGATCTCGTCGGCCAGGATGGCGATGCCGCGCCGTACCAACTCCTCGTTCTGGGAGTAGTTGAGGCGGATGCACTCCTGACTGTGACGCCACTTTGGATCGTCGATGCCGGGGAAGAAATAGTGCCCCGGCACGATCAGCAGGTTCTTCGCCTTCAATCGCTCGTACAGCTCCTGACAGTGGATCGGCAGGCCTTCGAACCAGAGCCAGAGGAAGAGGGCGCCTTCCGGCTTGTGGATGTGGAAGCGCGGATCGGGGATCGCTTCGCGCAGCAGTTGTACCGCCAGCTCCGCCTTCTGCCGATAGAAGGGTTTCACCACTTGTTCGCTGAGGGCGATGATCTCGCCGCTCTCGATCATCGGGATGGTGATAGCAGGCCCCAGACTGCCCGGCGCCAGATTGATGATGCCGCTCAGGTTGGTGATGGCCTGAATGATCTTCTCGTCGGCGATGACGATGCCGCAGCGAGTACCCGGCAGGCCGAGCTTGGAGAGGCTCATGCAGAGGATGGTATTGGCATTCCAGAACGGCTTGGCTTCGCTGAAGATGATGCCCGGGAAGGGGACGCCGTAGGCGTTGTCGATCAGCAGCGGAATGCCCTTGTCGCGGGCAATCTGGTCGAGGTGTTCGATCTCTTCGTCGGTCAGCACGTTGCCGGTGGGGTTGGTCGGGCGGGAGACGCAAATCACCCCTATGTCGTCACCCACCTGCAGGCTCTCGAAATCCACGTGGTACTTGAACTGACCATCGGCCAGCTTCTCTATGGTGGGCTTGTAGGCCACGAAGTAGTCGTCCGCCAGCGCAGAGTCGGCATAGCCGATGTACTCGGGGGCGAGCGGGAACAGCACCTTCTTCTTGCGGCCATCGGCAAATTCGCCCGCCAGCAGGTTGAACAGATAGAAGAAGGCGTTCTGGCTGCCGTTGGTCAGGGCGATGTTGCGGGCGGAGATGTCCCAGCCCAGCTCCTTGCTGAGCAGGGCCGCCAGCGCCTTGGTGAACCTGTCCTTGCCTTGGGGGCCATCGTAGTTGGCCATCGCCTTCACCAGCTCGCCGTTGTCGAGCATGCTCTTGGCCTCGGCCTGGAAGCGTTCCAGCATGGCGGGGATGGGGGCCGGGTTGCCGCCACCCAGCATGATGGCGTCCGGATTGGTCAGCCCCTGATTAAGGTCATCCATGAGTTGGGTAATACCGGCATGGCGAGTGAACTTCTCGCCGAACAAGGAAAATTCCATTCGGTGACAGATCCAGAGTCAGTTACGGGGGAGCTAGCACCATAGCTCAGTTTAAAAGCGGGTGTCGATCAAAATAACGGGACGTTCCACGTGGAACATGGTGCAAAAATCAAGCGTGGTTAAAATCACCAACTGTTGGTTTAAAAATGACTGGGCGGGATGCATTTTGCGACTCAATTTGGTATCGCAAGATAGTTAATTTAAACAAAATCATCATGTTATGAATTGCATGAGGATTGGCACAACTATTGGAATAGCTATCTGGTCATCTCAACCATACCGGAGCAAACCAGATGAAAAGCCTGATCGCTACCCTGATTGTGAGTGCCCTGAGCCTGAACGTGATGGCCAACGAAAACCCGCGGCCCGAGCTGGAGAGTGCCCAGCTGGAGCAGGATGTGCAGAGTGAGTTGCAACAGGCATCCCATGCCGTGGTGCAGGATGCGCTGCACAACCTCAAACCGCTGGCGCTGGATACCCTGGTGGTGGAGGCGAGCCAGGCTGTGGCGACTCACCCTGAGAGTTGAGGTAGCGCAGGGGGGTCTGTCCCGTATGTTGTTTGAAGAAGCTGATAAAGGCGCTGTCGCTGGAGAACTCCAGCGCAGCGGCAATCCGGCTGATGGGCTCGCTTTCTGCCAGCAGCTCCATGGCGCGCAACAGCCGCCACTGCTGACGCCACGCCTGATAGCTCATGCCGGTCTCTCGCATGAAGATGCGGCCTATGGTCTTGTCACTGGCACCCACCCGTTCGGCCAGCCGGTTGAGCCGATCGGGCAGGGTGTCACCCCGCTTTATCTCCTGCAGCCAGCCGGTCAGACGCCCGTCTGACGGCAGCGGCAACTGCCAGGATTCCCGCGGCGCTTGCGCCAGCTCCTCCTGCAACAGCGCCAGCGTGCAATGCTGCTCCGCCGCTGGCTTGTCCCACGGCCAGAGCGCCATTCGTTCGATGATCTCCCGCAGCAGCGGGTTGACCGCCAGCACCGCCATCTCGTTTGGCAACTCGGGCTCCGGCTGGAAGTAGAGGGAGCGATAGGCCACTACCCCGCGCATCAACACCCGATGGGGCAGGCCTGCTGGCAACCAGGCCGCTCGCGTCGGCGGCAGCAGGCAGACCTGATCGTCCAGCTCTATGGTCATGCAGCCTGCCTGGGCGAACAGCAGCTGATGGCGCTTGTGCTGATGGCGGCCGGAGTCGTGCCAGCCGAGGGCGGAGGCGATCCCGATGGCGCTGCTCTCGTGCTGATCCGGGTCAAAAGAGTGATCGGGAAGAATAAAGGCCATGTGTCCGATTATTGATGTTTATAGTCCTGCTTATTGTAATCGGACAATCGGCATCACTCTAGAATGACGGCCTCTTGTGAAGGAGGTTTGTCATGAACAACAAGTTGCCACCGCTCTGGCTGGTGATCGGATTGATGATGTTTCCGCAGATAGTGGAGACCATCTACAGCCCGGTGCTGACCCATATCGCCAGTCAGTTTCGGGTGAGCGAAGGGCAGGCATCGCAGACGCTGTCGGTCTATTTTCTGGCGTTTGCTGCGGGCGTGGTCTGCTGGGGCCGACTGTGCGATCTGGTCGGGCGGCGTCCCGCGATGCTGGCGGGGCTGATGACCTATGGCGCTGGCACTCTGCTGGCTTTGCTGGCCACTGAGTTTGAAACCCTGTTGCTGGCCAGGGTCATCGTGGCCTTCGGCGCCGCCGTGGGCTCCGTGGTGACCCAGACCATGCTGCGCGACAGCTATCAGGGCAGCGATCTGGCGCGGGTCTTTTCAGTGATGGGTATCGCGCTCTCACTCAGTCCGGTGCTGGGGCTGGTGAGCGGCGGCCAGCTGGCGAGCGGGTTCGGCTATCTTGGGGTATTCAGCGCCCTGCTGGTGTTGGCTGCCGGATTGTTGCTGGTCACTTGCTGGCAACTGCCGGAAACCAGGCCGGCCATCACCCTGCGGGTGGCACTCTGGCCGCTGGCACAACGGATGGTGCGTGATGCAGCCTTGTGGCGCAGCGCCGCACTGGTAGCGCTGTTCAACACCATGCTGTTTGGCTACTACAGCCTGGCTCCCTTTCTGTTTGCCGGGCTGGGGTTGAGTGCGGGCGAGTTCGGTTACTCCGGCATCTTGCTAGCGCTGGCGACCCTGGGGGGCAGCCTGCTCAACAAGCGCCTGCTGGGGCATGGCTGGTCGCCAGCCTCGCTGATCCGGCTCGCTGCCGCATTGGCGCTGGGGTCCGGCTGGCTGGTGTGGGCCAGTCAGACTTCGCTCTGGTTCCTGCTGCCCATGATGGGGGTGGTGGTGGCGTTCGGGCTGGCGATCCCCAATGTGCTGAGTCAGGCGCTGCTGGCCTATCGGGAGGTGGCAGGCAGTGCCGGTGCCCTGTTCGGGCTCGGTTACTACCTGTTGCTCAGCCTGGGGTTGGCGGTTGCCGCCAGCTTGCAGGATCTCGGTCTGTTGCTTGGCGGTTGTGGTCTGCTGGCCCTCTGCTGCGGTTGGTGTCGTTCCACGTGAAACATCAGCTGCCGATAAAGCGGTAGCCAATGCCGGATTCAGTTTCGATCAGCGTGGGTTGCTGGGGGTTATCTCCCAGCTTCTTGCGCAGGCTGGCGATGACGATGCGCAGGTAGTGGGTATCCTCCTTGTGGCTCGGCCCCCAGATGTCGTTGAGCAGCTGGGTCTGCATCACCAGCTTGCCGGGGTGGCACACCAGCGCTTGCAGCAGGGCGAACTCCTTGCGGGAGAGAGGGATCTCCTCGTCTTTCATGGTCACCTTGTGGCTGCTGACATCCAGCGTCAGGCCGCATTGGGGGAAGTGGCGCCGCTCGCCGCTGCTGACGCCAGCCCGCTGGCGCAACAGCACCCGGATACGGGCCATCATCTCGCCGATGCCGAACGGCTTGCTCATGTAGTCGTTGGCCCCCGCATCCAGCAAGCGTACCTTCTCCTGTTCAGAGTCCCGTGCCGACAGCACCAGTACCGGGTGCTGATGGTGCTCGCGAATGGCCTGCAACACTTGGATTCCGTCCCCGTCCGGCAGGCCGAGGTCCAGGATCACCAGATCGGGATTGAGGTGGCGATACTGCGCCAGCCCCTCGTTGACGCCGACCGCCTCGCTCACCTGATGCCCCTCGGCGATCAGGCTGATCCGCAAAAAACGGCGGATGGCCGCTTCGTCGTCGATGACCAGTATGTGAGCCATTCAGCCTCCAGCTGGATAGAGTAAAAAGGTTCAGGCCGCGGCTGCATTGAGCGCCAGCGGCAGGGAGATGCGCATGCAGGTGCCGTTGCCGTTGGGGCCGGAAAATGCCCAGATGTGGCCGCCGTGGGCCTCTATCATAGCGCGGGAAATGGCGAGGCCAAGCCCGGTGCCGCGGCTGCCGCAGTCGCCAACCGGCTGGGTGTAGAACAGATTGAAGATCTTGTCCCGATCCGACTCGGCGATGCCGACCCCGATATCGATGATGTCGAGGATGAGATCGGGGTCCGCCAGCATTACCTTGAACTCGATGGGGGTGCCGGCCGGCGAGTAGCGGGAGGCGTTGTCGAGGATGTTGACCAGCACCTGCTCGATCAGGGCGCCGTGCACATAGAGGCGGGGGATCTGCTGATCGAAGTGCACCAGCAGCTTGTGCTGGCGCCAGGAGGAGTCGAGTCGGCGGCGGGCGTTCTCCACCAGATCCGCCAGGTCGACCCAGTCCCGTTTCAGCTGGAAATCCGGTGAGCCGATGCGGGTCATGTCCAGCAGGTTCTGCACATAGCTGTGCAGGCGGCGCGCCTCGTCCTGCACCGAGTGCAGCAGCTCGCTGCGATCTTCGCTGCTGATCCGGTCACCATATTCCAGCAGGGTGCTGCCGGCCCCCATGATGGTGGCCAGCGGCGTTTTCAGATCGTGGGAGACCGAGGAGAGCAGGGCGGCGCGCATCCGGTCGGTCTCCGCCTGCAGCTGGCTGTCGGCCAGCCGTTCGTTGAGATCGATCCGGGCCAGCGCGGCGCGGATATCGGTGAGCAGGGCCTGCAGCTGATGCTCGGCCGAGGAGGCGAGCGGATTGGCCAGCACTATCCCCAGCACCAGTTCATCGCTGAGGTGGTGGTACTGGGCCTCGGCAGCGTTGAGGGTGGCGGTGTGGGCGCCGGCGCTCTGCTTCTGGGCCAGACACCAGTCGATGGCCGCCTTGTCGGTCTGCCCCGGCTTGTGCTGGGTCGAACCGGCCCTGTGCTGGTAGTGCTGATCGAGGGCGAACACCGGCTGGCCCAGTGCCAGCGAGATGGCCTGGGAACCCTGTCTGAGCACCTCTTCCGGGCTGCTGGCGGTGGCCAGCCCCTGGCTCAGCGACAGCAGGGCGTTGCCCAGCTGCTGGGTTTCGCGCAGGCCGATCAGCTGTTGGCGCTGACGGGAGGCGAGCCGCCCGGCCGTGATGCCGACGATCAACAGCACGAACAGGGTGAGCAGATCGCTGTGGCTGGCCACGCTCAAAGAGAAGTAGGGGGCGGTGAACAGCAGATTGTGGCCGACGAAGCCCAGCACCGCAGCCAGGATGGCGGGCATCAGGCTGGTGGTGAGCGCGGTGGCCAGCACCCCCAGCACGAACAGCATGGGCAGGGAGGCGGGCGGCAGCCAGTGGGAGAGGCCCCAGACGGCGGCCGAGGTGGTCCCCATGATGGCCACTGCCAGCAGGCTCTGGCGAATGTCCTTGGGGTGGAGCGGCTGCAAGCCCAGGTTGGGCTTGCGCTTCTCGGTATCCACCAGTGTGATCTCGAGCCCCTGCGCCTGCTTGAGCAGGTGTTGCACCAGCGAGCGACGCCAGGGGGCCTTGTGAGGTTTGCCCAACAGCAGTTGCGACACCTGCTGCTGCTCGGCAGTCTCCAGCAGGGTGTCGGCCACCGCCGGACTGGAGAGAGTCAGCACCTTGGCCCCCAGCTGGGAAGCGAGCGCCAGCGCCTGCTCTAGCTCGACCGAGCGCTGCCCCTTGCTGTCGATGTGTACCACCAGCCAGGGCAGCTGGCGGCGCTGGGCGAAGCGGTGGCCGTAGCGCACCAAGGCGGCACCGTGCTGATCGCCGAGGCAGACCATCAGCTTGCCCCGCAGCGGCAGTGTGGTCTTGCCGGCGGCCTGCCACTGCAGCTGCAGATCCCCCTCCACGTGGCTGGCGGCGGTCTGCATCGCCAACTCGCGCAGGGCGGTCAGGTTATTGAGAGAGAAAAAGGACTGCAGGGCGGCCTTGGCCTGGTGGGGCACATAGACCTTGCCCTCCTTGAGGCGGCCGAGCAGCTCCTTGGGGGGGAGGTCTATCAGCACCAGGCTGTCGGCCTCCAGCAGCACCTGATCCGGCAGTGTCTCCTTGACCCTGACCCCGGTCAGTTGCCACACCAGATCGTTGAGGCTCTCCAGGTGCTGCACGTTGAGGGTGGTGTAGACGTCGATGCCGGCACCCAGCAGCTCCTCCACATCCTGCCAGCGCTTCTCATGGCGGCTGCCGGGGGCGTTGCTGTGGGCCAGCTCGTCCACCACGGCGATGGCGGGCTTGTGGGCCAGCAGGCCGTCCAGATCCATCTCCTCCAGCCGCTGCTGGCGGTGCAGGTGCAGCTTGCGCGGCTGGATGGAGAGCTTGTCGAGCAGGGCCAGGGTCTCCTGGCGGCCGTGGGTCTCCACCACCCCGATCAGGATGTCGACTCCCTCCCTGGCCTGCTCCCGTACCGCCTGCAGCATGGCGTAGGTCTTGCCGACGCCGGGGGCGGCACCGAGAAACACCTTCAGCTTGCCCCTGTGCTCCTGTTCCAGGCTCGCCAGCAGGGCGTCCGCCCTCACCTCATCACGCATCCCCGTGCTCCCGTTGCATCGGCCGAACCTCGGCCGTGACCTCATTGCTCATGCTTGTCCCCGTTGTCGAAAGGGAGCCTGTCCCGAACGGCAAGGAGCGCCCTCAGGCGCCCTTTTGATGATCGAGTTGCAGGTTCAACTGGAGAATGTTGACCACCTGCGGGCCAAGGATACCAGCTTGTGCCGCCGACTTGACCTGCTCCGTCAACTGAACGGGATCCAGCCCCCGTTGCCCGGCGACCCGCTCTACCTGGGCCAGCACTGCAGCGAGCGGCAGATGGGGATCGAGGCCGGAGGCGGAGCGGGTCAGCAGGGCGGGGACCCTGGCTTCCGGCTGCGCCCTGGCCGCCGCTGCGGCAAACTCGGCCCGCAGCGGCGAGCTCATCCCCAGGTTGCTGGCGCCTCCGCCTATGGTGGCGAAGTCGCTGGCTGAGGGGCGGGAGTGGAAGTAGTCGGCCCGCTCGAACTTCTGTGCCAGCAGGGCGCTGCCGACCACCTGCTGCTTGGCGTTGGTGAGCAGGCTGCCGTTGGCCTGCCAGGGGAAGAGCAGCTGGGCCAGCCCGGTGACGGCCAGCGGGTACGCCACCCCCAGCAGCAGGGTCAGGGTCAGCAGGGTTCTGATTGCTATCATGATTTTCTTGCTCCAAATACGTTGGTTGGATGCGGGTCTGCCCCGCATCCGGTAATGCCGTTACACCAGCCCCAGGCCGGTGATGACCAGGTCGATCAGCTTGATACCTATGAAAGGCACTATCAGGCCGCCGACGCCGTAGATCAGCAGGTTGCGGCGCAGCAGGCTGGCGGCCGAGCCCTGCAGGCTGACCCCGCGCAGGGCCAGCGGCACCAGCGCGACGATGATCAGGGCATTGAAGATGATGGCCGACAGGATGGCGCTCTCGGGGCTGCCCAGCTGCATCAGGTTCAACACCCCCAACTGCGGATAGGCGGCGATGAACAGGGCCGGCAGGATGGCGAAGTACTTGGCCACGTCGTTGGCGATGGAGAAGGTGGTCAGGGCGCCGCGGGTCACCAGCAGCTGCTTGCCCACCAGCACCACGTCCAGCAGTTTGGTGGGGTTGGAGTCGAGATCCACCAGGTTGCCCGCCTCCTTGGCGGCCTGGGTCCCCTCGTTCATGGCCAGCCCCACGTCGGCCTGGGCCAGCGCCGGTGCGTCGTTGGCACCGTCCCCGCACATGGCGACCAGCCGGCCATCGGCCTGCTCCTGACGGATGTAGGCCAGCTTCTTCTCCGGTGTCGCCTCGGCGATGAAGTCATCCACCCCGGCCTCGGCGGCGATGGCGGCGGCGGTCAGCGGGTTGTCACCGGTGATCATCACGGTGCGGATCCCCATGTGGCGCAGGATCTGGAAGCGGGCCTTGATGCCCGGCTTGATGATGTCCTTGAGGAACACCACCCCCAGCAGCTTCTCGTGGGTACAGACCAGCAGCGGGGTGCCGCCCTGGCGGGCGATGTTGTCCACCGATTTGAGGATGAGCTCGGGCACCGCCTTGCGATCGAGCGAGAGGTAGCGCAGCACTGCGTCCACCGCCCCCTTGCGATAGTGATGGCCGTTGCGATCCAGCCCGCTCAGCCGGGTCTCGGCGCTGAAGGGGATCAGGATGTCGCTCTCCAGCTGGCTTGGTCTGGTGTGGCTCTTGCCCGCCAGGGTCAGGATGGATTTACCCTCGGGAGTGCTGTCACCCAGCGAGGCCAGCATGGCGGCCTGGGCCAGCAGAGAGGGGTCCACGCCGGGGGCAGGGATCAGCTCGTCCGCCATCCGGTTGCCGAAGGTGATGGTGCCGGTCTTGTCCAGCAGCAGGGTGCGCACATCGCCGGCGGCTTCCACCGCCCGGCCCGACTTGGCGATCACGTTGAGCTTCACCAGCCGGTCCATGCCGGCGATGCCGATGGCGGAGAGCAGACCGCCAATGGTGGTAGGGATCAGGGTGATGAACAGCGCCAGCAGATAGAGCCGGGGCACCTGGGTGCCGTTGTAGTCGAGGAACCAGGGCAGGGTGGCCACCACCAGCAGGAAGATCAGGGTCAGCCCCACCAGCAGGGCGTCCAGCGCCATCTCGTTGGGGGTCTTCTGCCGCTTGGCTCCTTCCACCAGCGCAATCATCCGATCCAGCGTGCTTTCGCCCGGGTTGTTGCTGATGTGTACCCAGATCTGGTCGGAGACGACGGTGGTGTTGCCGGTCACGCCGCTGCGGTCGGTGCCCGACTCGCGGATGACGGGGGCGGATTCGCCGGTGATGGCCGCCTCGTTGACCGAGGCGATGCCGGCGACCACTTCGCCGTCGGCCGGGATCATCTCGCCGCTGCGCACCAGCACCAGATCGCCCTTGAGCAGGCTGGTGGCCGGTACCCATTCGCCCTTGTCATCTTGCGGGCTGGTGACCCGACGTGCCTTTAACTGGCTCATGCCGGCCTTCAGGCTGTCGGCCCGCGCTTTGCCGCGCCCCTCGGCCAGGGTCTCGGCGAAGTTGGCAAACCAGAGGGTGAGCCAGAGCCAGGCGGTCAGCTGCCAGGCCAGCGAAGGGGCGACGCCGGAGAGCGGCTGCCCCAGCAGTGACTCCAGGGTCGCCATCACTGCCGCCAGCCAGAGGGTGAACAGGATGGGGCTGCCAAACAGCGCCCTGGGGTTGAAGCGATAGAGGGCTTCCACCATGGCCTGCAGGATCTGTGATTTCTGTTTCTTGCCCTTCACCTGAATGGTGTCGGTGCTCATTGAGGCGGACTTGCTCATTGGAAAGCTCCCTGCATCGAATAGTTGGTCACGCAGATCAGTCGGGTGTGCAGCATCAGAAGGCACCTCCCAGCAGGCTCAGGTGTTCCGCCACCGGGCCCAGCGCCAGTACCGGCAGGAAGGAGAGACCCCCCATCAGCAGCACGGTGACGCTCAGCAGGGTGATGAAGAGCGGGCCGCTGACGGGGAAGTCCCCCTCGCTTCGCTCCTGGCGCGGGGCGCGGGCCAGCTGGCCAGCGATGGCCAGCACCGGAATGATGTAGCCGAAGCGACCGAGCAGCATGGCCAGCCCGATGGCGATGCACTGCCAGCTGTCGGCGGCGGCAAAGCCGGCGAAGGCGGAGCCGTTGTTGCCGGCGGCCGAGGCGTAGGCATAGATCAGCCGGGACAAGCCGTGGGGGCCGTCGTGACCGATGACGGTGGCGGAGTTCGGCATCAGCAGGGTAATGCCGCCGATCACCAATACCCCGACCGGCATCACCAGCATGCTGGCGACCACCCATTTCATCTCGGTGATGCCGAGTCGTTTGCCCAGATAGGTCGGGGTGCGTCCCACCATCAGGCCGCACAGGAACACGGTCAGCAGCACGAACAGCATCATGCCGTAGATGCCGGCACCGACGCCGCCGAACACCACTTCACCCAGCAGCATGTTGATCATGGCGACCATGCCGGCGAGCGGGGCGAAGCTGTCGTGCATGGCGTTGACCGAGCCGTTGGAGGCGGCAGTGGTGGCCACTTCCCAGATGCTGGAGAGCACGGGGCCGAAGCGACTCTCCTTGCCTTCCCAGTTGCCGGCTTCGCTGGTGAGGTGGGCGAGGGCGGGATCCGGTTTCAGCTCCTGGCCGATGGCGAGGCAGAGCCCCAGCACCAGCATGATGGTCATGGCGATGAGGATGGCGCGGCTGTGGGCCAGATCCTTCACGTAGCGACCCAGGGTACAGACCATGGCGGCGGCCAGCGTCAGCAGGGCGACCATCTCCAGCCAGTTGGAGAGGGCGGTGGGGTTCTCGAACGGATGGGCCGAGTTGATGCCGAAGAAGCCGCCGCCGTTGGAGCCGAGCTGCTTGATGGCGATCTGGGAGGCGGCCGGGCCGAGCGGCAGCAGCTGCTCCTGGTCTTCCAGCCCGTGGAACGGCAGGTAGGCCGACAGGCTCTGGGGCACCCCCTGCCAGACCAGCAGCAGCGCCAGGATCAGCGCCATCGGCAGCAGCACGTAGAGACAGAAGCGCACCAGATCCTGCCAGAAGTTGCCGAGGTGGGTGGTCTGCTGGCGGGCGATGCCGCGAAACAGGGCGATGGCGACCGCGGCGCCGGTGGCGGCGGAGACGAAGTTCTGGGTGGTGAGCCCCACCATCTGGCTGAAATAGGAGAGGCTGGCTTCACCGGAGTAGGCCTGCCAGTTGGTGTTGGTCATGAAGCTGACCGCGGTGTTGAAGGCGAGTTGCCAGTTCAGCCCGGGCAGTTGCTGCGGGTTGAGGGGCAGCAGCCCCTGCGCCAGCAGGATCAGGAACAGCAGGCCGAAGCCTGCGCCGTTGAAGGCCAGCAGGCTGAGGGCGTAGGACTTCCAGTCCTGCTCGCGCCCGTCCGTGCCGCAGCAGGCCTGGGTGGCACGCTCAAGCGGGGCGAGCCAGCGACTCTTGCCTTCAAATACCCGATACAGGTAGTTGCCAAGCAGAGGCGCCGGCAGCAGCACCAGCAGCACGAACGCGACGGGATAGATGATCTCTTGCCACATATCCTGTTCCTCACTCATGGGTGCGCGCGAGGGCGCGCAGCAGATAACCCGCGAGGGCGAGGACCAGCAGCAGATATAGCCAATTCATAACGACTCCGTTGAGGTAATTAGCGTCAGGGATCGATGCATATCCGTGTCGATCCCATAGGTCTCATTGACGCTGAAAGGGTATGTAAAACGGGCGTAAAGGCGCCATAAAGCCCGATTTGGCTGGCGTAAAATCGGCGTAAAGAACGAGGTTTTTGCGAGGGTTCTGGTGGCGAGGCGGGATCAAAAGACCCGGCCTGAGCCGGGTTTGAACGCTGGTGGAGAAGATGACCTGATAGTGGCAGGTCAGTCTGCAATGTGCTTATCGCATTGTTACAAACTCTTCCGCGCTAGTCGGGTGGATGGCGACACAGTTGTCGAAGTCTGCCTTGGTGGCACCCATCTTCATGGCGACGCCGAAGCCTTGCAGGATCTCGTCCATCGCAAAGCCGATGCCGTGCAGACCGACTACCTTCTCTTCCGGGCCGACACAGACCAGCTTCATCCGGGTGGGCTGGCGATGCTGGGTCAGTGCCGAGTACATGGCGGTGAACTGGCTGCGGTAGACCTTCACCTGATCTTCGCCGTATTCGGCGATGGCTTCCGGTTCGGTCATGCCTATGGTGCCGATGGGCGGGTGGCTGAACACCACGGTCGGCACCAGATCGTAGTTGAGGTGCTCGTTCGGTTTGTTGTTGAACAGCCGCTCCGAGAGGCGGCGGCCTGCCGCGACAGCCACCGGGGTGAGCTGGATGCGGCCGGTGTTGTCACCGACGGCATAGAGATTGGCGACGGCGGTGTTCTGGAACTTGTCGGTCGGGATGAAACCCTGCTTGTCCAGCTCGATACCGGCTGCGGCCAGGTTGAGGTTGTCAGTGGCCGGGACGCGGCCGATGGCCCAGATCAGGCAGTCGACGGTGAGGTGGCGACCATCTTCCAGCTGCAGGGTCAGGCTCTCATCGGCGTTCTTGACCACGGCTTTCGGAATGGCGTGGGTGTGAAGCTTGGGCCCTTCTTGCGCCATGATCTCCACCAGAGTCTCGTGGATCATGGGGTCGAAGTTGCGCAGCGGCGCGTGTTTGCGCACCACCAGATGGGTCTCGGAGCCCAGTGCTTGCATTACCCCAGCGATCTCGACGGCGATATACCCTGCCCCTACCACGGCAACCCGCTTGGGCTGGCTTTGCAGCTCGAAGAAGCCGTCGGAGTCGATGCCCAGCTCGGCGCCCGGGATGGCTGGCACTTCAGGACGGCCGCCGGTGGCGATCAGGATGTGATCGGCGCTGTACTGCTCACCATTCACTTCGATGGTGTTGCTGCTGACGAAGCGGGCGAAGCCCTTGATGACGGTGATCTGGTTCTTGCCCAGTACGTTCTGGTAGGACTGATGAATGCGGCCTATGTAGGCCTGGCGGGACTCGACCAACTTGGCCCAGTTGAAGTGGTTGAGGGTGGTGTCAAAGCCGTAGTCGGCGCCATATTTCAGGGCATCGGCGATCTGGCCGGCATACCACATGGCCTTCTTCGGCACGCAGCCGACGTTGACGCAGGTTCCACCCAACTCTTTGGCTTCAATCAGGGCAACTTTCTTACCGTACATGGCAGCCCGGTTGGCCGAGGCGATACCGCCGCTGCCGCCGCCGATGGCGATATAGTCAAAATGCTGTGCCATTGCGAGGTTCTCCGCTCATTAAGAATGCAATCACAGCATGATGGGGATAAAGCGGCTGGCTCACAAGAGCCAGCGCTCAGTTATGTTGGATCGGCAGGCGAATATGGAACTGGGCACCCTGACCCGGTTCGCTGGCACAGTTGATGCGACCACGTAGCAACTGCACTACCAGGTTGTAGATGATGTGGGTGCCCAGACCGCTGCCACCCTGACCCCGCTTGGAGGTGACGAAGGGATCGAAGATGCGCGGCAAGATTTCGGGCGGGATACCGCGACCGTTGTCCGAGTAATCGATAAACAGCTCCTCTCCCTGCTGCTCCACCTTGATGGTGATCTTCTTCGGTTTGTCCCAGTTGTCGAAGCCGTGGTTGATGGAGTTGAGGATCAGGTTCGAGTAGATCTGGGTGAAGCTGCCCGGGAAGGAGAATATAGACAGCTTGGGATCGCACTGGATATCCACTTCGCACTGGCTCTTCTTCAGTTTGTGGCCAAGCGAGACCACCACCTGATGGAGGTTGTCGGCGAGGCTGAAGTTGTAGCGTGCTTCCGATGACTGGTCGACCGCCACCTGCTTGAAGCTGGCAATCAGCTCGGAGGCGCGCCGCAGGTTGCTCTGCAGCAGCTGCATCGACTCGTCGAGGTTGACGGTGAACTCGTTGAGATAGGAACGCGACAGCTGTTTTGACTCTATATGAGATTTGAAGTCGGCAACCCGTTCCTGCAGGTAGGAGGAGGCGGTCACACTGATGCCGATTGGGGTATTGATCTCGTGTGCCACCCCGGCCACCAGCGAGCCGAGGGAGGCCATCTTCTCCGACTCCACCAGGGTTTGCTGGGCTTGTTTCAGGTCGTCGTACGCCTTGCCCAGCTGGTTGTTGGCTTCGCTCAGGCTGCGGGTACGCTCCACCACCTTGCCTTCCAGCTGCTCGTTGAGCTGGATTATCTCCCGCTCGACCTTTTTCAGCTGGGTGATGTCGTAGCCGAAGCCGATCTGGTACTTGAGGTTCGGCCCTTCATAGAAGGGTACGAAGGTCCACTGCAGCACCAGCTCGTGGGCCTGCTGGTCATGCATGATGACCTCTTTGTCCGCCAGTGAACCTTCCGCCGCCAGAATATCGTTCAGCTCTTCCCGCTGGGTCGGGCTGACGAAGAGATCCAGCCAGTTGTGCTGGAGCAGCTCCTGTTGGTGATAACCGGTCAGCAGGATGGCTGCCGGATTGATGCTGGCGATGGTGAGATCCGGCTCCATACAGCAGATGACCATGTTGGCCGAGTTGATCAGGGTGGCGGAGAAATCCCGCTCCTGTTGCAGTTGTTCCACCGCCTGATGACGAGCGACCAGCTCGTCACGTAGCCGTGTGCGCATCTGGTTGAGGGTGGAGACCAGGGTATCCAGTTCGTCGGGTTTCTTGCGTGGTTGCGGACGCCCCTCCAGCACCAGCTCCATGTCGAGCCGATCGAGGTTGAACTTCTGGGCGTAGTTGGCGATGCGGTTGATGTGTCTGACCACCAGATAGTAAATGATGATCAGGATACAAAATGAGACCACCAGGGTCTTGATGGTCTGGCTGACCATGATCAGCACTGATTTCTCGATCAGGCGCTGGTAAATCTGCTCCAGCGACGCGGCGACAAACAGCTTGCCGACAATTTCCCCCTGATAGGTGAGATTGAACTCCTGGGAGATGTCATAGCTTTCCCGTTCCACTCCCTGGGTCAACAGTGGCACTTCGGAGTTGCCGAGCATCTCCTTGACCATCACAAACTGCATGTTGGGCAGGTTCATGATCCCTTCGATCTGCACTTTGACCTGCTCCTCATCGAGGTTCCACAAGCTGGCGGCAATAGGTTGCAAAAAGGAGGCTTCGATCTGGCCGATGCTGTCTTCGATGACGGCGACATCCTTGCGGTAATCCCAGGCGAGTTGCAGCACCGTAATGATCATCGCCAATACGGTACTACACACCAGAATATAGGAGAGCAGGCGGTATGAGAGTCCGTTGCGGCCTACGGCCTCGGCGGTCTTGGAGATGAGTCCTGACATGGCGTCCTTGCGGTCTGGATGTTGTGTTTTTTAGTTTAACTGCTTCATGGACTTATGTCGTCTTTCCTGCGAACCATAAAAAAGGCCCCGTATCGGGGCCTTGGCAAGTGATTGATGATCAGTGTCCGCCGTTTGCCTTGGGCGGAATGGTTTCATCGAATACCGGCAAGGGTTTGTGCTCGGAAGCCAGATAGGTGTAGATCACCGGCAGTACGAACAAGGTGAACAGGGTACCGATGGCAAGGCCTGCCACGATGACGATACCGATGCTGAACCGTTGTGCTGCACCGGCGCCTGCGGCGTAGAGCAGCGGGATCAGACCGGCAATCATGGCGGCGGTGGTCATCAGGATCGGACGCAGACGCACCTTGGCGGCTTGCATCACGGCTTCCATCCGGTTCATGCCGCGCAGCAGCTGCTCTTCCTTCGCTACTTCACAGATCAGGATGCCGTGCTTGGTAATCAGACCCACCAGGGTGATGAGGCCCACCTGGGAGTAGATGTTCATGGTCGCCAGTCCCCATGCCAGGGCAATCAATGCTCCACTGATGGCGAGCGGGACAGAGACCATGATTACCAAGGGGTCACGCACCGACTCGAACTGGATCGCCAGCACCAGGAAGATGATCGCCAGTGCCAGCGCGAAGGTGGCATAGAGCGCATTGCCTTCGGTGACGAACTGACGGGCTTCACCCATGAAGTCGTAACGATAGCCTTGCGGCAGCTTCTCGTCGGCGGTGGTCTGGAACCAGTTGATCGCATCACCCATGGCCACACCCGGAGCCGGAACGGCACCGATAGTGGCGGAGTTCAGCTGGTTGAAGTGGGGCAGGGCGCGGGGCTCGCCAACCACTTCAATGGTGATCAGGCTGCCGAGCGGGATCGACTTGCCATCTGCGGCCCGCACGTAGTAGCCCTTGATGGACTCCGGATTGAGACGGTATTTGCGCTCGACCTGCGGGATCACCTCGTAGGAGCGGCCATCCAGGTCGATACGGTTGACGTAACCGTCCGCCATCATGGTGCCCATGGTGATACCGATATCCTGCATGGTGATGCCGTAGGCACCCGCCTTGTCCTTGTCGATGCGGATCTTCATGGTGGCGGAGTCGTAGTTCAGATCGAGATCCGAATAGACGAACTGACCGTTACTCTGCGCCGCGGCCAGAATTTCACCGGCCACCAGGAACAGGCTTTCGAAGCTGTTCGGGGTGGTGATGACGAACTGGATCGGCAGACCACTCGATGCTCCCGGCAGTTCCGGGAACTGGAAGGTGGTGATGGCCATACCCGGGATGTCTTTCACCAGATTGGCGACCCGATCCAGCACCTCTTTCTGGCTCGCTTCACGCTGACTCCAGGGCACCATGGAGGCGATACCGAACGCCTGGTTGGCGTTGAACACCCCTGAGAAGACCTGGGAGAAGGCGATCTCGGGCTGCTCGTCCAGGATCTTGTTCACATCCGCCATGGTGTTTTCGATGTAGTCCAGGTTGGCGTTGGACGGTGCGGTACCCAGCACGGCCATTACCCCCTTGTCCTCTGACGGTGCCAGTTCGCTCGGGATGAACTTGAACAGCAACGGCAGGCTGGCGAACACGATGACGGCGAACACCACGATGACGGGGCGCTTTTTCATCACGGCGTGCAGCATGCTGTCGTAGCGATCGGTCATCCGTTCCAGCAGGTGGTGGACCGTGCTCTCGAATTTGCCCGGCTGCTCGTTGGCTTTGAGCATCTTGGAACACATCATCGGTGACAGGGTCAGGGCGATGATGCCCGAGACGAACACGGCGCCAGCCAGGGTCAGGGCAAACTCCTTGAACAGGGAGCCGGTGATGCCCCCCATCAGGGCGATAGGCGCGTATACCGCAGCCAGGGTAACCGTCATGGCGATGACCGGCACCGCAATTTCACGGGTACCGATAATGGCGGCCCGGAACGGCTCTTCACCTTCTTTGATATGGCGGTCGACGTTCTCCAGCACCACGATGGCGTCATCCACCACCAGACCGATCGCCAGCACCATCGCCAGCAGGGTCATCAGGTTTATCGAGAAGCCGAACATATCCATCATCATCACCACGCCGATAAGACTGAGCGGAATGGTGATGATCGGGATGATGACCGCGCGGAACGAGCCGAGGAACAGGGTGATGACCACCAGAACGATGGCGGCTGCCTCCAGGATGGTCTTGATAACCTCGTGGATGGACTCGTTGATCGCCACGGTGGAGTCATACATCACGTTGAGACGCATGGTGCTCGGCATATTGCGCTCAAGGCTCGGCAGCAGTGCCAGCACATCGCGGGCGATATTGATGGGGTTGGCTGTCGGGGCGGCGTTGACCGCCATGACCACGGCTTCGCGACCATTGGCGCTGGCACGATAGACATCGTGACTCTTCTCGAGGGTTACCTTGGCGATGTCCGCCAGACGGATCACCTTGCCGTCGCGGGTGGCCACCACCAGTCGCTTCAGCTCGTCGACATCCTTGACCTGGGTCTCGGCATTGCCATTGAACAGGGTGAAGTAACCGGTCGCCTGACCTGTCGCGGACTGATAGTTGTTGCTGTTGAGCACCGTCATCACGTCGCTGGCAGTCAGGTTGAAGGCCGCCATCTTGGCCGGATCCAGCCATACCCGCAGGGCAAACTCGACACCGCCGTAGAGGTCAACCTTGGAGACCCCGCCGACAGTAAAGAGCTGTGGCTTGATAACCCGCTCCAGATAGTCGGTGATCTGGCTGGAGTTGAGCTCCGGGCTGGTAAAGCCGAGGTAGAGCACCGCCGTGGTTGAACCAGTGGAGGAGGTGACCGAGGGGTCTTCCGCCTCTTTCGGCAACTGAGAGCGCACCGAGTTCACCTTCGCCAGTATATCGGACAGCGCGGCGTTGGGGTCGGTATTGAGCTTCATGTATGCAGTGATGGTGGAGCTACCCAGCTGGCTGGAGGAGGTCATGAAGTCGATGTTGTCGGCTTGCGCGACCGCCTGTTCCAGCGGCTGGGTGATGAACCCCTGGATCAGATCAGAACTGGCGCCATAGTAGCCAGTGCTGACGGTGATCACCGTGTTGGTCACCTCGGGGTATTCCCGTACCTGCATCTTGAAGATGGCCTGAAAGCCCAGCAAGGCGATCAGGAAGCTGAGCGAGATCGCCAGCACAGGCCGTTTTATAAATATGTCAGTAAATCGCATCGCAGATCTCCGCGCTTACAGCATCGGGGTTTGTGCCGGAACGGCCAGGGCATCGTTCTCGACCACATGCACCTTGGTGTCGTTGCTCAGGCGAACCTGACCCGACAGTACGATCTGGTCACCGGCCTGGATGCCGGAGAGCACATGCACATCGTTGCCACGGCGCTCACCGGCCTTGACCACAACCTGCTTGGCTCGCAGCACTTTCACCTTGTTACCCTCTTTGTCGGTCTCTTCGCCCTCTTTGAGCACGTAGACGTTCTGACCGTAAAGGGTGAAGGAGATAGCGGTCTGCGGGATCACGATCTGATCTTTCACCGTCGGCAGAATGATGCTGGCGCGGGCGAACATACCGGAACGCAGCTGACCGTCGTTGTTCGGAATGTCTGCCTGTACCTGGATCAGGCCGCTCTGGAAGTTGACCGCAGGCTCGATGGCGGTGATATGACCGTCAAACTGGGTTTGCGGATAGGCATCCACATTGATCTTGATGGTCTGGCCCAGCTTGATTTTGGAGATATCGGTCTGGGGCACGGTGAAGCGCAGGCGCATCACGCTGGTATCTTCCAGGCGCACGATATCTGTGCCCGGCTGCAGATACTGACCGAGGAACACATTGCGCAGGCCGACCACGCCGCTAAAGGGCGCACGGACTTCACGACGGGCAATGGTCGCCTTCAGACTCTCGATATCTGCTTCCAGTGAGCGATAGGCCGCTTCCGCCTCATCCAGCTGCTCTTTGGAGATGGAGCTGGTCTTGTAGAGGTTCTGGAAACGATCGAACTTGGCTTTTGCCGCCGGCAGCTTGGCCTGGGAGGCGCGCAGATTGGCCCGCTCCACGGTGGAGTCCAGGCTGAGCAGCAGCTGGTCAGCCTTGACCGGTTTGCCCGACTCGAAGGTGATGGCGTCAATGGTACCGGCCAGTTCGGTGGAGAGGGTCACCCCCTGATTCGGCTCGATGAAGCCGATCGCTTCGATGGTCGGTACCCAATCCTGCGCCTTGGTCACCATGGCGGTGACGGGGAACTCGGGTTCCGGCCGGTTGGCCATATATTGGGCAATCATCTTCTGTTTGAACAAATTGAAGCCGATGACGCTGCCAAACAAGGCGATCGCTATCAGCAACATAATGGCCATCCACTTTTTCATGAACAGGCTCCTGAGGTGGAAAGATTGGGGGATAAAATGGCATTCCAGCTGGCCCGGATCGCGGTTTCCAACTGCGATTCGGTCAGCGTGATGTTGTGCACCCTGCACTGCAGGGCCAGATGCATGACACTGTCCAGACTCAACACCTGGAGTGCCCGTATCGGTAAATCAATAAACAATCCTTGTTCAACGCCCTGTTCAAAAAATCGGTCCAGAGGCTCCCAGGCGGCCAGAATGACAGGATTGGTCTCCAATTCTGCCCCTAGCGGAGAGCTCTCGTACTGCAATTTGCACCGGATAGCGTTGGGTTCGTTAACAAAAATGGCATGAATATTGAGCCATAATTGGCGAAATTGTTGAAATGAAACTTTATCGATTGCTACATCGGCCATGACCATGGGCACACACTGCAAGATAGTGTGCTGGTGCAGTTGCCGGATCAGATCATCCTTGTCGCCGAAGTAGCGATAGATGGTGCCGGTGGCAACATTGGCCTTCTTGGCGACTTCTGCAATCGACAGACCATGAAAACCCCGTTCACCCAGCACCTCATGGGCCGCGTTGAAGATGCTCTCTTTTTTATCCAGAATCATCAGTGTGACTTTCGATTGAATGAACGTTCATTCATTCTAGATGGGCATCAAATCAAGTCAAGGCAGCAAGGCGATTTGCGACTGCGATCTGCCCCTTTTTGGCTGTCAGCAGGGGAATAGTGGAAGAAAAGTGCGCAATGTGCTTGAAAAAACAACGAACGGTGTTTCGGTGACAGAAAAGTGTAGACAAACCAGCAACCATCATTAATAATGCGCCCCGTTCGACAGCGTAGCGCCCGTAGCTCAGCTGGATAGAGCGCTGCCCTCCGGAGGCAGAGGTCACAGGTTCGAATCCTGTCGGGCGCACCATCAAAAGTGCGTCGGTTAAACGGGCGTTGTTGTGGAACGAAAACAGCTGTGGTGGCTGTAGCTCAGTTGGTAGAGTCCCGGATTGTGATTCCGGTTGTCGTGGGTTCGAGCCCCATCAGCCACCCCATTTTACAGCTTGTCAGGTACGCGAAGGTGGCGGAATTGGTAGACGCGCTAGCTTCAGGTGTTAGTGCCCCCAGGGTGTGAGGGTTCGAGTCCCTCTCTTCGCACCATACTTGCTGTATGACGAGGATGACCATCAGGTCGTCTTTGTTTTTTGAAAAGCACTATTTTTGAATAGCATCGGTGATTAGCGCAGCCCGGTAGCGCATCTGGTTTGGGACCAGAGGGTCAAAGGTTCGAATCCTTTATCACCGACCACATTTAGAAAAACCTCGCTTCGGCGAGGTTTTTTGCTTTCCGGCCTTTACTGCGCCTGCACGCTTTCTCTGTTACGTCTGTTTACACTCTATCAGGGCAGAGTGCCCCACCTTTCGGTTATGCTTCAGCCTCGAGTCACTGACAAACGGATGTCATCGGCCCATTTCAGGCATTTTCCATGAATAACAAAATTTCCCTTGCTTGCTCTCCCGCCCTGCTGGTCGCCTTGTTGCTGGGAGGATGTACCATCAAGCCGCCATCAACCGATGAAATGATGGACTCAATCGCTTCGATACCGTCGGAGGACCGGGTGCTTTCCCCCTTGCTGACCAGCGGTGATTTTTGCGTTGCGGTGTCCCAACAGAAGGTGTTGGCACAACCTTGCAGCGGAAAAGACGATCAACTGTTCGAGTGGGATCTGGGTGAGTTGCGTCTGCAGGATCTCTGTTTGCAAGCCAAAAACGACAGCGAAGTGATGCTGGCACCCTGTGACGGTCAGGCGCAGTGGGAGTGGCAGAAAGACAGGCTTTTCAACAGCAAGGTCTCTCGCTGCCTCGATGTGGCCGGGCGACGCCATACCCCCGGCACGCCGCTGCGGCTGGCTGAATGCTACGGCGGAGCGAACCAGAGCTTCAGCTGGCAGCGGCCCAATCCCTGGCTGGAAACCCTGAAAAAACAAAGCCTCACATGGTGAGGCTTTGCTGAATCGGATGGCGGGCTGAAGAGGATCAGGCGGCGCTGACGCTCTCCAGCTCGAACAGCTTCTCCAGATAGACGGCGACGCCATCTTCATCGGAGGTGAGGGTCTGCTCGTACTCCGGCAGCGCCATTTTCAGGCGGTCATGGGCGTTACCCATGACGATGCCGCGCCCCACCATAGTCAGCATCTCGAGGTCGTTCATGCCATCGCCGAATGCGATCGCCTCCGACATGTCGAAACCGTTCTGCTCCAGCACGGCACGCACCGCATTGCCCTTGTGCACCCCGGCGTGCATCACTTCGAGGCAGTCCGGCAGGGAGAAAGTGACGTTGAGCTGATCGCCGTAACGCTGGTTGAGGTGCGCCTCAATCTTCAGCAGCTTCTCGTGGTCACCGATGTAGAACACCTTGTTGATCTGCTCTTTCGGTTCCTGTTTCAGGTCATCGACCAGACGGTAGGTGAACCCTGACTCGTCGTGGAACTGCAGCAACCAGGGCAGCTCCTCTTCCACCACCCAATCATCACCCTGATAGACATTGAGGTGGATAGAGGGATCTCGCTCCAGTGCAATCAGTTCGGCGGCGATCTCGGTCGGCAGCGGCTGGTTGAAAATCAGCTGGTCCTGTTTGTCATGGACCACGGCGCCATTGGAAGTAATGAGGTAGATGTCCATCCCCAGCGCATCGCGGAAGCTGCGAACGTCAACATGATGACGGCCGGTGGCGACCACGAATTTCACACCTTGTTCTACCAGGCGGTGCAGGGTATCCCGGGTACGGGGAGAGATCTGGTGCTGCTTGTTGAGCAGAGTGCCATCGAGATCGGATACAACTACCTTGAACATCATTACCTCGGCATCGATTGAAAACAGGGGCAGTTTACCTTAGCCCGCACTGTCACCCCATTTATTTAGGGTTACAAAAAATAGCCAGCTCAGAAGCGGGCGAAAAAGTCGACCATCGCGGTCAGGGCGGGCTGGCGTTTGTCATCGGATTCGATAAACAGTTCGTGCCAGGCCCCCTCGATGCGCAGCGGTTTGCCCCCTTCGCACTTGGCAATGGTGCAGAAGCGTTCCTGCGCGGCATTGTCCACCACGCTGTCCTTGCCAGCTTGCAGCACCAGCAGCGGGGTTTTGATGGCGCCCGCATCGGCGATGGCGGCATCGGCACCGGTGATCCCCTGATAAATCCAGTGGGCAGTCGCGCCACCCAGCTTGATCTGCGGGTGCTGCTCGTAGATTTGGCGGAAGGCTTGATAGCGGGGCTGGCTGTGAGTCAGCTCGTTATCGGCAAAGCCGTGATCCTGATAGGCGCCCTGACCGGGGCCGTAGGGAGGCTCGCCAAGCCAGCCGCCGACCGTGCCTATGGTGCTCGCCAATCCCTTGGCCAGCCACTTGGGCAGACCGCCGAGATTGATGCCCAGCATGGGGGAGGAGAGCACGGCCGCCTTGATATCATCGGGCCAGCGTTCCAGATAGCGGGCCGAGATGGCGCCGCCCATGGAGTGGGCCAGCAGGAACAGCTTTGCAGGCTGGTCCGCCATGATTATCTGGTCGTGAAACTGCTTGAGATCGACCACATAATCGTCGAACTGGTCGACATATCCCTTCTGCGGGTCATTCAGCATCCGGTCGGACATCCCCTGACCACGATGGTCGATGAGATAGAGGCTGTAGCCCTGACGCCAGAGATCCCACGCCAGCTCCTGATACTTGAGGTAGCTCTCGACCCTGCCATTGACGATCAGGATGGCGCGATCGACCTTGGCTTGCCGTAGCGCGGCATAGCGGATGGTTACGCCATCCTTGCCCTTAAACTCTCCTTCCACCGCATGCTGGCGCCAGAAGTCGGGCAGGGTTTGCTGGTAGAGGCTGGGTACATCGGCTTCGCTGGTGAGCTGATAGGTATTGGTCACGGCAAGGGCTCCGGCAGAAAACAGGGTCAGGGCCAACAGGGAAAGAGAGAGGGGTTTCATCAGGCACACTCCTGTTGCCAATGGTGATAAAGGGCGGCGATATCCCCCGAGCAGAGTAGCGCCATGCTGGCTTGCAAGCGGGGCAGGGGCCAGTCCCACCACTGCATCTCTTGCAGCATGAGGATCTGCTCATCGCTGAAACGGCGGCGGATCGGTTGGGCCGGGTTGCCGCCGACTATGGTGTAAGGGGCCACATCCCTGGTCACCACGGCGCGGGTGGCGATGACGGCGCCGTCACCTATGGTGATGCCGGGCATGATCATCGCTTCCGAGCCGATCCAGACATCGTTGCCAATCCGGGTGTCTCCCTTGCGCAGAAAGCCGCTGCGGGCCCCTTCGCCAAAGGTGTCGGGGTTGAACGGGAAGGTGGAAACCCAATCCAGCCGGTGGCCCTGATTGCCCGCCAGCATGAAGGTGGCGCCCGAGCCGATGGAGCAGAACTTGCCGATGATCAGCCGATCCACCTCGCCCCAGAGGCCGCTCTCCCAGGTGTCGCGGGTCGAGCCATCGCCGAGCAGGTAACGGACGCAGTGATCCTCGAACGGCTTGCCGTGGTAGTAGCCGGAGTAGTAGCTGTAGTCGCCGGCCTCTATGTTCGGGTTGGTCAGGTGATCCCGGATGATTTGCGATTCCAGCCAGCTGCCAAAAGGGTTCTCCATCACTCCTCCTGTAGGTCGTCCTGCTCGCTCTGCTGCGCCCACCCTTTGCGGGTCAGCTGCATCCGCTGCCACCACTCTTCGTCCGCCAGAATTTCACCGGCCGGGCCGAGCTGGGGGTAGGGCATTTCTTTCTCTTTGCAGAGCTGGGCATAGATAGGATAACCCCCCTCGAACAGGATGCTGTTCTGCTCCTCCAGCGTGAGCGGGCAGCCGCGCTGATAGCAACCGGCCAGCTCGCGCTGACGCTGCGCTTCGTAGAGGATGGCGGCGGCAGCCACCGAGACGTTGAGGGACTGCACCATGCCCACCATGGGAATGACGATATGGTGGTCGGCCAGCGCCAGCGCCTCTTCACCGATGCCGTGTTTCTCCTGACCCACCAGAATGGCGGTCGGTTTGGTGTAGTCGATAGCGCGAAAATCGACGGAGCTGTCGGAGAGGTGAGTCGCCAGGATCTGCATGCCGGAGGCTTTCAGCTCG
This sequence comes from Aeromonas sp. 600479, assembly GCF_049175515.1. Lineage (NCBI taxonomy): Bacteria > Pseudomonadati > Pseudomonadota > Gammaproteobacteria > Aeromonadales > Aeromonadaceae > Aeromonas > Aeromonas sp. 600479. The sequence continues at coordinate 76,928 of NZ_JAAKVF010000015.1, forward strand.
GCAACGGCGCTGCCGATGTCCGGGTGCAGTTTTACATCCACCCAGTTCTGGCTGCCGCGGGCGGTGCCCTTGCGCTTGTGGATCCAGGTTTTGGGCCAGACGGCGTGTACCCGGTGGATGCCGATGGCATCGGCGGTACGCACGATGGCGGCCAGATTGTGGGGTTTATGGACCTCTTCCATGCAGACGGTCAAATCGAGCTGACGCTGGGCCAGCATGTCGGTGATGCGCTTGAAGCGTTCGGGGGTCATGGCTTGTCTCTATAAAAGCAGCAGGCGGCTTGCGCCGCCTGTGTTCAGTTCTTCTGTCGGCTCACCTTGAGCACGTTGGGCATCACGCGGATCTTGCGCATGATGTTGGCCAGGTGGATGCGGCTCTTGGTTGTGATGAGCAGGCTGACCTGATAGACCCGGCCATCCTTCTCTTCGGTGCTGATGGCGTGAATGTTGGCGCCGGTGGCGGCAATCACGTTGGCCAGCTCGGCCAGCGCACCCTGATGGTTGACGATCTCGATGCTGATACCGGTGCGGAACTCCTGCTCCTGCTCCTTGTCCACTTCCCACTGCACTGGCAGGTACTTGTCCGGCTCCTTGCTGTAGCCCTTGATGTTGCGGCAGGCTTCCTGGTGGATCACCAGACCCTTGCCCGGACTGATATGGGCGATAATGGCATCTCCCGGGATGGGGCGGCAGCAGTTGGCGAAGGTGACCAGCATGCCGTCGGCACCCTTGATCGGCATCTTCTTGCTGCTGGACTTGGGTTGCTCTTCCGGCGGCAGTTCATCCCCCAGCATGCGGCGCGCCACCATGACACTCATGGCGTTGCCGAGGCCCACATCGGCCAGCAGTCCCTGCAGATTCTCATGTTTGGTATCGGCGAGCACCTGCTTGATGCGCGGCTCGGGGATGTCTTCGATATTCTTGGCGCCCAGCGCATGGTTGAGCAGGCGGCGACCCAGCACCACCGACTCTTCGGTGCGCAGGTTCTTGAGGAACTGGCGGATCTTGGAGCGAGCCTTGGTGGTCACCACGAAGTTGAGCCAGGCTGCATTGGGGCGAGCCCCCGGCGCCGTGATGATCTCCACCGTCTGGCCCGAGTGTAGCGGGCTGCTGAGCGGGTAGGGGTGGCGGTCGACCCGCGAACCGACGCAGGCGTGGCCGATGTCGGTGTGCACCGTATAGGCAAAGTCCACCGGCGTGGCGCCAGCGGGCAGCTCCATGATGCGTCCCTCCGGCGTGAACACGTAGATCTCGTCGGGGAAGAGGTCGGTTTTGACCCCTTCGATAAATTCAAAGGAGCTGCCGGCGCTCTGCTGCAATTCCAGCAGGCTCTGCATCCAGCGCTGGGCGCGGATCTGGGCCGTGGTGCCCGAGCTGTCGCCATCCTGCTTGTAGGCCCAGTGGGCAGCAACCCCTTTGTCGGCCATCTGATCCATGAACTCGGTGCGAATTTGCACCTCGACCGGTACCCCGTGCGGCCCCACCAGCGAGGTGTGCAGCGACTGGTAGCCGTTTGTCTTTGGGATGGCGATGTAATCCTTGAAGCGGCCGGGGCGCGGTTTGTAGAGGCTGTGCATCTGCCCCAGCACCCGGTAACAGGTATCTATGTCCTTCACCTTGACCCGAAAGGCGTAGATATCCATTACCTCATGAAATTGCAGCTCTTTTTTCTCCATTTTGTTGTAGATGGAGAACAGATTCTTCTCGCGGCCACTGACCTGATGTTCGATCCCCGCCTCTTTCAGGCGACCGCTGATTTCGCTCTGGATGGAGTCGATGATCTCGCGGCGATTGCCACGGGCGCGGCGCACCGATTCGCGCAATACCCGCGATCGCATCGGATAGAGCGCCTCGAAGCCCAGCTCTTCCAGCTCGTTCTTCATGGTGTGAATACCGAGGCGGTTGGCTATTGGGGCGAAGATTTCGAGGGTTTCCCGGGCAATGCGGCGGCGCTTGTCCGGCCGCAGCGAGCCCAAGGTGCGCATATTGTGGGTGCGGTCGGCCAGCTTGATCAGAATGACCCGGATATCCTGGGTCATCGCCATCACCATCTTGCGGAAGTTCTCGGCCTGAGCCTCTTTGCGATCGCGAAACTTCAGCTTGTCGAGCTTGGAGACCCCGGCCACCAGCTCGGCGACCGCATCGCCAAACTGTTCGGCCAGATCGGCCTTGGTGATCGGAGTATCCTCGATGACATCGTGCAGCACGGCGGCCATCAGGGTTTCATGATCGAGGCGCATGTCGCCCAGGATTCGGGCAACGGCAACAGGGTGGGTGATGTAGGGTTCGCCACTGGAACGCATCTGACCCTGGTGGGCATCACGGGCCACCACATAGGCTTGCTTGAGCTTCTCAACCTGCTCTGGTGGCAGGTAGGAACTGGCTATTTCTTTAAGGTTTTCAAATAAATACAAGACAGTCCCCGCAGCGGTGAAACGGCAATTCGTGGAATTGAGGGTATAGCCCTGAGTTTGCGAGGTTTTCGAGCGGTTGTAAATGGGGATGAACAGTCGGCACCCGGGCGGGTGCCAACCGGAGGAATAACTTAACCGCGGCCTTCGGCGATGGCAGCAACGGCAGCCAGCTCGGCGGCTTCCTGCTCTTGCTGTTCGTAGCGGTCCTGGGTGTCCATCACTTGATTGTTCACCAGACCCAGCTCGATCTCACGCAGGGCGATCACAGTCGGCTTGTCGTTCTCTTCGTCGACCAGGGGATCTTTGCCTTGTACCGCGATTTGACGAGCGCGGCGCGCGGCGACCAGCACCAGGTCAAAACGGTTACCTACCTGTTTTACAGCATCTTCTACAGTAACGCGTGCCATGCAGGACTCCAGTGTTTGGGCTTTCTGTATTTAGAAAAGCAGTGTTTAAAAATGACGCAAAAGTTTACTTGTTTTTGGCTTACTCTGCCAGTAGCTGTTGCAGCAAGTTTTTTTGAGCCTGTTGCTGGTGACGCATCTCCAGCCGTTGGCACTCAATAATGGACCTGAGCTGGAACAGCGCCTGCTCGAAGTCTTCATTGATAATGACATAGTCATACTCGTCGTAGTGCACCATTTCGGCAATGGCTTTCGCCATCCGGCCGGCAATCACTTCGGCGCTGTCCTGACCGCGCCCAATCAGGCGGCGTTCCAGCTCTTCGCGGCTGGGGGGCAGGATGAAAATGGATTTGGTCGGCATCTGCTCGCGGATCTGGCGGGCACCTTGCCAGTCGATGTCGAGGAATACGTCGATCCCCTTGGCCAGACAGGCTTCGATGGCGGCGCGTGAGGTGCCGTAGTAGTTGCCGAACACTTCGGCCCACTCCAGAAAATCACCGCGTTCGATCAGCGCCTTGAACTCTTCCACCTGGACGAAGTGGTAGTGGACGCCGTGCTCTTCGCCCGGGCGGGTGGCGCGAGTGGTGTGGGAAACCGACAGCTGCATCTTGCCAGCTTGATTGTGGTTGGTCAGCAAGGCATTGAGCAGACTGGATTTACCCGCGCCGCTCGGAGAGGAGATGATATAGAGAGTGCCTTGTTGCGCCATATTATTACCTTTAATCGAAACCGCTGTTTTGGTTGTAGCAGAGACCGCCGTCTTGTGCCCGAAAGGGAGACAGCCAAACGCAAAACGCGGAAAACTCTTGAGTCAGGAGGATGTAAAGGCGGCGAATTTTACCAGAATGCGGCGAATAAAAAAACGGCCGGAATCATATTCCAGCCGATCAAAGTATTCGTAGCTTGCTGCGGGAGCGTAACCCACATCAGCCTGCATTGTGCCTTTGGCTGAGGGCAGAGGCTATCAGGTTATCCCTGCCTGATGGCTCGGAATTCCCGAGGTGCCCTGTCATTACGGCAGCTGACGATCTGCACAGAGGTGGTCGAAGGCGGCGATCACCTGCTCGCTGGTGATTTTTCGCATGGCCTCCGGATCCTTGAGGCGGGTGCGCCAGCTCAATTCGGCCAGCGGCTTGCCGGTCTCCTGCTCGACCAGCTCCTGATAGACGCTGACCACGTAGTCGCGGCACAGATAGGGGCCGGTGCGCGCAGGATTGTGGTGGGCATAGAGGCCGATCACCGGTGTGCCGACCAGGGTTGCCATATGGGTGGGGCCGGTATCGGGGGCCAGCACCAGACTCGCCTCACCAATCAGTGCCAATAACTGCTTGAGGTTGGTTTGCCCCACCAGATCGACCGGCTTGCTCTGGCTTAAGCGCTGGATGTCGGCAGCCAGATCCCGCTCCAGTTTGGCCGGCCCGCCACAGAGATAGACCTGAAAGCCCTTGTTGGCGGCGTGATCTGCCAGCGCGGCATAGCCTGCGGCAGTCCAGTTCTTGAACGCCTTGCTGGCGGCTGCGCAGATAAGCAGAGTCGGTTTACCGCCAATCTTCTCCTTTGCCCACGCCTGATGTTCGGCGCTGATGGGCAGTTGCCAGTCCGGGGTCAGATCCTTGATGCCGAGCTCTTTGGCGAAAGCGAGGAAACCGTCCAGCACGTGGGGGGAGGCAGGCGAAGGCACTTTGTGGTTGGTGAACAGCCACTGGCCGTCGTTGGCCCGTTCCCGATCAAACCCGAGTCTGACCTTGGCCTTGATGCCGAGGGTGGCGATGCTGGCTCGCATCGCTGCCTGCAGGTGGAGCAGGGCATCGAAATTGCGCCCCTTGAGGGTCTGCCAGAGATCGCGATAGCCGCGCCATCCCTTGCTCTTGTCGAAGGGGATCACCTCGACGCCGGGCAGATCGGCAAACAGGGTTGCCTCGATTTTGCCGGTGATCCAGGTGATGCGGGTCTGTGGCCACTCCCGCTGGATGACGCGCACCAGCGCCAGTGCGTGGCAGCAATCCCCGATGGCGGAGAGCCGCAGGATACAGATGGAGGAGGGGGGCGTTTGAAATAGCGGCATGTTGTGGCGCACGGCTGGCAAAAAGGGTGGATGGCATTATGCAAACTCCCCTCTGGATTGTAAAATTGCGCACAATCGTCAGCCAGGATAGGCCGGGCCCAGCGCCATGACCTGTTTCTGCACGTCGTTGATTAAAGGCCACTATTGCGGGCATGCCAGAGCGGCAGCCTCATCGCCAATTGAAAAATTGCGATCCATGACCCACCGAGCGGGATCTCCACGATGCGAGTACAGACCGAACACAACCAGATCTGCTGGTATGCCGAAGGGGCCTTTCGCGACCCTTCTCCCCAGTTATTCGATCCTGCCTGGTGGCAGAACAACCGTCAGGTGGTGGGGACCTCCATCGGACGGGGAGTGACCTGGTTCGTCAAGGATGAGTCCCGCCATCTGGTGCTGCGCCATTACTATCGTGGCGGCATGGTGGGCAAGGTGGTGCGGGATCGTTTCTGGTTTGAAGGGGTCGAGTCGAGCCGCGCCATGGCCGAATACACCCTGCTGGCCAAGCTGTGCGAGCTGGGGCTGCCGGTGCCACGTCCGTTTGGTGCCCGCATGGTCAAACAGGGCCCATTCTATCGTGCCGATATCCTGATCGAGCGAATTCGCGGTGCCAAGGATATGGTGGCGCTGCTCAAGCAGGGGCCGGTGGCGACCGAGGTGTGGCACAAGATAGGCCAGACGGTGCGCCAGCTGCACGATGCCGGGGTCTATCACGCCGATCTCAACAGCCACAACCTGCTGCTCGATAAAGAGGGCAAGGTGTGGGTGATCGATTTTGACAAGGGTGCGATCCGTTCCCCCGGCGAATGGCAGAAGGCCAATCTGGAACGCTTGCTTCGTTCATTCAATAAAGAGTCTCAACTGCATACCAGTTTCCACTTCGTACCGGAGAACTGGCAGACCTTGATGAACGGGTATCAGGGAAAAGCGCTCTGACCCTGTTGCTCGGCGTGAACGCCAATGTTACTTATTGAGCAGGTATTCAGATCCTGTTTCGAGGCGCCCCATGGAAATGCTCAAGACACCTTTGGTCGATGTGACTGCCCGGCTTGATCCGGGTCTGCTGTCTGATGCCATGGCGCTGCTGGAGGCGGGGATCTGGACTTGGTCAGCCCAACATGGACTACAGCGTGATCCCTCCTGCCTGCGATTGCTGGGATTGGGAGAGAGCTGGCCGGATGATCTCGGCTGGCTGGATCGGGTTCACCCCGACGATGTTGCCCGGCTGGAAGATGCCCTGCTCGCCTGTCAGAGTGGCCGCAGCAGTGGTCTGCGCCTCGAATACCGCATTCTTCACCACCACGGCCACTACATCCGGCTGGAAGAGCGGATGCGTCGTGACGAGCGGGGTCATCTGTTTGGCGTGGTGCGCCATCTCGATCCCGCAGTGGTGCTGGTGGAAGAGCGGCACGGCACCGATCCGCTGACCGGTCTGGAGAGTCGTGGCCGTTTCGAGCAACTGCTTGAAGAGCGGCTGGCGACCGAGAGCGGCACTTTCAGTTTGCTGCAGTTTTCGGTCGATCACATGGCCAAAATCCAGCAATTGTTTGGCGAAGCGGCTTGCGACGCCATGCTGGCCAAGCTGGCGCGTATCGTGCGCCACGAGCTGCGGCGGGAAGATCCCTTCGCCCGCTGGGATGAGGATGGTTTTATCCTGATGCTCTCCCAGACCGAGCGGATGAGTGCGCTGGAGATCGCTGAGCGGCTGCGCCTCGAGATTGCCGATGCCAGCCTGTTGTCACAGCGGCCGGTCACCGTCAGCATCGGTCTGGTGCAGAGCCAGACCGGCGAGCAGCTCGATCATCTGCTGGCCCGGCTGGCCACCTGTCACGGTCAGGCCAGACGGGAGCACAACACCGTCGTCGGCTGAGTGCGGTCAGGGTTGGCCGCTTTTGTCACGCTGGCAGACCCAGAGCGAGGCCAGCATCAGCAGGCCGCCGATGGTTAGCCGGGTCAGGTCGGTATCCTTGCCCCAGAGCAGCAGATTGACCAGCAAGCCGGCCGGAATGAGCGCATTGTTCATGATGGCCAGCACCCCGCTGGTGACCAGTGTCGCCCCCTTGTTCCAGAGGAAGTAGCCTAGGCCGGAGGCACCCACCCCCAGCCAGAGCAGAATACCCCATTGCAACCCTGATGTTGGATATTGCGGCTTGCCCAGCAACCACCAGGCGGGCAGGGCGATCACCAGCGCCCCCAGATAGAAGCAGCCGAACACCGCCAGTTGCGGCGGTTGCTCCGCCTCCCTTGCCAGCAGTACCTTGTAGCCCACTTGACCCAGGGCGAAACAGAGGTTGGCTCCCTGCACCACCAGAAAGCCCAGCGCATAGCTCTCGGTCAGCCCGTCAAAGCGGATCACGGCTGCACCGGCGACAGCCAGCAGGGCTCCCCACAGATAGGCGAGGTTGAAACGCCGCTCAAGCAGGTCGTGGAGCAGGGTGACGTAGATGGGGGTGAAGATGGTAAAGACCAGTACTTCCGGCACCGTCAGCAGCAGGAAGGAGTGGTAGTAGAAGAGATACATAATGCCGAGCTGGATGGCACCGAGAGCCATCAGTTTGCCTGCCAGAGCGGGGCGCAGCCAGCGGCGACGCAGGAAGGGTAGAAACACCAGACTGGCGAGAGCGATGCGGGTCAGCACCGAAAAGTAGGCATCCACCTGACCGGCGAGGTAGACCCCGATCAGGCTGAAGGAGAATGACCAGAGCAGGGTGACCCCTATCAAGTAGTTCATGTGGTTGATTTGTCATCAGTTGTCAATTTTTGAGGGGGCTATGATGGCCGAGATGGAAGCGGCAATCCAGCGTTTATGGGCACGATTGCCACAGGTCGGAGCATTTGGCTTCACCGCCAGCAATGGCGAGGGGTCGGCGACCGACTGGAATGGTCGCTGCGAGGGGGTTGTGGCGGTGACCGATCATCAGGGTGGCTTGCTCTTCAGCGAGCAGGGGCGCTACACCACTCCCCATGGTCGGGTGCTCACCATGCACAACCGTTTCTGGTGGCAGCGTAGCGAGCGGGGGATCCGCCTTTCTCACCTGCGTTATGAAGCGCCGGTCGAGTTGTTCGAGCTGCTGCCGCAAGGGGATGGCCGCTGGCTGACCGCCGAGCCCCATCTGTGCGGGGCGGATCACTATCGCGCCGAGCTGACCGAAATAGACGGCGGTTTTCTGCTGAGCTGGCAGATCACCGGGCCGCGCAAGAACGAACGGATCGATTACCGCTACCGGATGTGAGTGGCGGCAAACGGGCATAAAAAAACCGGCGCAGAGCGCCGGTAGCGGGGGACAAATCGGAGGTTTTTTAAAACAGTCCCAAAAAACAGGAGAGATGAACTCTCTTCACACACTCAGAAAAGTGATTCAGGCACTCAGGGCATAGCTCAGCATGGCTTGCAGCTTGCTATCGAAGAACCAGGGCAGCAGTACCATCAACAGCCCCAGCACGCCCGCCAGTCGCTGGCGATACTGCAAGCCGGCAATCAGGACCAGACCGCCGCACAGGGTGGTCAAGATGCCTGACATAGGGTTGCCTCACGCTGTACACGACGCTGTTGCGCCCACTGGTTCATGGCGACCGAGCCGAGGATCAGGGCCAGAGCCACGCCGGTAGTGGGGTGGATCTGCTCGCCGAGGAACAGGGCACCCAGCATCACGCCGAACAGCGGCACCAGATAGTTGCTGAAGGAGGCGAACGTCGGGCCGGCCTTCTGGATCAGCGCCATGTAGAGGAAGTAGACCAGACCGGTACAGAGGGTACCCAGCACGGTGATCGCGCTCAGGGCCTGGGTGCTCGGCAGGGTCAGGCTGCCGAGATCAACCATGAAGGGGGCGACCAGCAGCAACTGGATTGCCGAGGAGATCAGGATATTGCGGGCGACCACGACCGGATGGTCCTTGGCAAAGCGCTTGATCATCAGCAGGCCGATGGCGAAGCAGCTGGCACCCAGCAGGATGGCCATGGCACCGAGCAGACCGGCGTTCATGCCCTGGGAGAGTTTCGGCCAGAACAGGGTGAGTACACCGGCAAAGCCGATGATCACGGAAAGCAGACCGGTTTTGGTGATTCTTTCACCAGAAATAAACAGCGGTGCAGCCAGAATGGTCACAAACGGGATACAACCCATGACCACGGCAGCGATGGCGCTATCCACATACTGTTGGCCCCAGGCGACCATGATGAAGGGGATGGTGGCATCCAGCAGGGCGATCAGCATATAGGTGCGCCACGGGGTGTGCTCACTCTTGAGCCGCATGAACAGGCAGAGCAGACCCAGGGTCAGGCTGCCGCACAGGGCACGACCGGCAGCCACCAGAATGGGGGGCAACTCGGCGACGGCCTGGTGCATGAAAATGAACTGGGAACCCCACAGCAGGCCAATGGCCAGCAATAACAGATAGCTACGCATTTGAATCTCCGATGTATTAAGCCAGCGCATTCTAGGCAATCTGTTACTATGGTAAAAATGAATTGTTGGCATTTAACTATGGCTAATATCGATGGATAGCTCGCTCGCCCGTCTCGACCTCAATCTGCTCGCCGTATTCGACATGCTGATGCAGGAGCGCAACGTCACCCGTGCCGCCGAACGGCTGCATCTCTCCCAATCCACCGTCAGTCACGCCTTGGGGCGGCTGCGGGTGGCGCTGGATGACCCGCTGTTCGTGATGAGTCGGCGCGAGATGATGCCGACCGAGCGGGCCAAGGCGCTGGCCGGGCCGGTTCGCCAGGCGCTGGCGATGCTGGAGCAGGGATTGCGGCAGGCCAAGGGGTTTGATCCCGCCACCGCGCGGCGGATTTTCCGTATCGCCACCCCGGGCTCGGTGGAGCACGGGCTGGTGCCGGTGCTGGTGGATCGGCTCCATCGGCAGGCCCCTCACTGTCGGCTGGAGGTGTGCGAGCTGGCCGACAGCAACTACGAGCGGGAGCTGGAGAAGGGGGAGCTGGATCTGGTGATCGGTTTCGCCGGGGCGAATCATCTCTCACCCCGTTTGTGGCGGGAGGAGTGGTTCAACAACCCGCTGGTCTGCCTGTCGCCGCTCGGCAGCGAATTGCCCGATGTGCTGACTCCGGTCGAGCTGGTGAGCCGTCCCCACATCCACACCTCCAGCTGGGGTCACAGTCAGGCGATGGTGGAGCTCTGGCTGGCCCGTTTCGGGGTGGAGCGGGAGCTGGGCGTGCGGTTGCCGAGCTTTATGGCGGTGCCGCCGCTGATGGCGACCGGCCGCTATCTGGTGGTGGTGCCCGAGATGATCGGGCGCCACTTCTGCCGCTATTACCCGCTGCGGATGCATCAACTCGACCCCGCCATCCCCATCGTCTACCTGATGGCGGGGCACCCGCTGACCGCCCATGACGAGGCGATCGGCTGGTTCAAGAGCCTGCTGCACCAGCTGGTGTTCGACCTCTACGGCGACGATGCGCTCGGTACTCCCGCTCAGCGGATGCTGGCGAAGTAGTCGAGCCCCATGGCGCTTTTCACCTCCGCCAATACCTCATCGGTGATGATGCGGGCCTGCTCGGTGCCCTGATAGAGCAGTTCCAGCAGCATCTTCTTGTCGGCAATGGCCGCGGCCCGGCGCTCCCGCATCGGGGCGAGCAGGGTCTGCAGGCAGTCATTGAGCACCTGTTTGCAGCGCATGTCCCCCAGTCCGCCGCGCCGGTAGTGGGCTTTCATCTCGGCGACCAGCGCCTTGTCGGGGTGGAAAGCATCGAGATAGGCGAACACCGTATTTCCCTCCACCTGACCGGGATCGCTCACCTTGAGGTGGTTGGGGTCGGTATACATGGCGAACACCGCCTGTTTGATCTCTTCCGCCGACATGCCGAGCTCTATGGTATTGCCGAGGGATTTGGACATCTTGGCCTTGCCGTCGATGCCGGGCAGGCGGCCGGTGTCGCTCAGGATCGGCTGGCATTCGGTCAGCACCTCTTTGCCTACCAGAGAGTTGAAGCGGCGGACGATCTCGTTGGTCTGCTCCAGCATCGGCAGCTGATCTTCCCCGACCGGCACATGGCTGGCGCGAAAGGCGGTGATGTCGGCTGCCTGACTCACCGGATAAACCAGAAAACCGGCCGGCAGCGTGCGTTCGAACCCTTTCTGCTGGATCTCCGCCTTGACGGTGGGGTTGCGCTCCAGCCGCGCGACGCTGACCAGATTGAGGTAGTAGCAGGTGAGTTCGGCGAGGGCGGGCAGGGCGCTTTGCAGACAGAAGGTTGTCTTGGCTGGGTCGAGGCCGACCGCCAGATAGTCGGCCATCACCTCCAGCACGTTGTCGGTCACCTTGGCCGGATTGTGGCCGTTGTCGGTCAGCGCCTGCAGGTCGGCGATCATCACGAATTGACGGTAGTGGTGCTGGGCTTCGACGCGCTGGCGCAGGGAGCCGACATAGTGGCCGATGTGCAGTTTGCCGGTGGGACGATCGCCAGTCAGGATTACGGGGTTGTGCATGTCACTCTCTCCAGTTGGGTGAGCCGGGAGGCGACAAAGGGATAAAAACAGTTGACCGCCTCTCGGCGGTCACGGTGTTTTCTTTGGGAAATTTACAATAGAAACGCGGTGCCGCCTGTTTAGGAGCAGCACCACCAGTAGTTGTGATTGAATGAGGTCATGTTCATAGCAAATCAAACTACGCCGGTTTCATTACTTCTGCAAGGGGACGACCAGCAGATCGCAGGGCACCGTATTCATCAGCTGACGGGCGCTGGAGGTGAGCAGGCTCCAGAAGCTCTGGCGATGGCCGCACACCAGCAGGTCGATCTCGTACTCCTTGACTGCCTGATTGACCCGCTCGCTCAGATCGCCGCAGATCACCAGCTTCTTCTCGATGGGGTAGTCCACCGAAGCGAGGAAGGCCTCCAGCTTCTCTTTCGCTTCGGCGATCACCTGATCCTGCACGTTGTCGATATCGATATCGATCATCTCGGTGTAGAGATCCTTGAGGTCCACATCGACATGGATAACCGACAGCTTGGCGCCGTTGGAGCGGGCTCTGTCCACCGCCTTGTCGATCACCTTGCGGTTGTCTTCAGAGAGGTCGATCGCGGCCAGAATATGCTTGTAATAGGTTGTTCCACTCATGGGGGTTCTCCTTACCGATCCTGCAGCCCACTATACCAATCTCTGCTGAAACTAAAATGGTGCCTCAGGCACAGTTTTGGGATTTAAATGAGTTTAATGACGTGTGACACAGGGTCAGCCACTCAGTTATTAACCACTATTTGCCTATAAATTAAACAAGAGTTTGACGCCGGTCACACCCCTCGGCTTGCCGATCAGGGGGGAGAGGCATAGGATGGGCCCGTGCTTCGCAATGAACACAAAACAACAAAAAGCATCTGAATACCGCTTTGGGGAGCCACGTGCTCCCTTTTGTTTATCCGCCTCATTTCCCGCTGCTTTTCTGACTGATAGCGATCCGGCATCAAGTTAATCTCCTTCGATTTGGTTATGCTGTAGCCAGTTTCTTTGGAGGCCTTCACATGATCATTCATCCCCAGATTCAAGGTTGTGTTGCCCGCAACTGTCATCCCATCGGCTGCCGCGCCGCCGTGCAGCTGCAGATCGAACGCATCAAGGCCGCTGGTCCGTTCAACGGCCCCAAGCGGGTGCTGGTGCTGGGGGCCTCCTCCGGGTTCGGGCTGGCGTCGCGCATTGCGCTCGCCTTCGGAGCCGGTGCCGACACCATCGGCATCTCGTTTGAGCGCGGCCCTTCCGACAAGGGATTAGGCAGCGCCGGTTGGTACAACAACATCTGGTTTCGCAACGCGGCAGAGCAGGAGGGACGTATCGCCATCAACCTGATTGGTGATGCCTTCTCCGACGGGATGCGCCAGCAGGCCATCGATACCATCCGTCAGCAGCTGGGGCAGGTGGATCTGGTGATCTATTCGCTGGCGAGCGGCATCCGGGTGCTGCCCGACGGCACGCAAGTGCGCTCGGTGCTCAAGACCACCGGCCAGCCGTTCAGCGGTTGGGGGTTGGATCTGGAGCGCGATACCCTGGTGCAGCAGTCGCTGGCGCCCGCCACGCCAGAGGAGATCCGCGACACCGTCACCGTGATGGGGGGCGAGGATTGGCAGCTCTGGATGCAGGCGTTGCAGCAGGCCGATTGTCTCGCCCCCGGCGCGCAAACAGTGGCCTACTCCTATATCGGCCCCGAATCCACCTATCCCCTCTATCGGGACGGCACCATCGGTTATGCCAAGGAGCATCTGCACGCCACCGCCGAGACCATCAACCTGCAGCTGGCCGAGATTGGTGGTCACGCCTGGGTGTCGGTCTGCAAGGCGCTGGTGACCAAGGCGAGCGCCTATATCCCGGTGCTGCCGGTTTATCTCGGCTTGTTGATGGGGGTGATGAAGGAGCGCGGTGTGCACGAAGGCTGCATCGAGCAGATGCAGCGACTGTTCGCCGCCAAGATGTACGGGCCCAATGGGGTGGTGGCCGATGGCAACCGGCTGATCCGGATGGATGACCACGAACTCAACCCGGCCATTCAGGCCGCTGTCTCGGCGCTCTGGCCCAAGGTGACGCCGGACAATTTCCACGTGCTGGGGGACTTTGCCGGGCTGCGGCAGGATTTCATGCAGCTCAACGGCTTCGAGCTGCCGGGCGTCGATTATGCTGCGCCGGTGGATGTCGCCTCCCTTGGCGAGCTGACCCCCTGAGCTGAAAGAAACGGGATCTCCCTCTCGTTGGCGGGTTGATTCGCGGCGGGAGTGTGGCGACAATCGATACCAAATCACTGAGGAGAAACAAGATGCTGGCCCAAGCCATGATCGAGAAGTTGAACGAGCAGATTAACCTGGAGTTCTACTCCTCCAATCTCTATCTGCAGATGAGCGCCTGGTGCGAAGACAAGGGCTTTGAAGGGGCGGCGACCTTCCTGCGCCAGCACGCCGTCGAGGAGCGCCAGCACATGGAGCGTCTGTTCACCTATGTGAGCGAGACCGGCGCCATGCCCAAGCTGGGTGCCATCGATGCCCCTCCCCACGAGTTCAAGTCGCTGGGCGACGTGTTCCGTACCACCCTGGAGCACGAGTACCACATCACCAAGTGCATCAATGGTCTGGCTCACGTGGCCTTCACCACCCAGGACTACTCCACCTTCAACTTCCTGCAGTGGTATGTGGCCGAGCAGCATGAAGAGGAGAAGCTGTTCAAGAGCATCGTCGACCGTCTGGGTCTGGTGGGTGAAGATGGCAAAGGCCTCTACTTCATCGACAAGGAGCTGGCCGAATTGGCCAAGGGCGCCCCTGCCAGCATCATGGACAGCAACGCCTGATAGTCGTGGACACTTAGTGCTCAGCCAGTACAATAACGGCCCTTTTAAGGGCCGTTGTTTATTCTGGTGGGCAGCCACTATGGTTGTGTTCCGCCAGAGGTAATCACGGTTCTGGCCAGGTGCCGTTTCTATTTTGATAAGTGAGTGATGATGAAGCAGGTCGATGTGGTGGTGATCGGGGCCGGTGCGGCCGGATTGATGTGTGCGGCGCAGGCGGGCTACCGTGGCCGCTCCGTGCTGGTGCTCGATAACGCCAAGAAACCGGGCCGCAAGATCCTCATCAGTGGCGGTGGCCGCTGCAACTTCACCAACCATCAGGCTGGCGCTCACGCCTACCTGTCGGAGAATCCCCACTTCAGCAAGTCGGCGCTGGCTCGCTATACCCAGCAGGATTTCATCGATCTGGTGGACCGCCACGGGGTCAACTATCACGAGCGCACCCTGGGGCAGCTGTTCTGCCTCGAGAGTGCCAAGGATATCGTCGATGTGCTGCTCACTGAGTGCGACTGGGCCGGGGTGACCCTGCAGTTCCAGACCGAGATCCTCACCGTCAGCAAACAGGATGAAGGCTTTGTGTTGACGACCAGCAAGGGTGAGATCGGCTGCCACTCGCTGGTGGTGGCGACCGGCGGTCTCTCCATGCCCAAGCTGGGCGCGACCCCGTATGGCTTCAAGCTGGCGGAGCAGTTCGGTCTCAAGGTGCTGCCGACCCGTGCCGGTCTAGTGCCCTTTACCCTCCATCAGGCGGAGAAAGAGGCCTTTGCCGATCTGGCGGGCATCAGCCTGCCGGTAGCGGTGACCGCCGAGGATGGCACCCGCTTCAAGGAGGCGATGCTGTTCACCCATCGCGGCCTCTCCGGCCCCGTCATCCTGCAGATCTCCTCCTACTGGCATGCCGGCGAGAAGATCCACATCAACCTGCTGCCGGAGCTGGATATTCCGGCCGCCCTGCGTGAGTGGGCGCAGGCACACCCGGCGCAGGAGCTGAAAACCGTGCTGGGGCGCGAGCTGCCCAAGCGCTTCGTCGACAAGCTGGTGGAGTTGGGTCAGCTGGTCAGCAAGCCGATGCGCCAGTATAACGAGCGGGAACTTGAGGCGATCGCCAACCTGCTGGGTGACTGGCAGATCCTGCCCAACGGCACCGAGGGATATCGCACCGCCGAAGTGACCCTGGGCGGCGTCGATACCAACGAGCTCTCCTCCAAGACCATGGAAGCGCGCAAGGTGCCGGGCCTCTACTTCATCGGCGAGGTGGTGGATGTGACCGGTTGGCTCGGTGGCTACAACTTCCAGTGGGCCTGGTCCTCCGGCTGGGTGGCCGGTCAGTATTGCTAATTCGGGTATATCCCCTGTTGGAGAGCCCAAGAGAACATTATGTATAAGTGTGGTTCTTCATTGCCGACATACTGGGGGCCGAGTATGTCGGCTTGGGGCTGTGCCTACAGTTATCTGTTCATGATTACGTGTTACCGCATTCCCTAGAAAATTCCTCTAAGGTATATAAAATCATATACAATGTAGTTCAACAGAACGTTGAGATTAAATAAAATCATGACAAAGCAATATAAGTATAACGACACGTTCATATTTGAACCTGAGACATACAGAATTATTCTTGACGAGAAAGAAATAAAGCTCAGTCAAAAAGAAACCGTATTGCTGGAAGTGCTTTGTGATAATAGTCTGCGAGTTGTTGAAAGAAAAAAAATACTTGATGATATTTGGGGTGAAACAGAAAGCAGGGATATTAGTCTCAACAAAACAATTCTTCTACTACGTAGGAAGTTTGAGTCTATCGGGATTTTCAATTCTATAGAAACAATTCCTCGTGTGGGTTACATTTTCAAGTTGGAGGTTGAACTTGGTCATGGTGATGAATTGTCACACCGTACGGAAGTGATCACAAAGACTGAGGAATCCGATGATGTTGATGCAAACGAGGAACAAAGACTCTTTGATCGCGGTCGACTTGATAAATATATGTTAATGTTCTTTGTTTTTATTTTTACTGTCATTTCAGCTATTACATCATATTATATTTTGACAGAAAAAGATGAGATTTCATTAGAATTTAGAAAGCTTGAAAAGATAAAGGAATTAGCAACACCAAGTGTTAATCGTATTGTTATTTATACAGAGGATATTCGTTCCCCTGACGAGTATAAATATATTGAAAAGTTGATAAAAAAAGACCGAAACTTTTATGCTCTTGCATCAAAAGATGCATTCTCATATTTGGACTTTAATATAAAGGATAATATAGTTTGGCAAAAAACATTTTTAATGGATGAGCGGCTGGACATAAAGAAACAGCTGGAATGCATTGCTCAGAATATTAATCTTGAAGCTGTTTCACCGATCAATGTACACGATATTCCTGGGATGGGATTTGTGCGTTTGAGATTCTATCGCCCATGCCAGATTAAAGCAGACTATATCGGTTATATGTTGATCAAAACTACCGGCATTGATAATGATAATGTTGAACAAGCCGCATGGGCTCAAGATTTGATGTTTAACGATGCAAAGCAAAACATGGTGTTTGAAATAAAAAAGATTTCTCGCGTGCATTTTTATGAGAATGGTTTGAGACATCTTGAGAATAAGTCATTGAAGGTCAAATCGATACAGCAAGATATTTTGCAAGCCGATCCTCAAATTTATACCATTTTTGATCAATTTACACAGGATGATGCTTATTTGCGCACAATTAAGATAAAAAATGAGATTGTTCATGTAACAAGTCTTTTTGGTGGGGTTTTATTTTATACAAAAGTATTCAATGGTAAAAATAGTTAGTGCTTTAAGAAAGTTGAGTGTCTCATTAATATGGATGATTACTTGTCGCCAGATAGAGAAATGACTGATACATTGTTTTATAAATAGAATTGTCGGTAATGAGATGTTAATAAAGTCAGAATAAGAATGCTTGTTTTGATATGGAGTTATAAGTAAAAGCTAATATATAAAGCGTATGTGTCAAGTTACAATCTGATATCAGCGTCAAAGTGATATCAAATTATAACTTAATCTTTACTTTATATGTAACGAGCCGAAGCAGCACTTCCAAATTTTCTGGGCATTTAATCTACCGTAAATACAATTATTCCCGCACCTCGATGTAAACCTAGAGTATTCACGCCTGAAAATAGGCATTTAGCGATCACTTTTTTCCGCATTCCATATTGCACTGTTAACTTATGAGGTTTATTTGGACCAGAACCTAAATCAAGATTACAATAACCTCCACCATCTAAAACCAATTGACCTTTTTCATCGGTTAATTTAATTGTGCCTGAGGTTGTATTCGTACACTCTAAGTAACTTTCTGCACTTGCAGACATATTTTTAAATTCGCTTGCTGTACCTTTTGCATTTATGGAAATGTTAGGGCCAAATTTACAACTCTCAGCTGGTTTATAACCTGATACGCAATTTGATATTGGTCCAGGATATGAGGCTGATTGTACTGTATCTCTTCCATAAAAAAGACATAAATCAGGGCCTGATTTAAGTCTACGACTACCGATAGTATCATATAAGGGTCTCTGAAGTACGCCATTATTTCGCCAGCAAGAAATAACCTTTCCTAACGTTTTATTTTCATTGGAATTTACACAGCTTCGCCATGACTCTGAGTTAATGCCACCGGCATCATATGATTTATACCCATCAAGTTGTTTGTTTGGCCATGACCTTTCAACTAACCAAGCTAATATGGAACAATCACCCCATTTCTTACCAGCACATAAATTAGGCGTGAGATCATTATTATCTCCCCCAATAATTACCGCTTTCATATATGGATCGCCTTTCGTTGTAAGTCCTGGAGCTTCGGTTAAAGAAATGGAAAGGCTAGATGCATAGGTATTTGTTATGCCAAGTAAAAAAACAAACATAACATTTGTTATGAAGCACCAAAAGTAACCAAGGTGTTTTTTAAAATCACTGGTGCTAAATACATCTCGTATTATTTCGAAAAAAAAGACCATATAACCTCAGTATCACATAAATATTAATAAGGTGCTAAAAATTGCTATTAAGAGAGCATGGAGCATGATGCTTAACTTAAGTTTAAGACTTATCCACCACCACATGTAGAAATTTAGTAAGCCACGGGTGTTCGTCGAAAATCTCGAGAAGGAACACTGTGGATTCTAATTTTAACTCAGTATCTTTACTCATACTCTAGCTTGAAGTTGGCACTTGTACTAAACGTACCTGATACCAAGCCCGTTTGTCCCGATGGTAGCAATTGCACATAGGTCGCAAAGGTCAGTACGTTGTCACCAGCAGTTAACATCAATGCACGGCTTGCTTTGTTGAGGGGTAATGCCTTTCCCTGATGCTCCAGTCCGATGGCAATCCCTTTGGCGGTACTGTCCCCCATCAGCGCCAGCAAGTCCGGATTGTCTGGCGCTCCTTGACCACTGAATGTCACCTTCACACCCTTGGAGATATCGGGGTCACACTCTTCAAGATGAAGCTGAAACTCTCTACTTGGTGTGCGTTTGTCCCTCAATAACTCTTTGTTCACGATATTGCCAAAGTTGACGGTGATGGTTTCATCACCGGGGCGCAGCGAACAGGCTTGATTGACTACCTCTGCGACGACATTAATCATCAAGCTATCACTCCCCGCCTGAGCTTGAGACGGGATAAGCATGCTCTGAAAAGTGATCAATATGAACCACAGGTAACGAACACTGGAGTAGGCCGCGCGCGGAGAAGAAGAGCCTAGCGACATATTTATCTCTCTATTTTGCATCTTGAGCGGGCAACAAATGGCAGGTCCCGGTGCAGCGGTAGCTCAGGGTTCGACGGCCGCCGTAGTCATCCACATAGGTAAAAGTGGGTTGCTGGCCAAGCTGGGCCACACCAAGATTGACCATGGCACTGCTATTGGGGGCAATCATGACTGGCTCAAATCCCGTAGTACTACCCGCATTGAGTGTGCGGGCCCCATCCACAATGGAGATGTAGTAAGGGGTCGGATTGGTCAACTGGTATTTTCCTCCTACCGCTTGCAGGGTAACTTTTTCTTGCCACGGCGCTTGGTTGCTGCCCGGCTCAACCAGCAGAGTTGCGGGGCGGTAGAAGAACTTGATCCGGGTTTGCAGTGCAAGCTGCAGGGTGTTTGGCTTGTCGCTGCGAGGGGGAATCTCCCGTAAGTTGAAGTAGAACAAACTCTCTTTATCCTGGGGCAGCAGAGCGACAGCAGGTAATGCTTGCACCTTGACCAGGCTCTCCATACCCGGCTCCAGCCGCTGAACTGGTGGCAACAGGGTGAACGGACTATTTATCTTGTTGCCATTGGCATCTTCCAGCCAGGCCTGGGCCAGGTAAGGCAGTGTTTTGTTATTATTGTGGATCGTCAGGCTCATTGAATTGGCTCCCGCCGGATAGATCACCCGGGTGCGATCCAGTGAGACGGCAGCCTGAACCTGGCTAGCCATCATGGTTAGCAATAGAGGCAGAGTGAACAACAGTTTCTTGGTCATATCGGTTTATCTCAATCTGGTTATACAAAATCGATTACTGACAAGTCAGTCTCGCCGTCGTGTTGACTTCTGGTAGCGGTGATGGCAAATAAAAGCGGCAATGCTGCTCGCGGCCCCAGCGAGCCTCCACAGGACTTCCTTCATGCAGGCCTGCGAGATAGGCCATGCCATCATCACCGACCATCCCCAATTGTTGCCCCTTGTCATTGACGACTTCAGCGGCGAATGGAACTGGGCTGCCATCTGTTTTGACCAGTTCAAGCATGCGCTTGCCGCCCGACAACATATCGAAATGACGATAACCGATAGCTCCTTCGGTCAGGGTCCCCATGGAAATAGGTGTCCCAATAGGCTCAACATCATCACCCAATTGATCGATGTCGATGCTGGTTCGTTGACGATAGTAGCTGGATATATCGGCTACAACCGCCTTGCCATTTTGATTCGTGAAGGTGACTGGCCCGCCGGTGTGTACAGGCACACCGCTGGCCCCGTCAGTATCTACCATGATACGGCTGCCCCCCATCATGCCTACCCGGTGCATGGCAATCCCCTCTTTGGTCGCAGTAATTCCGCCATTGATGGAGAGCCCTGCGGCTGTTGAACTACCTGCCTGGTGACTAACGTTGGCCATCAGGGTGGTTTTGTCGCCAGTGTGGGTATAGAAACCGCTGGCGCTTTCACCTGCTGGCGAGGTTGAGGCCGTGACTGAGTAACTGTTACGGTCATCCACCCGGTTGAAGAGGCTGATATTGTTGGTGGTTTTGCCCCCCATGGTTGAGGCGCTGTAACTCACATCTTTGTTCAGCCCAAAGGGAATCGACAGTGTGAAGTACATGCCATTATCAGTCTGACGGCCCTGCTCGTTGTGATAGGTGGTGAGCGAGGTCGTCAGGCCACGCCACTCCATTACATCAAAATAGTGAGACAGAGAGAGGCTGATACGTTCACTATCTGTCTGGGACCAGTAAGACTGATGGGTGTAATCGATATATGCTCCCAGCTGAGCTGCTTTGAATTGTTTGCTTAGCCTCACGTTATACAGTTCTCTGGAGCCGCCCCTGTATGGTTGGCCAATCTTGCGGGCGGCCATAAAGTCATTCATGTTCATAAAATCCCGCTCCGAGAAGCGGTAACCGGCAAACGCCACTTGGCTGTCATACTCTTCGAAGTTCTTTGAATAGTTGATTCGATAAGAGCTGCCAGTTTTTGAGCCCTCTGCCAACTGGGCACGAGATTCAGTGATATCGAAAGAGATAGCACCTAATTGCAGCAAATCACGTCCAACCCCGACAGAGAGTGCATCGTAACCCTCACTGAGCAGAGCGCCTCCCAACAGTGACCATCCATTGCTCACGCCCCAAGAGAATTCACTGCTGGCAAAGGCCGGTCCATCCAAGCGATGGGGCTGACTGCTGATCTTGCCACTATTGAACTTGTAGCGTATCGAGCCTGGTCGGGAGAGATAGGGGATGCGAGAGGTGTTGACCTGAAAAGTCTGCACCGATCCATCCTGCTCCTCTACTCTGACATCCAGGGTGCCGCTGACTGCGCTGCTCAAATCCTGAATACGAAATGGCCCGGAAGCCACCTGCGTTTCATAAATAACGCGCCCTTGCTGACTAATCACCACCTTGGCGTTGGTCTTGGCAATACCTACCACTTCCGGGGCGTAGCCACGCAAGTCGGGGGGCAACATGTTGTCATCGTTAACTACAGAGGCGCCTGTATACAGAAAGCTATCGAACATGGAGTTACCCAGATCGAGTTCGCCCATCGTCAACTTGGCGCTGAGTTCGGGTAAGGCGCGATAGGCATACACACGACTGACATCCAGCTCACTTTGGGAGCCTGCTTGCTCTTTGTTACGCTCATAACGACCCTGCCAGTCAGCCCGCAGCCGCCAGGCCCCCATATTGACACCTGCCACACCATAGGCACTGACATTGGTTGTGTCACCATTACCATGGGTCGAATGGTTCTCTTGCAGATTGATGCCATAATCGAGCAGGGCACCATTGACCCCTTCATCCCAACGTGACGGGGGATCCCAGGAGTCACTCACATAATCCCGATATGCTTGAGGGACAGAAATGAGAAGCGTGTCTTTGCTGATATCGCCCTTGATCACTATTCCTTCGAGTACGTCAGGATTAAGGCAAGAGCCACTCTTCCCACTAGTCAGTAGACGTTCCAGATCGTGCTTTTTAAGGCCCAATTCATTGGCCAGCGCAACGGTCAAACACAGCTGTGAGCTGTTGCTGGAGGTTGCTTGAAACTTGACGTTACGCTCGCCAATAAAGGCATCGTTTACCACCATTTGCATGGTGTATTCACCGGGTACAATATAACCCGCCTGTTTAAAAGCACCTGATTCAATGCTTTCTTTATCTTTAACATCCAACAGGTCAGTATTGAACTCAATATCACCTGCGTGAGAACTTTTTGCCACACTCATAAAAATGAAAAAAATGGCCAACGATAATAAAAATTGTTTCATAGATTTCAATTTATAAGGTAAACAAAAGGAAACGCGCCTCCCTGCGCGTAATTACTGGATAATTGTTTGATTAAATTTAAATATTTACTGGTAGGTCATGATAAAGTCAGTGGTTGCACTAAATTCACCCGGGATTGCTTTTCCGCCGTCACCCGCTTTGATATTGCTTACCAACTTGGCACCAAATTTCAGGTGGTTGTCACCCTCAACCAGAGTGGCAGCCTTGGTCGGGGTGCCCAAAACAACTTCAGAACCATCCAGTTGGCTAATCATGGCGATAGCCGCACCTTTTGCGAAACCATTAATAGCTAAATGTTTTTTCTCAGTATCATCAGGAATGCCGTTGAAGGTAATCGCGGCAGTTTTGGCGGTATCAAGAGAGCAGCCTTCAAGATGAATATCGAACGGACGCAGAGGACCCTCACCTTGATGCTCGAGTACACTGTTGGAGATTTGTCCCATATTTATGGTTTGATCTACGCTTTCCGGGGCGATAGAGCAGGGGGCATCTACAATTGCACCAATAAATTTGATCACGCCATGGCCTTGATCAGTTGCTGCTGGAGTTGCACTATTTTCAGCATAACTGGCGCCAGAGAATACAGCTAGCAATACAGAAGCTACAATTGCCTTTTTCATATTTTACCCTTTTAATCTGAATTGAGAGTTTCATTCTTGACAAGACTAAGGTTGTCAAAAATGAAACAAGTTTTGAGAAAGCAACAAATTTTTATTAGAAGATTTATTGTTGTGTCATGTCATCAGAGACATGTTGATGACTGATTTCGGTGGCTATTTAATCACCGGGGGCAGTGGTTTTCAAAATATCTAAAAATACAAAAAAATACCAATAAAAACAAGGTCTTACTGTTTCTTTGTGATGTTGAAAAGGAGGGGTGGAAGTCATGGTGTTTTATGTAATTTAATATATTTTGTTTTTTGGTGTATTGTTTCTACCCCTTTAGGGTTGGCATGCAAAGTACCTGGAGATTCATGATGGTGACTGGCATGTTGGTTTGAACTTGTGATTTTTTTGATAAAGCGAGGAAAATAACAACTTATTTGCACTGATATATTTTATGTTGTTTTTAGATCTTTTATATTAAATTGCTTTCTGAAGTCGGTCACTCATTTAAATTGGTGGCGTTTAGTAAGCGTATAGCAATCAGGGTGATTAAAAATTCAGTGGGTTTTATTTTTACTGGTGCGTGCATCACGCCTATCATTTTATAGGCGGTAAATGATGTTTTTGCTCCAAAAAGTTAGCTTGGTATCAAGGGTACCAATCTCACAGATAGCAAAATAAAGTGGCAAGTCTTCAATGATGCGTAGAGAAATTAAGATTGTCTACTTGAGTAGACTATTTCCTATGTTAAATAAATCATCAATGATTTTTGAAAGAATGTTTTTGAGGCTGGGATTCAGAGATGGCTTTTGAATATATTCAGTTTTGCACTGTACAGGTAATTATCTCTAAAAGTATGGTTGATAGAGGATTTTGTTGTGCGTGGAGCTTGGATGACGGATGCCATTACATTAACAGTGAGCTGTTTTTTTAGCTGGCAAGTTAGTAGCCAGTAACTTGTGCTGACTCGTTATCCATAGACATGGTTTCGTTTTATTCGTACGGTTAGGCCACTTTCATCCTGTTTCGAAATCAGTACATTGCCAGCAAATAGGATATGATCCGGAGTACTCTTGGTTGATGCAGGAATACAGTTGTGCTTGAAAATCAGATGATGCTGCTGGCGGTGTTCGAACGGGCGGCGCTGATGCTGATGACCCTCTTCTTCCTGACCCGCACCCGGCCGTTCCAGCGGTTGTTCCAGAAGCGGGATCACACCCCCGCAGAGCTGGTGCTGGTGGCCTCCATCTTTGGCCTGTTTGCGGTGTTCAGTACCTACACCGGCATTCCGGTGGAGGGGGCGCTGATCAACGTGCGGATTATTGCCATTATTTCCGGCGGTATCCTGTTCGGCCCCTGGGTCGGCATTCCGGCCGGGGTCATCTCCGGTCTGCACCGCTATCTCATCGATATGGACGGTCATACCTCTATCCCGTGTCTCATCGCCAGCATCATCGCCGGTCTGCTCGCCACCTGGCTGCACCTGCGCTGCCGCAAGTCGAGGCTCTGGCTCTACGGCATTCTGGCGGGGATGCTCTGCGAAGGGCTGACCATGCTGCTCATCTGGCTGCTGACCGAGCCCCACGAAGTCGGGGTGGAGATCGTCAACCATATCGCCTATCCGATGATCGCCGGGGCGCTCTGCATCGGCCTCATCATCAAGCTGGTGCAGGATCTGGATGACGAGAAGGAGCTGATTGCCGCCAAGCAGGCCAAGCTGGCGCTCGATATCGCCAACAAGACGCTGCCTTTCTTCCAGAACATCGATCGCCACTCCCTCAGTCAGGTGTGCGATGTGATCCGGCGCGACATCAGCGCCGATGCGGTGGCCATCACAGATACCCATGACGTGCTGGCCTATGTCGGGGTGGGCAAAGACTATTACGAGCTGGATGAGCACCACGCCATCAGCGGCATGACCCAGCAGGCGGTGCTGCTCGACCAGATCATCATCAACAATGATTTGCGCCAGTATCACCTCTCTGATTTCCACTCGGTCATCATTATTCCGCTGCGGGAGAACGGCTCGGTGAGCGGCACCCTCAAGATCTACTATCGCCGTACCCACAGCATCACCAGCTCGCTGCGGGAGATGGCGGTGGGCCTCTCCCAGCTCATCTCCACCCAGATGGAGGTGTCGCGCATCGAGCAACTCAAGGAGATGACCCGCAAGGCGGAGTTCACCGCGTTGCAGAGCAAGATCAACCCGCACTTCCTGTTCAATGCCCTCAACGCCATCTCGTCGCTGATCCGCATCCGGCCCCAGCAGGCGCGCCAGCTCATTGCCAATCTGGCGGATTACCTGCGCTACAACCTCAACAAGGGTGACACCCTCATCGACATCAAGGAGGAGTTGCAGCAGGTGCGCGACTACGTGGCCATCGAGCAGGCCCGCTTTGGTGACAAGCTGGAGGTGGTGTTCGATGTGGATGACGTGCATATCGAGGTGCCGAGCCTGCTGTTGCAGCCGCTGGTGGAAAACGCCATCCTGCACGGCATCCAGCCCCGCAGCGCGCCGGGTCGGGTCACCATCGAGGTGAAGCAGCTGGCGGGCGGCATCCGGGTATCGGTGCGGGACACCGGTTACGGCATCAGTCAGGCAGTGATCGACGGGGTGGCCGCCGGTCGGGTGGAGAGCCGCAGCATCGGCCTGATGAACGTGCATCAGCGGGTCAAGCTGCTCTATGGCGACGGCCTGCACCTCAAGCGGCTGGAGCCGGGTACCGAAGTGAGTTTCTATCTGCCGGATCAGGAGTCGATTCCATGTTGAGTGCCATCATGGTTGAGGATAAGTATGTGCCGCGAGAGGTGTTGTCATGCTGAAAGCCATCATAGTGGAAGACGAATATCTGGCCCGCGAGGAGTTGATCTATCTGGTGGGGCAGCACAGCCAAATCGAGATAGTGGCGAGCTTCGAGGATGGGTTGGAGGCGTTCAAATACCTGCAGGATCACGAGGTGGATGTGGTGTTCCTCGATATCCAGATCCCCTCCATCGATGGCCTGCTGCTGGCCAAGAACCTGCACAAGTCGAGCCATCCGCCCCACATCGTCTTCGTCACCGCCTACAAGGAGTTTGCGGTGGAGGCGTTCGAGCTGGAGGCGTTCGACTACATCCTCAAGCCCTACAACGAGCCGCGCATCATCAATCTGCTGCAAAAGCTCGAACATGCGGGCAAGTCACAGCCTGCCACCACGGGGGAGGCGAGCGGCGAGGGGAGCAGTCCGCACAATCGCACCGTCAATCTGGTGAAGGGGGAGCGCATCATCGTCACCCCCTGCGAGCAGATCTACTACGCGGAAGCGGACGAGAAGCTTACCTATGTCTACACCCGTGATGACCGCTACGTGATGACCATGACCATCAGCGAGTTTGTCAGCCGGTTGCCTGCCGAGGGGTTCTTCCGTTGCCACCGCTCCTACTGCGTCAACATCAACAAGATCCGCGAAATCGTCCCCTGGTTCAACAGCACCTATCTCATCCGGCTCCATGATCTGCCGTTCGAGGTGCCGGTCAGTCGCAGCAACATCAAGGCGTTCCGTCAGCTGATGCGGCTCTGATTGTCATTCATTCCCGCCGATCTGCATTTCATGCCTTAATCGATCGGCGCGAACTGCGTCTTGTCTATAGTGGCCCCAGTTTCCTTAAGGCCATCGACCGAGACGCATCATGACCATCGATCTGAATCGCACCCGGTACCTGACACTGGTCGGTACCATCATCACCCAGTTTGCACTGGGTTCTGTCTACACCTGGAGCCTGTTCAACGCCCAGCTCTCCGACAAGCTGGACGAGCCGGTGAGTCAGGTCGCTTTCGCTTTCGGCCTGCTCAGCCTGTCGCTGGCAGTCGCCTCCTCCATGGCGGGCAAGCTGCAGGAGCGGTTCGGGGTGCGTAACGTGACCCTGGGCGCTGGCGTGCTGCTCGGCATCGGCTTCTTCCTCACCGCCCACGCCAGCAATCTGGCGATGCTCTACCTCTGCGCGGGCATTCTGGTCGGTTTTGCCGACGGTACCGGCTACCTGATGACTCTCTCCAACTGCGTGAAGTGGTTCCCGGAGCGCAAGGGGCTGATCTCCGCCTGTTCCATCGGGGCCTATGGTCTCGGCAGTCTCGGTTTCAAATACATCAACCTGCTGCTGCTCTCCAGCTCCGGCCTTGAGACCACCTTCCAGCTGTGGGGGCTGATCGCCATGTCCATGGTGCTGGTGGGCGGCATGCTGATGAAGGATGCGCCCAAGCAGGCCGCCTCCGTACAGCAGAGCGAGAGCCGTGACTTCACTCTGGCCGAGGCGATGCGCAAGCCGCAGTACTGGATGCTGGCGCTGATGTTCCTCACCGCCTGCATGAGTGGCCTCTACGTCATCGGCGTGGCCAAGGATATCGGCGAGAAGATGGTGGGTCTGCCTGCTGTAGTCGCCGCCAATGCCGTCGCCATCATCGCCATGGCCAACCTGGGTGGCCGTCTGGTGCTGGGTATCCTCTCCGACAAGATGTCCCGCATCCGGGTCATCACCATTGCCCAGCTGATTACCCTGGCGGGCATGGCGCTGCTGCTGTTCGTGCCGCTCAATGCCAACCTGTTCTTTGTGGCGGTCGCTTGTGTGGCGTTCAGCTTCGGTGGCACCATCACCGTCTACCCCTCGCTGGTGAGCGACTTCTTCGGTCTTAACAACCTGACCAAGAACTACGGCGTCATCTATCTGGGCTTTGGTCTGGGCAGCATCATCGGCTCCATCGTGGCCTCCCTGTTTGGCGGCTTTATGGCGACCTTCCACCTGATCCTGGTGTTGCTGGTGGTGGCGCTGGTGCTCTCCCTCACTATCCGTCTGCCGGCTCCGATAGCGGTGGAGCGGGCCTGATAGCCTCTTGGCTACACCAAGCAATAACATGACCCGACCCATGTCAGTTCTGTAATGTTGTTCACCTAAGCTGAGCCGCATTGCCGTCTAAAGTGACACATCATCATCAACGTCCTGGGCTTGATAGCCTGGGGCGTTTTTTTATTAATATTTCTCCAATCTGGCCCCGATACTCGACCAATCGCAGTGGCGTATGTAATAACGACAATACATTATCTATTATTTCATTATGAACCGAGCGGGAAATATTGTCCGTTGGATTTTATATGACTAGGTATATCAATGCGACGGTTAAGTTTTATACGGCAGACATAAAAATTAAGGCGCCGAGAAAAATGCTGCTAACGTTTTATAGCTGATTTTTTTGATATTTTATCTTAACTAAATAGCATGCAGGTATACCAATATTTTTCTTCATGAAACATAGGTGTTGATTTTGTGATGGTTCCAGGTAGTTTCATGGATGGATAATAATGAAATAGTGTTGCTACATTGCTTAGTTATATTTAACAATATTTAGCAACCATCAAACATCTTTATGAAAATAAATTACTTGCACTCTTTCCCGACTGGTATGAATTTATTTTTATATATGATCACATGCTGATTTCCTGCTTTTCCAATATTATTGTTGTGCCATCTTTCACCGGGTAATAAATACTTGCTTGTGGCTTCACTATCTGGCTGTTCACAGCCTTGCTTAACCATGAATTCAAAATAAGTGTTTCCTGAATTAGTGATTGTCTGTTGGTTTTCATCAAATAGATAATCAAAGGCTATTTGTCGCGGACGAACAACCAAAATAGATTGCACAGCCAGTTTTATCTCTAATGCCCCCTTTAGACTATTACGCATGTTTTTATCAACTTGAGCTACGGGTGACTCTGTGAAGGTGATTCGATAGTAACGCTCATTATTATCAGCGGGCCCTTTGTAATATAGCTTAATATTTTGTGAATTATTAGCATGTAACATGAAGCGTTTGGGGGAAAACAACAGTTCGCCTGGTATGGTTGGGAGTGTGACACCTTTAGTTGTTGGGTTATTTATCTTTTCCATCTGGACTTCATACACTTTTGTTACATTACTATTGTTGGTGATAGT
Source organism: Aeromonas sp. 600479 (assembly GCF_049175515.1). NCBI lineage: Bacteria > Pseudomonadati > Pseudomonadota > Gammaproteobacteria > Aeromonadales > Aeromonadaceae > Aeromonas > Aeromonas sp. 600479. Next base: position 105,684 of record NZ_JAAKVF010000015.1, read on the forward strand.
TCGAACTATAAAGTCTTCTTTTGGAGCCATGGCGATTGTCATGGCTCCAATGTCAATCGCCAAGGCATTTGAAGAGAGTGCAAATATTAGCAAGGAGCCAAAAAAACGATACATAACTTTCTCCATATTTAGCGCCAAGTTCCCTTTATAGTTATAGTACCACTTTGTTGTACACTTCCCTCCCATAACTCATCATTAATGGTACGCTGTACCATGGGGTCGGTTAGATCAAACTCTAGCGCCAGCTCATAAAACCGGGTAATCCCTTTCCCACTGATGGGATCATTCCATTCTTGCGGTGTAGTGCTATCCTGGATCCCTAATGCACGAATGTCTAAAGGGGTGCCATCGCAACGGATATTATGCTGTGATAATAACCCATTGGTAGTTGAATTAAATACCAACTTGGTCGGTATTGGCACTGCCTGCTCGATGGCCGAGTCCTCTGCAGGATAGAAGGTGCAAAATCCCTGATAAGGTGACCCGATATCTTGGGTAATAGCAATCTCCAACATGTCCGCACTGATGGGGCCACTATCCGATATTTTGTAAGAGAAATTCAAAATGTCTTTTCCTACGCTACCCTCCTGGTATGGAGAGCTCACCCCTTCAGAGGACAGGATAGAGACGCTAAAATCTCGTGGCTTGATAACTATTTCAGTGGTACCACTGAACTCATAAAAACCGCTCTCCGGTGCTTTGATATTTCTCATATTAAAGTTAATCAAGTTTCTAGTTAGCTGTTCTTGCAATCCAAGTCTAACCACTTGCTTGAAAAAATTGCTTGATAGAAAAAGATAGATAGATGATTGGCCTTTAAGATAGCTGACATTGTAGTCTGCCCCCCTAAGAGCCCAGTTGGTCAAATTAGTGCTCATTTGAACATCTGCACTGACAATAGCACTATTCAACGTTGAGTTTTTTATGTTGGTGTAAATATAGGGGTCTGAAAATGACTGGCTGCCATCCTGATTAAATTCATAGTCAAGAAAACGACATAAAACACCATCTCTAGTTCCTAGCCGATAATTTTCACAACCTTGTGAACCAGGTAGTATGTATGGCATGCCATTGCTATCAACAATAACTTCGCTGATTGCATTGGTTTGGATAAAACGCAAGTGCCCCGCTTTTTTGTGCTGTGTTTTTTTTACATACCAAGATCCGCTATCTTGGTTTACACAGCGCTCTCCTGCTGCTGCGTTATATACTCTTGTTGTCATACAGAAGTTCATTTCTCTATTTAATATAGTGCCTACAGGCATGCTTCTAAGGTAGTCAAAGAAGCTGGAGCTTAGCTTTGCATGTGCATATCCAGTAGCTGCTTTCATTAACCCATAGAAACCTGATTCGTTAACTTCTGCAGGTTTATTAATGGCCTCTGCGGTTTGTGGATCACACCCAGACCAGCTTTTTATGCAGCGCTGGTTAATATATGGGTGTCGAATTGGCCCATTTTCCCACATATCTATATTATAGTTAGTTACACTATAGTTATGGCCATTATCCGCATATGCCAAACTCACCTGCCTGGAATCAGAGGTCCAAGCATTACCCCCTGATAAACGGGGGTCAAGGTAATCAGTTGGTGTGATAAATAAGTTGTGGTCCTCCTGATTTTCAATGAATAGAAAATGACGAAGATCAGCATCAACTAAATTATACTTGATGACAGCGGCGTTGCCATTTTGATTCCAGCACACGGCAAGAGTGATAACAAAAATTAATTTATATGGAAATTTCATAATCAATAATCTCTCAACATGGCATAGGTCGGCATTCCTTGGCAGGTTATCATTCCTACCCAAGCTGCTCCTGAATGTTTTTCAAGATCAAGTTCCGCTTCACAAAACTCACTGCCGTTGCGGAATGTCAATATTGGGTTGGATTTATCCACATCCAGTGAAAACTCTCCAACATCATTGGTGATAGTGGTGCCAACATGGTTATCAATCCGTGCATTAACTATCAGGGAGCCATCTTCGGCTCTTAGTATGCCAAATACAGTGACCATTTCTTTGATAGCATTGCTGGCATCCAGGGTTGCTACGTTACCGGGGAATAAAGTGTACTTTTGTTTTCCGGTATTAATGTCATAGCTGTCTTTGCCTTGCTTGCTATTGAGCAGCTCGATTTCGTATTCACTATAAGGTGAGAGAGCTAAAAAGGTTTGCTCGCCTTTTAAGGGGTAGTCCTGACCATTGATTTTGGCAAGCATCTGTCCTTCACGATCTATCCCGGTGTTAATAATGAGTCCGGAGCCGGAGCTATTTTGGCTTGAGGTAATCACTGAGTCTAGAGTTGTGACAAGTGCACCACGAGCAATGAGATTGCCATTTATATCGCCGCTGTGGCCACGTCCCATCGTTACCGTACCACCAATCGCTTTGTTCTCGAAACCCAAGGTTCCGGAGAGCGCTGTATTATGAACATCGCTACCATGCACCATTCGAGAAGCGTTGAATGAGGCCAGGTTAATGACGCCATCCATACGTTTTTGATAATTCAAGTTGGCAGTTGTCTGGCCTTGCTCGTTGCTGCTCATACCCAAGCTGAATAAATTGTCGAATGGAATAGAGTAGTCGAGCGTGATACTTCTGTTATCAAAACTATTGAACGTCCCGCCGTCACTTTGCAAGCTTGCTCGCATAGACAGATTGCCATAGCGGCCAGAATAGAGGTGCTGGCTGTAATCAACGTAGCTACGTTCACTGTTCATTTCACGGTCATGCGTGGTATTAAATGTCAGTTGCCCAAGACCATCAATCCAGCCACCTAGATTCAAGGTAATACCGGCAGAGTAAAGTTCCGCTTCACTTACCGTCAGGGTATTACCTACTTTCAGTTTTTCCTGGCTGAGCCACAGGGACGCATTTTCATAAGCCTGCAGGGATAGACCGGATGCGAATCTCCAGGATTGATCGGAAGACACCATGCTTTGCAATTGGGTATTGAGGTGCTCGTTTACTTGCCAGCTGGCGCGAGCTTCACCTACCGCGGCGTCTTTGAACGCATACGATGTCGTGGCCAACTCAATGGTGTTAAACGAACGAGCCAACGACATACCAAGCAATGGGGAATCGCCATTCTCCTGCGTCCCTTCCATCATCCCTCCCCACAATTGCCATCCCCACTCTTGGGTAAAGTGCTGAGTACCACCTAATTTGGTCACTCGTTGGCTTGTGGTGCTGGTAAGGCGCCCATCGACATACACTTCAACAGTGACGTTATAAATCCCGTTGGGAAAAGCCGAGGTATCGATGTTTTGGTTGCCGATAGCCAAATTTTGCAACGCAATCAGTCGTCCATCTCGGTATACCCTGGCCTCGCCATTGGCTGGCATGAAGACTTGCACCTGAGTGGTCGACTCATTGACTGTCTGCTTGCGTGACTGTGCCTGGTTGCCATACGACGCACCGTAAATACGTCCGGCACTTAGGGCGGTTACCCCGCTCAGCGTCTGAAGGTCCCATGTCGACACCATCCCTGCAGCAATACGACGGTCATCAAGATCTCGCTCGTACATGACGCGATAGATGTCTCCGGATTGTTCCGGTTCCCCGAGATTATAAAGAGAGGCATCCATGGCTATATGATGCGCACCCAGCCCGACGGTGCTGTTCAGTTGCAGGAAGTTCGAGTCGCTATGACCACTTTGTTGGTTATTGTTGAAAGAGTAACCCATGTTGTAGCGATGTACTCCTGTCAGGGTGTCAACGCTTGGTGTCAATGCAACCCGGTTGTCTTGCTGTTTGGCTTGGCCAAATGCTTCGCGTGAGACTTGAATCGTCAGCAACATGGACACCAGGTCAAGCTGCATGCTCGCGTTGCTATCTATTTGCAACCGCCCGTCCGCAGAGAATGTACGCCTTTGTTCATTGGCAAGCATGTTGGTAAGCGTATCGTTGAGTAGTTGCTGTTGTTCACCAGCACTGAAGTCGATACGTAACAAATGGAGCTGTCCACCCTGTAGAAGCAGGGTTGCATTACCGATAGGACTGTCTGTCAATGTGTCGAGTCCGTTGTTTTCATCGGAATATTGCAGGCGAACAGGAACCGCCAGCCCCTCTTCCAGTGCCTTTGCAAAGCTGGCCGGGATGATGACATTGGCAATCTTGAGTGGCGCCGCGCTGTTGGCCGAGGTAGAAACAACTATCAGCATGGAGAGCGGCAACAGGCAGGTTTTCTTCAACATATCAAGCACCATGGTTTACAGATTCCGGCAAGACAACACCGCCACTCGACCGAGTGGTACAGGCTGTACCAGTAGAAACGGGTTATTTGACGACGATGAACTCTTGACCGAGCCATAGGCCCAAGTGGCTTTTGGGATTGTGCATATCCACTTTCTTGAAATGACGCTTTTTACCGGGCAAGTCGTAATATGTTTCTTTGCATTGTTCTTGTCGCTTTGTGTCCAGACAGGGTCCATAGGCCACAGTGCGATAAGAGGCATTTCCCTGATTGGTTAGCACTCTGTTTTGCAAGTTGTAGGCGAACTTTTGCTGACGCGGGGTTACAACCAGAATGGTGCCAATCTGGGCTGAGGTCGTGGCCACGGCCTGGCGACGATTGTTTTTCTGGTCGTCCATCGACAGGGCGATATCCAGCCATCGGATGCGGTAGTAACGCTCTTTGCCATCCTGTGGGCCCTTATAAAAGAAACGCACGTTATTTTTGGCATTGGCGGGTAATACCAGTCGACTTGGCGAGAGCATCAACTCGCCTGCGACTTCCATAGGGATCTCTTCGCCACCTTCTTCTGGCGACGAGATTCGGCTGACTGAGATGGTGACTAACCTGGCTTGTGAACTGGCGTTTTCGATCTCCTTGGCGGCGTCTTGGCTGTCAGCATCAATGAAGGTGGTGACAGAGCCAACGTTGATAGCTTGGCTGGTCATGGGAAGCAACAGCATGGATGCCATCAGCATTTTCAGGTTCATGAGAACTCCTGTGATTAAAAGGGCCCCAGAGGGGCCCTGCGTAAAATCCGCTGTGGCAATTAGATCCAGTTAGCAACGAACTCGACGTTGACTTCCCCGGTCCACATACCATCCGGCAGGGTATCGAAAGCTGCTGCTACGCCGTTGGCCGTGGCGCTTTCAATATTGAAAGTGAACGAGCCCTGAGCTGTGTGACGCTGAAGATCAGTTGCATTGCCAACATTAAAGGAGCTGGCCAGCGGAGAAAGATCACCGCCAGTGTTACCAGCGGCGGTATCGATCAGCGTGGTATAGGCATTTGCGGTGACCGGTTGACCCATCCAGAACACGCCGACATCAACGGTGGAGCCACCGCTCAGATGGTTCAGTGTGCCGCTCAGCTTCTTGGCTTTCAGCGTAAAGTCGGTTGCGCTGTCATCACCCTGGATTGCTACATCGAACAGACCACTAACGGTATTAAAGCCCTTGATCCCTTCTGCATACTGGAAAGAGAGGCTGTCGAGTGGTGTTACTACCAGTTCAGACACAGTGTCTTTTTTGGCTGTTGCTTTCCATTTCGCAACTGCTTTTGCTTCTACAGCGGCGTTAGCAGCTGCAGTGAAACCCAGCCCTGCAACAGTCAGCGCAATCAGAGTCTTTTTCATCTTGATATTTCCTACACATTTTCTGATGGGGGCATTTGCTGCCACCCGTTTGATTCCACGCACCCAGGGTGCATTCCCTTTCCAGCTTGCAGGACTCTTTTGTCCAAGCAACTCTGCCGATTACCGAAGCGTGATGCTTCGCCAATCAGCTCATCTTTTCGCCGACAAAGATACTGGACGGACCTGCCTGGATCGATTTAATGGTGTGTAGGAAAAGTCCTAAAAGGTGGTTGTTGCATGCAACTTAAATGAGTTCTGACATGACGGCTTTACAGATGGATTTGTTGCTCACTATTTATTTGATTTATATGGTTTTTATGCTTTGATTTAAAATCAAATAGTCATTGTGATTTTTATGGTGGATCGTATGAACTCGTCAGAGACAATGATATCGAGAGAAAGGAGCCAAAAGAAGTCTGTTACGCATAACGCTATGATTTATATCGCTAAAATTGAGCATTGCAAGCTGGGAATGGCACTGAAATTAGCAAATGGTTTAAATGTGTAACATGTTATTAATATCTGGGTGCTATATGGTGCATATGCTGCATTTATAGTTAGTATGCGCAGCATCAAATTTTTAGTAGGTAGATATATGGCAAAAATATTGATAGTGGATGATCACCCAGCCATCAGGATGGCTGTTCGTATTCTGTTGCAGCAAGACGATCATCATATTGTCGCTGAGGTTGATAATGGCGTGGATGCTATTTTGGTTGCACGTACAAATAACCCTGACATAGTCATTTTAGATATAGGCATTCCTAAGCTAGATGGTGTTGAGGTTATTAAAAGACTTAAGGATATGGATGCTAAAATTAAAGTTGTAATATTATCTGCTCAAGCTACACATCATATTATGGTGCGCTGCTTGCAAGCTGGTGCAGATGGGTTTATATCAAAGTTAGATGATCTTTCTTTGCTGAAAAATGTACTTGTTAAAATTGGTAAAGGCCAGCTGTGCTTCCCTAGAAATGTAATGGCCGGGGCGAGGTATGCTCATGAAGTTGATCGCGAAGATGTCTTATCTGTCCTCTCTGATAGAGAAATGAGTGTGTTAATGCAAATATGTCAGGGGCATACCAACAAACAAATTGCAGAGAGTATGTTGCTTAGTGAAAAAACAGTCAGTACGTACAAAACTCGGTTGATGCAGAAACTGAATGTGACCAATATGGTTGACCTGATTAGCCTGGCCAAGCGCCAAGAGTTACTGTGAATATGAAAGCATCATACGTAGCCGCTCTGGCCTTATTATGCGCATTTTTTGCCTCAGCAAGTCATGTTGAGTCGCCATTCTTGCATGTGTATTCGCGAAATGACAGTGAATATATTGATAAAAATTTTTTGCCATTACATGTGGAAGAATGGCTTTGGTTGCGAAATAAGGGGCGCTTGGTGCTCGGAGTCCCAATGCCTGATAATCCTCCTATGGATATTACACTACGCGCTAATGCATACGAAGGAGTTACCGCTGACATTGTTGGAATGTTGAGCCATTTGTTGCATATCGAGATCGTTGTGAAAAGTATACCATCTCGCGCTGAAGCTATTGAGGCGCTGAAACGTGGAGAGATCGACTTCTTAAGCACGTCTAATGCCTATGAAGAACAACAGCAGCTATTGTTAACAGATAAATATATGCCGGATGATCCAGCTATATATAAAAATATACATGTAGATGAACATGACATACGAACTGTGGCTGTTCCAGAGTATTATCTTCCCACAATTGATGTGAAGCGATATCTACCAGGCATACAAATAAAAATGTATCCATCTCGTTACAGCGCACTCGCTGCCGTTGCTTATGGGCAAGTAGATGCTGTGATGCTGGATATGATTTCAGGAAATTTCATTGTTAATAAGTTTTACCAAGACAGTATTCAGTTATTAAAGCCACTATATCGAGATACTCATGGTTTTTCATTTTCTTTAGACAGGAGAAATCAACGGCTAAAAAAAATTATAAATATTGCTTTAGAGGAAATTCTAGATGGGAAACGTGAGGAAATTGCAAAGCGTTGGAATGGAGGTGGCCTTTCTATCAGCGCGCGTAAGGTTGAGTTAAGTAACGAGCAGTGGAACTGGCTAGGTAAACAAAAAAAAATAAAAATTGGCGTTAATGATGGTGTTCCTCCGCTTAGCTTTCTAGATGTAAATAACACCTTGCATGGGGTTGTTGCTGACTTGCTGCAAGTTCTGCGGGCGAAACTGGGTGTTGAAATAGAGATTGTACCGGTTAAGACGACTACACAGATGCTAAAGCTGCTTGACGAGCGTCAGGTAGACATAGCGGTATTGAGCCCATCGGACGCACGTAGAAGTAGTTATTTGTTCAGCCGCGCCTTTGTACTGGAGCCTTTGGCTTATGTCGTAGGAGTCAGTCACGAGGCAACGGTGCCGGAGACGTTACTTAAAACCGGTACGGTTGCGATGGTAAAGGATTTTATTTCCGAACAGGCGATTGAGGAAGAGTATGGCCAGTTGAAGGCCAAGCAGTTCGATCGCATCGAAGATGCATTGCGTTGTGTGGCAAGCAAGCTTTGTGATGTGACCGTGCTTCCATTGCGAGTTGCCAAGCACTACATAAATAGCAAGTTTCCGGACAGCCTGTTCATTACGGGTGAACTTTTTGAATCTATTCCAATAAGCGCAGCTTTTGCTGTTCCCCCGGAGCGCCGGATTCTAAGGGACATCCTGGATCAAGTGATAGCCATGATTCCGCCGGATGAGCTGGAGGGCCTTTCCAATCGCTGGCGCGTCAGTACCCAACAGGAGGCAATAACTTGGCAGGAACTGGTGCGGGAATTTGGCGGCATCATCGCCTTGATCATGCTGCTGACTATCTGGATTGGTCTGTGGGGTCTATCCCTGCACAAGCAGGTGCGCCAGCGTAGAGCTGCTGAAGTGGCCTTGAGCACGCAGCTCAAGTTCATCGAAGATCTGGTTGATGGCACACCTCATCCCATTTATGCCCGGGATCAGGAGGATAGACTGGTGCTGTGTAACAGCTCCTATGCTGGTTTTTTTGGTGAGGAGAAAGATAGTCTGCTGGGCACTACCATGGAGGAAGATATACGGCGCTGGCCTTTCCTGGCTCCCTTGCTAGAGGATTTCAGCATGGCACGTACAGTGCGGTGTGTCAGGCAAGGTGATCATCGCTTGTCAATGACAACAGGCGTTGTCGATGTTTATCACTGGGTTCAACCTTACTTTGATCTTGAGGGGAGTGTTCAAGGGGTCATTGGGGGCTGGATCGATGTGAGCGAGCGGCTGCGTTTGTTAGAAGAGCTGGCCCTGGCCAGCCAGGATGCTCAGGAGGCCAATCGTGCCAAGTCGACTTTTTTGGCGACCATGAGCCATGAGATTCGTACACCCATGAATGCAATTATTGGGTTGCTGGAACTGACCTTGCGCCGTGCTCGACTGCATGAAGAGGACAAGGCCTCACTCTCCATCGCCCATGGTTCGGCCAAGGATCTGTTGAGCCTGATTGGCGATATTCTGGATATTTCCAAGATAGAGTCCGGTCGGCTCGAACTAAGGCCGGAATCCCATGACATCGTGGCGCTGACGGCTTCGGTCGTCACTGTATTTACCGCTCTGGCCAGACAAAAGAACTTGCAACTGGAGCTCGCAGCCAGTGAGCCTCGCTGGGTTCTGGTCGATAGTATCTGCTACAAACAAATCCTCTCCAATCTTATCAGCAATGCCATAAAGTACACGGATAAGGGATCGGTGCGGGTCGAGTTGCAATCAAAAGCCAGTGACGGCTGGTGTACTTTGCAGCTGGCTATTCGGGATACGGGCATAGGCATTGCTCCCGCTGATCAAGCCAGGCTGTTCCAGCCTTTTGGTCAGGCGAGGCAGCCTGAGCACATCCAGCGTTCTGGCACGGGTCTCGGTCTGATGATCTCCCGCTCGCTCTGTGAGTTGATGGGAGGGGCTCTGTTGCTTGAGAGTGAACTCGGACGCGGCACTTGTGTCAGTATCGAGATGAAGTTGCCGTTGGCCAGCGCAGTCGAGCCTGCATCGCCAGTGGCATTGGGCACGATGACGGGCTACACCCGTCAGCTACGGGTCATGATCGTGGATGATCACCCTACTAACCGGCTGCTGGTCAGTCAGCAGTTGGCGTATCTCGGGCATGATGCAACGGCTGTTGAGTCGGGTGCCGATGCGTTGGATCTTCTTGTTAAAGTGCCCTTTGACGTAATGATCACCGACTTCAATATGCCCGGCATGAGTGGTTTTGAATTGACTCGCCAATATAGAGCTCTGGAATTGGATAGGGGGGCTCATCGTTGCCTTATCTTGGGGTTGACGGCTGATGCCCGTCAGGAGCAGGTGAGCGAGGGACTGGCGGCTGGCATGGACGATTGCCTGTTCAAACCAGTGGGACTGGAGGAGCTGGAGTGCTGTCTGGGCCGCCACATGCGACATGAAGAACAGAGGGAGATCGAGCATTGCATGCAGGAGATTAAGTTGTGTCTGGGGCCTTTGACCGGTCATCAGCCTGCACTCACGTTGCCTTTGTTGAATGAGTTTGCACGAGCGAGTGATGATGATCTGCTGTGCCTACGGCAGGCTGCCGATGACGGTGAGGTAGCCCGGTTTCTTGATTATGTGCATCGCCTGAAAGGCGGGGCCAGGATCATGGGAGCAATGAAACTGGTGGCGGTGTGTAGTGAGGCGGAATCGGCCGGGCTTGAGCCACAGGAATTGCTTGGGGCATTGCAGCAATTGCAGTATTCATATGGGATTGTCAGGCAAGCGATAATGAGAATGCAGCCAGAACTGGCATGAAAATGAAGGCATGTTGGACATGCCTTCATGGATGCTCAGCCGTGCCAATAGACCAGTAGTTCATAGGCCGCTTCGCCGGTTTGATCCGGTTTGGCGGTTGAGGCCTGGTAGCTGAGGAAGTAACGGGTGGCTTGGGTTAGTGGCAGGGCATGGTGTCGTGGCAGTGGCTGGCCGTTGAGAGATAGCTTGAAGTCGGTATCGGCCTGCTCGGGCAAACTGGCATACAGGGTGCGGGCCTGCAATTGATAGGTGGTATTGAAATCCGAGTTGCTGACGTTGATGGCCTCGGTCTGGACTGGGCTGGATGTGAACGAGGAATTGACCTGTTGTTGACCCGGGTGGGTGAGTGAGATTTCCATCCCGGTACTTTTGCTGGCGGTGGCTGGCCAGGCGATCTGAGAGGTTAGCTTGTCGGCCTGAGCCGACATCGTGTAGCAAACAGTCAGTAGTGCCACCAGAACTCCTTTCTGAGACATATGATTATCTCCTGGATATCGAAGTTACCCCGCTGCCGGGGAGCTCTTATCTATCGACCTGATAATTGTAAAGTTTAATCAGGGCCCCACTGTTCGGAATACGCTGACACGGGATATGACCCAGTGTTCTCTCCTTTTAGTCATAGATATAGAATTCTTGTTTTGCTCGGAAATTAGATGATGTTGTTTGTGGTGTTTGGTAACGACATCTGGCTTCCCTGATACGTTGGCAGTGTACTCGCTACCTTGTTACACCAGCGCTGTTGCAACTTGCGGCTCTAGAACCTACCGCACTACGGCAAGGATGGCGGATGAGGGGTTGGTCATGTAACTTATCTTGCTGCTGGCCGAACCCCATACGGTGGATGTCGCGATCGTCAGCCATATCTCATACGATTTATCGTGGTGGTGCGAGTCCCAGCAGCTGACGAGCCTTGCTGCAGGTCTCCTCCACCGTTGACCAGTCGTCACCGGTTACCGTGATATGGCCCATCTTGCGGCCGGGGCGTGGTTCGCCCTTGCCGTAGAGGTGCAGATGCAGGCCGGGCAGCGCCAGCAGGGCAGCCCAGTCGGGTGTGCCGTTCTGCCAGAGATCACCCAGCAGGTTGATTAACAGGGCGGGACGCACGGCGATCTGATCCGGCAGCGGCAGATCGCACAGGGCGCGCACCTGCAACTCGAACTGGCTGCATGCAGCGTTGTCGATGCTGGGGTGACCCGAGTTGTGGGGGCGGGGCGCCAGCTCGTTGACCAGCAGTCTACCTTCCACCAGAAAGAACTCCACCGTCAGTACCCCAACGTAATCGAGAGCTGCTATCAGCCGTTCGGCTATTGCTTTGGCTTCGCTCTCCAGCGTTGGCACATTGGCCGGGGAGCGGGTCTGGTCCAGAATGCCGCCGCTGTGCCAGTTCTGCACCAGAGGCAGGGCGCTGATGGCACCGCTCGGGCTGCGCGCCAGGGTCAGGGCAAACTCCCCCTCCAGCGCCAGCCGTTTTTCCAGCACGCAGGGCACACCACTGGCTGCCAACACCGTCGCCAGCTCATCCAGACCGCTCACTTGCCATTGCCCCTTGCCGTCGTACCCCTCGCGGGCCGTCTTGAGGATGGCGGGGAAGAGTTCGCTGGCCTGTGCGGGGATGGGCTCTTCCGGCAGTAGCGCCAGATAGAGGGCAACCGGGATGTCAGCTCTGCACAGAAAGGCTTTCTCCTCGCGGCGCTCCTGACAGATGCGCACCGCGCTGGCGGTCGGGCGTACCGGCTTTTGCTGTTCGAGCAGCGCGAGGGTGGCGGCGGGCACATTTTCGAATTCGCAGCTGATGGCCTCGCAGCGGCTAGCCAGATCGTGCAGGGCGGCCTGGTCATCATAGGAAGCGACAATATGGTGATCGGCGGCGGCACCGGCGATGCTGGCCGGGTCGGGATCCAGTACCACCACCTTATAGCCGAGGCGGTGGGCGGCCATCACGAAGTAGCGGCCAAGCTGGCCGCCCCCCAGCATGCCGAGGGTGGCGGGTGGCAGTATCATGTCGGCTCCTCCAGTTGCAGTGCCAGCACCCGATCTCGCTCGTGGGTGCGGAAGTCGTCGAGTTGCTGCCGGTATCGGGGGGCGTCGTCGTCTTGTGCAACGGAGAGCAGGGAGACCGCAAACAGGGCTGCGTTGGCGGCCCCCGCCTCGCCGATGGCGAAGGTGGCTACCGGCACCCCTTTGGGCATCTGCACGATGGAGAGCAGGGAGTCCATTCCCTTGAGATGGCGGGAGGGGATGGGCACCCCCAGCACCGGCAATGTGGTCTTGGCGGCAACCATGCCCGGCAGGTGTGCGGCTCCACCGGCCCCGGCGATGATGGCGCGCAGACCGCGCTCGCGGGCAGTGGCGGCATACTCGAACAGCAGATCCGGGGTGCGATGGGCCGATACCACCTGTGCCTCGTAGGGCACGCCGTGCTCCTTGAGGATGCGGGCGGCAGCCTGCAGCACTGGCCAGTCGGAGTCGGAGCCCATTACCAGGCCGATCAGGGGAGAGGTGTTCATTTTCTCTGAATCCTTGATGTTAAACGTTTGCTTTTGGTGGGCAAAAAGAGCCGGCAAGCCGGCTCAGAATTTCTCGGGTCGCACGATTTCGACCGGTTGCAGAAAGGCGATCATGGCGTAGTCGGGGTAGTAGCGACTCTGCAGGTGGGCCAGCAGCCGCTCCGCCTGCTCCCGGCTGCAGATCGCCTCCAGCCGGATGTTGCCGCTCTCGCTCCAGCTGGCGTTGCGCTCGCCATGATCCCCCCGACCACGGGCATCTGTGATGGTGTAGCCGCGCAGCCCCTCGCGGGTGAGGGTGCGCAGCAGGGTTGGCTCCAGATTGGCTTCCGTGATGACGGTCAGCAGGGTGCGGGTCTCGGTCTGCATGTGGCTACTCCGTGAAGTGGCGGGCCCAGCTGTGGTAGAGCGGGATCCCCAGCATGATGTTGAACGGGAAGGTGACCCCCAGCACGGCGCTGAGGGAGAGCCCCGGGTTGGCCTGGGGCACGGCGATGCGCATGGTGGCCGGCACAGCAATATAGGAGGCGCTGGCCGCCAGGGTGGTCAGCAGGGTCAGGCCGCCGAGGGAGAGCCCCATCAGCTGGCCAGCAGCCAATCCCAGTCCCGCCGAGGCGAGCGGCATCAAAAGGGCGAAGCCGAGCAGGAACAGGCCATGGCGGCGCAGATCCTGACACTGGCGGGCGACGATGAGGCCCATCTCCAGCAGGAACAGCGCCAGCGCCCCCTTGAACAGGTCGACAAACAGCGGTTTGAGCGGGGCAATCCCGTCCGGTCCGGCCAGATAGCCGATTGCCATGCCGCCGAGCAGCAGAGTTACCCCTTTGCCGAGGAAGGTCTCGTGGGCCAGCATGCGCCAGCGGGTCTCGCGACTGATGCCGCGGGCGAGCACTATGCCCACCAGAATGGCCGGGATCTCCATCACTGCGAGGAAGATGGAGAGTTGGGATTCAAAGCTGATGCCCCGCTCGGTCAGCCAGTTCACCCCGACCGCAAAGGTGGCGACGCTGACCGAGCCATAGTGGGCGGCGGTGGCGGCGGCATCCACCCGGTTCATCTTGAGGCGCAGCACGGCAAAGCCGAGCAGGGTCTGCACCACACCGAGCAGGATCACCAGCGCAAGTTGCGGCAGCAGGGGCAGCAAGGATTGCTGGGCCAGACCGACGCCGCCCTTGAGGCCGATGGCCAGCAGCAAAAAGAGGGAGAGGGTATCGTAGAGGGCAGGCGGCAGTTTGAGCTCGGAGCGCACCAGACCGGCCAGCAGACCAAACAGAAAGAAGAGAACAACGACGTCCAGCATGATGGCTCGCAGGGCAGTTCAGATAATGGTTGCATGCTAGAGCCCGCAATGTTTCGATAAAATCAGATTCTCGCTGATGGTTGTTCGGTAAAAACTGATAGGGAACGGCATGCTCAACTATAAACAGCTCTACTATTTCTGGCATGTGGCGCGCAGTGGCAGCGTGACACAAGCTGCCGAACAGCTGCACCTCACGCCGCAGACCATCAGCGGTCAGGTCGCCGAGCTGGAGCAGTCCCTCGGGGTGGCGCTGTTCAACCGGGTGGGTAGGCGTCTGGTGCTGACTGCTGCCGGGCGGCAGGCGCAGGAACAGGCGGGGGCGATTTTCTCGCTCGGTGCCGAGCTGGAGCACACCCTGCGCCACGCCAGTCAGGAACTGACCATGCAGGTGGGGATCGCCGATTCGGTACCCCGTACTCTGGCGTTCGAGCTGCTGGCTCCCGCCATGGCGCTGGCGACCCCGCTGCGCCTGGTGTGTCACGAGGAGCGGGCCGAGCAGCTGTTCAGCGAACTGGCCCGCCACAAGCTGGATATGGTGCTGATCGATCGCCCGCTCCCTCCCGACAGCGGCGTGCGTGGCTATAACCACGAGCTGGGGCGCAGCCCGCTGGCGCTGTTTGCCAGCCCGGAGCTGGCTGCGCGGGCGCGGGACGGCTTTCCCGCCTCGCTGGAGGGGTTGCCGCTGCTGATCCCCGGAGAGAAGTCGGCCACCCACGATCGGCTGCTGGAGTGGTATCGGCAGCAGGGCATTCATCCCCATCTGGTGGGGCAGTTTGATGACTCCACCCTGATGAAGTCGTTCGGCAAGGCAGGGATGGGGATCTTCCCGGCGCCGCTGGCGATGGCCGACGAGATTGGTCGCCTCTACGGGGTGGAACGGATCGCCACTCTCACCGACGTCACCCTCTCTTATTATCTGGTCTCGGCAGGGCGCCATCTCTCCCATCCCGGGGTACAGGCGGTGATGGAGGGAGCCCAACAGCGGCTGGCGGCGCTGGCTGGCAAAAAATAGCAATCTGGATGGCTATACATCCAGCTTTGCTCTGCCTATAATCCTCCCGCTTTGGCGCATCATGCTTAATAGGGAATCCGGTGAGAATCCGGAGCTGGCGCGCAGCGGTAAGGGGGAACGAAGCGACATCAGGGCACTGCCGTCAGGCGGGAAGCCGTCGCCGTAGGCTATCAGCCCCCGAGCCCGAAGACCTGCCAGAGTTCGTATTTCGGGCCGAGAGAAACCGGCCACGAAGTAGATACTTACGCGAACTTAAGGATCTCTCATGTCGAAGAAATTTCTGGCGGCTGCCCTGTTGCCGACGGCGGCGTTTGCCCAAACCACCATCCCCATCAATCCAACTCTGGTCATTACGGCCAACCGCATGGAGCAACCGGTCAGCTCGGTGTTGGCGCCTGTTGTGGTGATCGATCGCGCCGAGATCGAATCTCGTCAGGTGCAGAGTTTGCCAGCGTTGCTGAAGACGCTGCCCGGCGTGCAGATCACTACCCTGGGTGGCAGAGGTCACATGAGCAGCCTGTTCATACGTGGTACCAACTCCAACCATTCACTGGTGCTGATGAATGGGCGTCCCATCGCGGCCATGGTGGCCGGTACGCCGGATCTCAGCCAGATCCCCCTCGGCAATATCGAGCGCATCGAGTATATCCGTGGCCCGCGCGCTGCGGTGTATGGTTCTGATGCCATCGGCGGTGTTATCAACCTCATCACCAAAACATCCGCCAAGAATGGCAGCGAGACACATCTGAAAGGTGGTGCTGGCAGCAATGGCTATGGTCAGGGCGAGCTAAGAACAGTTCAGTCATTTGGCCAAAAAACCGATATGAACATGCTGATTGGCTACGAGCGTACTGACGGTTTTGATGTCGTAGCCAATGCTCAGCAGCCTGACCGGGATGGGTTCTCCGGCCGCAATGGCCAAATCGGTTTGAACCACGCTTTTAATGATGCATGGAGCGCTGATTTTAATGCTCAGGGTTATGACAATCTGACAGAAACGGACGACCCCTATCTGTCTGCGGATCAGAGCCGAGTACAGGCTTTCCAATATGACGGTGGTCTCAAGTTCCAGGGTAAGGATCTGATCAGTCGACTTGAAGTCAGTTACGGTGAAAACAAGCTGAAGAACTGGCTGGAGAGTAATGGGGAAGAAACTGGCCAACCCATTCATACAGGTCTGACACGTTTATCCTGGATCAACAGCTGGAGTGGTATTGAAGGGGTCAGCCTGACAGGCGGTGCAGATTGGCAGCGTGAGGAGATGAAGTCAGACTCTCGGAGCTATGGCAAAAACTTTAATGCCCCCGATCGTGACAATAAAGGATTGTTTGCCGTGGGAAGCTACCGTTGGCAGGCGCTGCTGTGGGAACTTTCCGGCCGCACTGATGATAACCAGCAATATGGTCGTCACAATACCTGGTCTGCGGCAAGTGGGCTGGATTTTGATGAGAACCACAATGTACGGCTGAGCTACGGTACTGGCTTCAAAGCGCCTACCTTTATGGATCTTTACTACCCGGGTTATGAGAATCCGGCATTGCAACCAGAAGAAAGCAAGAATTTGGAGCTGGATTTCTCCGGTCGTTACACCGGTTGGGACTGGTCAGCAAACTTCTATCGTAACCAAATCCAAAACCTGATTCAGTGCCAAAAAGGTTATATCACCTGTACCAAGGGCAATACTGATGCCGAGATTGAAGGCATCGAGTTGGCCCTTGGTTTGGATACTTGGCTTGTACATCATGACTTCAACTATGACTACACACGCGCCAAGGACAAAAATGCGAATGATCAGCAACTCTTGCGTCGAGCGAAACACAAAGGTACCTGGCTGACCAGTTTCACGACAGGTCAAATGACCTGGAGTACAGAGGTGCTATATGTTGGTGAAAGACTCGATGTAGGCAATGTTGAGTTGAGCCCGTATACCCTTGTGAACTTGGGTGCTACCTACGCCGCTACTAATCAGCTGACATTGGGCGGTCGTATCGATAATTTGTTTGATCGCAATTATGAAGTCGCTAAAGGCTATGCATCACCAGGTACCGAGTTCAAAGTAACTGCCGACTACCGCTTCTGATGCTTTCTCCAGTTCATCCTTGAAAAACCGAGGCCCTGCCATTGGCAGGGCCTTTTCTATTGGCGGCAGGGGGGAGTATGATCGCCGCCTTGCACCAAAGGGGAGCTCAAGTGGCCAATATTCTCGTGTTTGATTCCGGTATGGGTGGCCTGACCATCTACCGCGAGATCCGCCGCGTTTTGCCGGCACACAACTATTTCTACTGCTTCGACAATGCCAACTTCCCCTATGGTGAATTGAGCGAGCCCGCCCTGATTGCTGCCTGCACCCGTTTGGTTACCACCATGGTGGCCCGTCATCATATCGATCTGGTGGTGATTGCCTGCAACACGGCCAGCACCATAGCGCTGCCGGCACTGCGTGCGGTACTGGATATTCCTGTGGTGGGGGTGGTGCCAGCCATCAAGCCCGCCGCCGCACAGACCCGCAACGGTTGTATCGGTTTGCTGGCTACGCCGGGCACGGTGAGTCGCGACTATACCCACGAACTGATCGCCCAGTTCGCTCCCGGCAAGCGGGTGCTGCTCAAGGGGACCACCGAGTTGGTAATCGAAGCCGAGCACAAGCTGGCGGGTTTACCGGTCAATATGGCGTTGCTGCGAGAGGTATTGGCCGACTGGCTGGAGGGGGAAGAGAAGCCGGATACGCTGGTGCTCGGTTGCACCCACTTCCCGCTACTCAATGAAGAGATTGGGCAACTGATGCCGCAATGCCAGCTGATTGACTCGGGCAGTGCCGTTGCCAAACGAGTTGCCTGGTTGCTGAGCAATGGCGGGCATGGCGCCGTGCAGCCTATATATATAGAAGAGGTGATTGCCAGGGCTTACTGTACCCGGCTGGATGGGGAGGCCCAAAAACTGACAGCCCCCTTGCAAGTATGGGGGCTGTCATCACTGGAAGAGGTAAGGTACTGACGAGCAGTTAGGCGTCAGCTTCGCTACCTTCCCTCTCCTCTTTATCACGTTTGTCATTCGCTTCACGTACCTTGAGGGTGCGCTGCTGGTACTCTTTGTCATTCAACGCGGCAATCGCCTTGGCGGCATCGGCGGCAGGCATCTCCACGAAACCGAAACCTCTGCGCTTGCCGGTTGCCTTGTCTTTCATCAACCGTACGGAAATGACCTGGCCCTGTTCGGCAAACAACTCGCGCACAGCAATCTCATTGGCGCGATAGGGCAGGTTGCCTACATATAAGGTGCAAGTCTCCTGATTGGCGATCGACTCGGCGACATTAGCCGAGGTTCGCTTCAGGAACAGCGGTACTACGAAACCGCCGATGGCCAGACCTGCTGCAAAAATTACTTCCGCTTTCAAAGAGAACTGCAGGGCCTGGGCAACCAGGTAGCCAACCACTGCCAATACCAGAGCAAGGATTGCGGCCTGCATATAGACGGGAAACTTGGATAAATTCATCTTAAAAGACCTTTTGTAAATGAAAGCAAAAAAGGTGCAACACTATATTCACCTCCATGGTAACCAGCTTTCCTGATTGGCGCTACCATGGGACCACTCGGGAGAGGTTATCGGCTCCAGTATGGCACTCCCAAGGGCTTTGGCGGCGATATAAATGACGCAGAAAGGGGAGTGAAGTAGTCCGGTTGTGGATAACCCTGTATATATACACTGAACAAACTGTTTCTAATTGAATAATTTGAAATTTCCGTGATTTTCTTCAAAAAAACTATTGTCATCCCGGCGCGGCTCCCTATAATGCGCCCCTACCAGCACGGCGGAACACGCCGAACTGATGAGCCAGCTTCC
>NZ_JAAKVF010000016.1:0-121622 GCF_049175515.1 Aeromonas sp. 600479
GTCCGTTTCACACCTTGTCCCATCCGGTTCTCCATTTATTGGGAGGAAAGGTGTAAACCATATTCAGGACGGGACACCAGACGTAAAAAGGGCGCTGTTGAAAGCGCCCTTTTCTTTTTTCTGTCGACGACTGCAACCAGTTAACCGGAGCGGCTGGCAAAACTGCGTTTGAATCCCTTCTCGGCCTGATTGACCTTGTAGAGATAGCGCCGTGCCTCTGCCTTGGGATGCTGTTCGGTCAGTACCTGATAGACCGCCTCGGGGGAGAGCTGGTTGATCATGCCGGGGGCCGCCTTGCGATCGCTGGAGAAGGTGTTGAGCACCCCGCCAGCACCGCCGTTATAGGCGGAGATCACCGCATAGCGGCGGGACTGGGGATCCTGGATATCTGCCAGATAGACGGTCTGCAACAGGTGCAGATAGGCGGTACCGACATCGATGTTGTAAGCCGGATTAAACAGGTCTTCCCGGGTAGGCTGACCACTCTTACCCTTGACCCGCACATAGACATCACGACCCGCGGTAGCCGGGATCACCTGCATCAGTCCATAAGCATTGGCATGGCTCACCGCATAGGGGTTGAAGCTGCTCTCGGTCTTGATCACCGCATAGATCAGGCTTTCAGAGACCCCGTATTTGCGGGAAGCTTCACGGATCAGGCTGGCATACTTGTAGCCCCGCCTGTCTTCGTGGTTGGCCACCATGGGAATATCGACGAAGAAGATGGTGCGAATCCCCAGTGTACGCTTCTTCATCGCAGTGTTGAGCAGATAGTCGGCGTAGCGCTCGGCACGCCAGGATGAACGAATAGGCTGGCGCTGATTGTCCAGCACCTGACCGTAGAGGAAAGGCTCGCCACCGGGCATGATTTCCCGATCGGAGTAAAGGTCCACTTCGGCTGGATCGTCCGGAGTAAGCAGGGTCTCGATAATGGCGCGACGCAGGTGAGCGCGCGGGTCGATGCCGGAGACAGTCTCGACCATGATATGGCCGCTGGAGAAGTCAATATGGGCCCGGCTCTTGTACTGATCCGTGTATTTGACGTAGTCAAACTTGCCCGCAAACAGCGCCTCTCGTCCCCATATCTCGTTCACATTATGGGAAAGCGCACTGATCATGTGTTCAAAACCGCGGATGTCCTTGCCGTTGACGAGATCGTCATCCTCACTCCCGCTGGGCTTGGGGGAGGATGAGCAGGCAGAGAGAAACAGCAGGGTGCACAGCAGCCAGAAAATTCGGCCCATAGGATCCTCAAACCGGGCGGCACTGCCGCCCATCATTCATATGCCGCGAGTAAACAAGGGGAGGCTAGCCACCTTTGGCCCAATCCCCGCTCACAGGTACTACAGTTCAATCGTTTACTGGCTGGGAGGGGTGTAACCTTCGATCTGCACTTCACCTGCATCAAACAGATAGCTGACCATCTCTTTTTCCAGCAGTTGGCGATGCTCAAGATTCATCATGTTGAGCTTTTTCTCGTTGATCAGCATCACCTGCTTCTTCTGCCACTCGGCCCAGGCTTCCTTGCTGATGTTGTCAAAAATTCGCTTGCCGAGCTCACCGGGATAGAGTTGGAAATCCAGACCCGGGCCCTCTTTTTTCAGGCGTTGGCAAAATACAGTACGGCTCATGTTGACCTCTATGGTTGTAACTCTGGATAGGCGAGCAGACGGGCCGTGGCGGCCGCCAGCCCCACCTCGGCAGGATGGCGTAAGTTATACCAGAGTCGGTTATCTGCTTCCATGAGCCGCAGCGGCTGCGCCTCATCAATGTCAATCAGCAGCGGCCGAATATCGAGGTGGAAGTGACTGAATGTATGGCGAAAACCGGCCAGTTCCCGATAACCGTGATGACTCAGGCCAAGGGACGCCAGCAGACCCTCCACCTCCGCCAGCAAAGCCGCCTGCGGGAAGCAGTAGAGCCCGCCCCAGATCCCCTGTGGCGGCCGCTTCTCCAGCAGCAACTCATCGCCATGGCGGATCAGCAACATGATGCCATCCCGTGCCGGAATGCTCTTTTTCGGCTTACTATTGGGGTAGGCGGTGGGCTTGCCTTGCGACAGCCCCTGGCAATCGGCCCGCACCGGACAGCGATCACAGGCTGGCTTGCTGCGGGTGCAGATCGTCGCCCCGATATCCATCATCGCCTGATTGTATTGCGCCACCCCCAGTTTGGGAGTCAGCCGGATGGCGATCTCCCACAGCTCGTTCTCCACCTGTTTTTGGCCGGGCCAGCCCGGCAGCGCCAGCCAGCGGGTGAGTACCCGCTTCACATTGCCATCAAGGATGGCGTGAGGCTGACCAAGAGAGAGCGACAGCACTGCCCCGGCGGTAGAACGACCAATCCCCGGCAGCGCCATCACCTCGTCAAAGCGCTCGGGAAAGAGACCATGGTGATGATCGCGGATCTGCTGGGCCGCCTTGTGCAGGTTGCGGGCCCGGGCGTAGTAGCCAAGCCCGGTCCAGTGGTGCAGCACCTCGTCGACAGGGGCATCAGCCAGCGCCACCACATCGGGGAAGCGCGCCATAAAACGCTGGTAATAGGGGATGACTGTAGCGACCTGAGTCTGCTGCAGCATGATCTCCGAGACCCAGACCCGGTAAGGGGTCTTCTCCTGCTGCCAGGGCAGGGTTTTGCGGCCATGAAGCTCGTACCACTCCAGAACCCGGCTTGCGAAGGTTGATTGATTCACGTTGTTCTCATGTCGTTGATATAAGGGGAACTCTGCGGTTCCTTCGGCTCATCTGGCCTGCGCGGGCATAAAGTCATCCCGCAGCACAGCGCCAGCTGTCTGGTGCGGCAGCGTAAGGCCTCGTCACGCCCAAGTCAAAGCCGCGCTGACTGGCACTGCGGGCAGGTGGTGGTCAGGCAGCAAAGCGGTAACAAAGACGATATACTCGGCCCCACGATTGATGACGGGAGAGACGGTTTGCAGACTTATCTGGTTGGGGGCGCAGTGCGGGATCGCCTGCTGGGATTGCCGCAGGGCGACAGGGATCATCTGGTGGTCGGTGCCACCGTGGAACAGATGCTGGCGCTGGGTTTTACCCAGGTCGGTCGCGACTTTCCCGTGTTTCTTCACCCCAAAACCCAGCAGGAGTATGCCCTCGCCCGCACCGAACGCAAACAGGGTCAGGGCTACACCGGTTTTGTCTGCCACGCCGCCCCCGATGTGACGCTCGAGCAGGATCTGCTGCGCCGGGATCTCACCATCAACGCCATCGCCGAAGATGATCAGGGAGAGCTCCACGATCCCTACGGCGGCATCGAGGATTTGGAAAAACGGCTGCTGCGCCACGTTTCCCCTGCCTTTGCCGAAGATCCGCTGCGCATCCTGCGGGTCGCCCGCTTCGCCGCCCGCTTCCACGCTCAGGGCTTTACCATAGCGCCGGAGACCCTCGCCCTGATGAGCGAGATGACGGCCGCTGGCGAGCTGGCCCACCTCACGCCGGAGCGAGTCTGGAAAGAGCTGGAAAAAGTGCTGCTGGGACCAACCCCGCAGATCTTTATCGAGGTGCTGCGCCAGTGCGGCGCCCTGAAGGCACTGTTCCCAGAGATTGATGCGCTGTTTGGCGTCCCCGCCCCGGCCAAGTGGCACCCGGAGATCGACACCGGCATCCACACCCTGATGGTGCTGGAGCAGGCGTGCCGGCTCTCCCCGGAATTGACCGTCCGCTTTGCCGCCCTCTGCCACGACCTTGGCAAGGGAGTCACCCCCAAGGAGTTCTGGCCAAGCCATCACGGTCATGGCCAGAAGGGGCTGCCGCTTATTCGTGCCCTGTGCGAGCGGTTCCGGGTACCCAACGAGTGCCGGGATCTGGCGCTGCTGGTGAGCGATCTGCACACCCACATCCATATCGCCTTTGAGCTCAAGCCCGTCACCCTGCTCAAAGTGTTCGACAAGGCGGATGCCTGGCGTCGCCCCGAGCGCTTTGCCCAGCTGCTGGATGCCTGTCGCGCCGACTTCCACGGTCGTACCGGTTTCGAGGAGCGGGTCTACGCCGAGCCGGACTACGTGGCCGAAGCGCTGGCTGCCGCCCAAGCGGTGCCGGTGAAAGAGATAGTGGCAGCCGGTTTCAAAGGGGAAGAGATCAAGGAGCAGCTCGCCAAAAAGCGGACCGATGCCATCAGCCGCATCAAGGATGAGTGGACCTTTATCGAAGAGTAACCTCGGCCCCATAACAGACGGCCGCCCTGATGATGAGCTCCGCAAGGAGAGCATCGCCAGGGCGGCCGTTTTGCATCCAAGTTTATATGTAAAGGGGTGCTAACCCCTGCTGGTGCCGTTATGCCGGACCAATTCGCTCCATCAGGCTCATATGGGATGAGCCATCGTGGCGCTTGAGGTTCTGGCGATACTCGAACTGGCGCTGACTCTCCTGCTTGAGCCCCAGCATCAGCGAATAGCACATCGCCAGCATGATCACCGAGAAAGGCAGCGCCGCTATGATGCTGGCCGCCTGCAAGGCTGCCAGGCCGCCGGAAACCAGCAGAATAGCGGCAACCAGCCCCTGCCCCAGACCCCATACGGCGCGGTGCAGTACCGGCGGCTCCTGATCACCGATGGAGAGCAGAGTGGTGATGACCAGCGTGCCCGAGTCACTGGAGGTGATGAAGTAGGTGCAGATGAGCAGGGTCAACACGGCCTTGGCGATCCAGCCGAAGGTATCCCAGTGCAGCAGCTCGACCGTCTTGTAGAGCGCCAGCGTCACATCCTGATTGACCGCAGCGACCACGCCACCGCCACCAAACAGCTCCAGATTCATCGCCGTACCGCCAAACACGGTGAGCCAGAACATGCCGAGCAGCGAGGGTACCAGCAGCACACCTAGCACAAACTCGCGAATGGTACGCCCCTTGGAGATACGGGCGATAAACATGCCGACAAACGGCGCCCAGGCAATCCACCAGCCCCAGTAAAACGCCGTCCAGCTCGACTGCCAGGCCGAGGTGCCGTTGGCCTCGGTGTTGGTCCAGAAGCTCAGTTTGACGATGTTCTGCAGGTAATCACCGATGTTCTGTACATAGGCGTTGAGGATATAGGTGGTCGGCCCCAGCACCAGAAAGAGCGCGAGCACGAAGACACTCAGCCAGATATTGAGCTCGGAGAGGATTTTCACTCCGCGCCCGACCCCGGAGACCGCCGACAGAGTGGCGATCAGGCTGATGCCACCAATCAGCCAAAGCTGGTTGGATTGCGATACGTCCATGCCGAACATCTGGTTGAGACCGGTATTCATCTGGGAGACCCCCAGTCCAAGGGAGGTCGCCACCCCGAACACGGTACCGAACACGGCCAGCACATCGGCCGCATGGCCCCAAAAACCGTAAATCCGCTCGCCAAGGATGGGGTAAAGCACAGAGCGGATCGCCAGCGGCAACTTGCGCCGGTAGCTGAAAAAGGCAAGTGACAGGCCGACGATCACATAGATGGCCCAGGGGTGCAGGCCCCAATGGAAAAAGGTGAGGCGCATGGCGATCTGGGCCGCTTCCGGGGTCATCCCTTCGGTAATGAACGGATTGCCCTGCAGATGGTTCATCGGCTCGGCGATGCTCCAGAACACCAGACCGATCCCCATGCCAGCGCTAAAGAGCATGGAGAACCAGGCGAAGTAGCCGAACTCCGGTACCTGGTCGTCGTCACCCAGCCGGATGCTGCCAAAACGGCTGAACATCAAGTAGACAGCGAAGAACAGGAACAGGGCGACCACCAGAATGTAGTACCACTTGAACCCGGCAATAATCTGATCCTTGGCACCGACAAACCAGGCGGCCGCGGTATCGGGAACAAATACGCCAAACAGCAAAAACAGGGTGATCACGGTGAGGGCCGTCATGGCCATGGTCGGGTTGAGGCCTTTCAATAGCCCTTTGCTTGCTCGCATCCAGCCTCCTTAGTCGTTGTTGAAAAAGTCTTCGCCCACATGATCACCGGCACCGCCGATGGCGCGATAGACCAGCTTGCCAGCCGCCTGTTCGCGGTGATCCACCAGCGAAACCGAGGGCTGGCCATTCACGGCGTGACGCTTGCCAAGGAAGATGGCCATGGGGACGCCCAGATTGGAGACACCGCTGGTGATCCAGAGGCGATTGAAGTCGTAAGAGCCACCGATGAACTCCAGCTGTGCCAGGCCGGTATCGAGGCCAGTCAGATAGAAGTTCATGGCACTTTCGTCAGGAAAGAGGTGCACCAGCACATAGGCGTAGCGCAATTCATTAACCAACTCCTTTAGGTTGAAAGTACCTGTCTCACTGCAAGAGAGGGGTAACTCACCATCATAGTGGTGTACCTTGAGGTTGTTCGGGTCTTCATCATAGGCAGGCTGATAGCGCACAAAAGCCGAGGTATCCGGCAGTTCATAGCGCACTCTGACCACACGTAACTCGGCCACCAGAGACTTGATATCCAGCTCGTCATTCATCATTTCGCTCCTCAAATGTCAGGGTGAATTCCGTGAAATGCCCGTCAACCTAACACAAAATTAATTAGAGCAGAAATTATTACAGCAAAAACCATATTGACCTTGTGACGAATTAGGCGGAAAATTTTGCCCCTCTCCATAGCCCTCCAATGACGCACACCCCATGGAAAAACATGATGAAGTGCTGGTCGCCCTGCGCCAGATTATTCGTGCCATCGACATGCACTCCAGGCGCTTGATCAAAGAAGCCGGGCTCACTTCCCCGCAACTCTTGCTGCTCAAAGGGATCGACGAGCTGGGACAGATCTCCATGCGTCAGCTGGCCGATCACACCAACATGAGCCAGGCCACCGCCACCACCATCATGGACCGATTGGAGAGCCGCCAACTGGTGCAGCGCGTTCGCAGCAATACCGACAAGCGCAAGGTTCACGCGACACTGACTGACGCAGGCCGCGCCCTGCTGGCCCAGGCCCCAACCCCGCTGCAAGAGCGCTTTATCCAACGCTTTCAATCCCTTGAAACCTGGGAGCAGACCCTGCTGCTCTCCTCCCTGCAACGCATCTCCACCATGATGAATGCAGACGAAATCGACGCTGCCCCGGTGCTGAGCGTCAGACCCCTGACCGAAGAGCAAGCTTAAACAGCCACAGAATGACAGACATAAAAAAAGCTCCCGACCGGGAGCTTTTGTCTATCAGGCACCGGAGATAATTACTCTTCCAGGCTGATACCGATATTGGAGACACCATCCTGAGAGGCGAATGCTCTGATGGCCAGGATACGATCGCTGTCGCGCTCATGGGCAACCCGCTTGAGCAACTCGACCTGAAACTCCAGCTCGGCCTCCATGTACTCGTGCTCGTAGAGCTCCTCTTCTGTCAGATCCCGCTCCTCCAGCAGCTCGATAAAACCGGCCACAGTGCCAACGGAGGCATGGCTGGCATCGTTGGCCTCTTCGCCAACCCGGCAGATCACCGAGTTGTAGGCGCAGCCCAGTGCCACACAGGCATCCAGCGCCGGATAGGCGCCGTAGGATTCAAACTTGCGGGGATCCGGAATATGGGCTTCGAACTCTTCGAGAATGGCTCCCAGATTGACACGTGAGCCCTTGACGGTCAGATAGTTCCACATCTGATCCAGCGCGTGCCGGAAGGCATCTGCATTGCCAAAACCGGAAGCCTGGCTGAACAGGGCATAGTTGGGGTACATGCGCTCTGCCAGCGCCAGGGTGTAGACGGTCTGTTGCCAAGGCTGTAGCTCGGCCAGCCGCTTATAAAACTTGTCACCAAACACTGGAGTCGGATCCTTTGCAAAATGTGGGGCAGATTGTAGCCCACGAGGGGCGTGGCGAAAACGAAAAAGCGCCCTGGTCGGCTATGTTGCGCTGGCAACTCGGGTAAGATGGGACGAGAGCGGCATCTTGTCGCGCCGCAAATTCTGATAAGGAACAAGAGTATGAGCCAACGTACCCTTCTTTTGCTCAGCCAGGATAATGCTCACTACGAACGTCTGCTCAAGGCGGCCAACCTCCCTCATCTGCGCATTCTGCGGGCCGACAACCCGAGCGATGCCGAACAACTTATCGGCAAGGCCCATATTCTGCTGGCAGAGCCAGCCCGCGCCAAGCCACTGCTGCCCAAAGCCAACAAGCTGAGCTGGTTCCAGTCCACCTATGCCGGGGTCGACGTGCTGCTCGATCCGGACAGTCGTCGCAACTATCAGCTCACCAACGTGCGCGGCATCTTCGGCCCGCTGATGAGCGAGTATGTCTTTGGTCATCTGCTCAGTCTGACACGCCAACTTCCTCTCTATCGGGAACAACAAAGACAACGACTCTGGCAGAGTCACCCCTATCAGGGGCTCAAAGGGAAAACCATGCTGATCCTGGGTACCGGCAGCATTGGCCAGCATATCGCCCACACCGGCAAACATTTTGGTATGAAGGTGCTGGGCATCAGCCGCAGTGGTCGGGAGCGTGCCGGGTTTGACCAGGTTTATCAGCTGCCTGCGCTCAACAAGATGCTGGCGCAGGCCGATGTCATCGTCAGCGTGCTGCCTGCCACCCGCGATACCCGTCATCTCTTCAATGCCGCCCGCTTCGAACACTGCAAACCTGGCGCCATCCTGTTCAACGTCGGTCGTGGCAGCGCTGTACACTCGGGCGATTTGCTCACCGCACTGCGTACCGGCAAGCTGGCAATGGCGGTGCTGGATGTATTCGAGCAGGAGCCGCTGCCCGCCGACAGTCCACTGTGGGGACAACCCAACCTAATCGTCACCCCCCACAACAGCGCCTACAGCTTTCCAGAGGATGTGGCCCAGATATTTGTACGCAACTACATTCGCTTTATCGATGGCCAGCCACTGGATGGCAAGATTGACTTCGACAAGGGTTACTGACCAGCACTACGCATGCAAAAAAGGCCCCGCCAGTCTGGCGGGGCCTTTTCATTTCAGCTAGTGGCTACAGCGATTAGCCGGCGGCCAGCTCCTTGCGGTAGCTCTTCACCTTGGCCAGGAACTGGCGACGCTCCTTGCCACTGAGCGGTTCAGCCATCGGCAGCTTGGCGGTCATGGCATTAACCGGACGGTTGTTGATCCGCAGTTCGTAATGCAAGTGAGCACCAGTCGAGCGACCGGTGTTGCCGGAAAGGCCGATCTTGTCGCCCATCTTCACCCGCTGACCGGTTTTGACCAGCAACTTGCTCAGGTGCAGATAACGGGTAGAGAGGGTTCGACCGTGCTTGATTACGATATAGGTACCCGCCAGCGGGTGGCTGGTCGCCTTCTGGACCACACCGTCACCCGTGGCCAGTACCGGGGTACCCACCGGAACGGCAAAGTCGGTCCCCTCGTGGGGACGGATAGCACCAGTCACAGGATGCTTGCGAGCGGGGTTGAAGTTTGAGCTGATCCGGTAACGACTGTGGGTCGGATAACGGCGGAAACCGCGCTCCAGGCTGTTGCCCTGACCATCGTAATAGTTGCCATCATCGGAGAGCCAGGCCGACACCGTCTTGCCCTGACTGATCATTTCCACACCCAGCAGCTGGCTGTTACCGGTGCTCTTGCCCTCGACCGTCTCCTGGCGTACCAAAACCTTGAATTTATCGCCCTTTTTCAGATCCTGAGCAAAGTTCATCCGCCACTGGAACAGGTTGGCAATCTTCTGGATATGAGTGGCAGGAATGCCTGCATTGCGGGCACTGACATAGAAACTGCCGTTGATCACGCCATTGTAACGCTGCGGCTGCCACTCGACCTTCTCGTTGATCATGGAGGCAGTATAAGCATCGTCACTGCGCGACATCACCAGCGTCTGCTTGATGTTCAAGCGGATCTTGAGTTGTTGCAGAATGTTGTCCTGATCGATCAGCAGCTCTATGGTCTGGCCCGGTTTCAATCTGGCCAGATAGTTCTTGCTGTCCGCATCAAGTACTTTGTAGAGAGTAGTGGTAGAGAGTCCCAGATTGTTAAAAATGGCGGTCAGGTTCTCACCATTACGCACTCGGTAATCCTGCCACTGCGGTGCGGTATCAACAGGGATATCGTCCTCTGCCGCACTCTGATCAACCAGTTCGTGGTCGGGGATTTCGTTAAAATCGGTGTTGTTTTCGTTGGTTGCTGTACCGGCGGTATCAATGGGCAACTCAAGGCGAAGAGGCCGCTCCAGGATATCCCCCGGCGCTGGCAGCAATGCCACTGCTGACAGGGTCATGGCCGTCAGCATCAGCATGGCGTAAAAATGTTTGCGGGGAACCGGTGGTTCCCAATTGGCAGCCTGTGCTACCAAGGGACGGAGACGTTTCATCCGCTATCCTGTATTTAGATCCAAGAGAGAGTATTGCGATGTCAGTTGTGACAAAACCGTATAAAACTGTTTTTTGGACAAAACAAATTACAAATAGTTCATCACAATCTGCATGAACCTCACATTTTATGCATAACACGCCCTGATGGGCAGAAATGATCGCCTTTTTTAACTATTTTTTCCTATTTTTAAGAGCCGGGTCGGACTCGATTCGGCATTAAAAATTCAAATGTTGCGATAATTTTTCCATGGAGTGGATATGACGTTATCAAAACTGTTGCGCTGGATAATCCTTGTACTGTTCCTGATTGGTGCAGTTATGTTGTTCGTTCTTGAAGTCTCCACGGTCCGCCAGTCAATCCTTGATCAGATGTCGGCCAATCTGGAGACCGCCATCACAGCCCTTGGACTGGTACTTCAAGGCACCCTGCTCAATGATGATCAGGTGCTGGCCGAAACCATTGTCAATGCCATGTTTGACGGCGGCTTCGTCAGCTCGGTTATTCTGGTTGATCCGGATGGCCAATTGCTGTTTCAGAAGGTATTCCACTCTACCCAGCAAAATGTCCCTGGCTGGCTCCCTTCTGTTATCGGCATGCCACCCGTCAAAATTGAGCAAGAGTTGACAGATGGCTGGCGCATGCTGGGCACTCTGACCCTTGAGGGGCATAGCGGCTACGCCTATCAGCACCTGTGGAATGCCATCAGTCGCACCGGTCTGGCGCTGTTGGCGGGCCTCGTCGTATTTACCCTGATCATCTCCCTGGTGTGCAAACGCCTGCTGCAGCCCCTGGAGCAGATCAACCTGCAGCTGATCCGTATCCGCAAACACCAGTTCAACAGCACCCTGCCCACTCCCTGGTTGCAAGACCTCAAAGAAGTGGCACTTTCCATCAACCAATTGGTTTCCGAACGCAAACGGGATCTGCTGCAACAACGACTCAAAATCACCCAGCTGGGAAAACAGCTGCCACTGACGCCCCCACAGCCGCTGCAAGGAGTGAGCCCACTGCCGGAAGGCGGGCAACTGCAAAAATTTGTCTCCACACAAGGGGAGATCGCGCTCTATCAGCGTTTCTTGCCCAGTCAGCCCCTCGGTGCCGACAGCGCTCTCGCAACCATCCAGAGCGCCCTGCAACAGTGGCAGCACTCTCACATAGAGGGGATCTTGCTGCCCCTCTCCCTGCTCAATCACCCGCAATGGTCCGAGATCTTCCCCCTGCTAAGCCAGGGCCGCGGCAAAACACTGGATTGGCGCTGGGATGTGGTCACCTTTCCCGCCCACGGCCAAGCCATATTGGCTGCGTTGCAGGAACAGGGGTGTGAGCTCGCCTTCAGCGCCATTCCCCTCAATGCGGATACCTTCAATCAACTTGACCCGCTCAATCCCATTTTTATCAGCTGTCAGCTGACCGATGAGCCGCTCTACTGGAATCTGCTCTCCCAAACCATGCATGCCGCCGGTTATACCCTGCTGGCAGAATCGGGAGAGTGTCGCGACATCGACAAACTGCGGACCTGGGGTATCGATGGTTATGCCAAGGAGGCGCAATCATGAAGAAGCTCGCCATGCTGTTGCCCCTGCTGTGGCAATCCGGCCTGATGGCTGAAACCGTCACTATCACCACCGGGGGTGAGCAGGGGATTTATCACCAGATAGCCAAAGAGTTTTGCCGTCTAGCTCATGAGGTCGACGAGCAACTTGCGTGCACACTGCAGAGCTCATCGGGTTCAATAGAAAACCTGAAGCGACTGAAGAGTGGCGAGTCATCCTACGCCATGGTGCAGTCAGACTGGCTATATCAGGCAAGCCAGGGCTTGGGCCCTTTTGCCACCCAGCCGCAACCTGAGCTGCGCGCCCTGTTTGCCACCCATGCCGAGCCCTTCACCATAGTGATCCGTGCCGATGGCGATATCACTTCACTGGAACAGCTCAAGCTCGCCCCCATCGACATGGGGTTGAAGAGCTCGGGAACCCGCCAGACGGCGCTGACCCTGTTCAACATCTTGGGAGCGAAAGAGCAGGATCTCGATCTGAAGAGCATGGCCAACCTGCCGGATGCGCTCTGCAGCAAGCAGATCGACGCATTTGCACTTGTGATGGGACACCCTAACCGGATTGTGCTCGACACCGCCAAACGTTGCGCAGTCAGTTTCCTCCCCATCGATGGGGCCACCCGTGATCAGCTACTCAAGGGGGTCAAATATTACCAACGCAGTCAGGTGCCCGCCCGCATCTACCCCGGCAATCTGAAGGCGACGCCCACCTTTGCCA
Source organism: Aeromonas sp. 600479 (assembly GCF_049175515.1). Classification (NCBI taxonomy): domain Bacteria; kingdom Pseudomonadati; phylum Pseudomonadota; class Gammaproteobacteria; order Aeromonadales; family Aeromonadaceae; genus Aeromonas; species Aeromonas sp. 600479. Next base: position 12,512 of record NZ_JAAKVF010000016.1, read on the forward strand.
TTGCCGCCACTCTGGTTACCAATGCCACCATGCCGGAAGAGTCTGTCTATCGCCTGACCAAGGCCATGCTGGCCCAGCAGACCAAGTTCAATGAGCAGACTTATGGCTACGCCAATATGTTTCACCGGGCACGCAATAAAACCGGCCCGGTGCTGAGTATTGAGCAGCATCCGGGCGCAGCGAAATATTTCGATGAGTTAAAGGCGGCGGGCAAGCTATAGCTGACGACGGGGAGAGCGCAGTTGCTCGCTGGAGAAGCGGGTCTTCATCGATGTCCACTGCGCCAACCGATCGGCACTCCCCGCCAGCGTCCCTTCCCGCCGTGACTTCATGATCCAGATGCTTTTGGCATCGAAACTGTAAACGGGAATGAGATCGGTACGCTTGCTGCCCGGCAGGATCCGGCTGTTGATGTTGTCGAGCACCAGTGGGTCAGCCTTGGGTGTCGGAAAATAGAGAGTCACCATGTGGAACTGGTTGTAACGCACCGCCTTGACGTAGGCCAGTCGCAGCTTCTTCTCATCCACCCCCAGCTCCATCAGGGTGTAGTACTTGGAGATGCTGTAATCCTCGCAATCCCCACCCCGGGCGCCGATGAACTCCAGCGGATTGGCCCAGTAATCCTCATCTCCCCACAGCTTGGGATCCTCGCTGTAGGTCAGATTGTTGAAGTAGTTGTTCACCAGCTCGATTTTCTGCTGATCCGTGGTGCCCGCCCTGGGGGTCAGCAGGCGAGAAAAAGCCTCGGCCCGTTGAATGGCGCGGCCACCATACACTTCCTGCAGCTTGGCCCGCAGATCCGGACTGGCAATATATTCGGAAAGACGCGAAGCCTGCACGTTGGCGCAACATAGCGCCAACGTGCAAGCCGGGATCAACAACCATTTCATACCGGACACTCCATGTCAGATGCTGGAGGTCAGTATAGTCCCTCCGGATGAGAGGCTCAGCAGGCGATCAGCGACACTGGGCGAATGCGTCTGCCAGTTGCTGCATGAATTGGGGATAACCATCCGGGCCGAGCGGTACCTGTTCACCCACCTCATCAAGCAACAGCACCTTGGCGCCGGTATTGCGTGCCACCGATTCGATCACAGCCGGTGAGAATTGCGGCTCGGCATAAATGCAGCTCGCCTGCTTCTCTTCCAGTGCCTTGCGGATATCCACCAGGGTCTTGGCGCCCGGGCGACGCTCAGGGCTCACGGTAAAGTGACCTTTTGAACTCATGCCGTAATGGCGCTCCCAGTAGCCATACGCCTCGTGGAAGACAAAGTACCCCTTCTCATTCACTGCCTTCATCTGGCCGGCAATCACCTTGTCCTTGGCATCCACCTTGGCATCAAATGCCGCGAGGTTGGCGTCATAGCGAGCCTGATTGGCCGGATCCAGCTTGCCCAATTCACTTGCGATCGCCTTGGCAATCACCTTGGCCTGCATCGGGCCAAGCCAGATATGGGGATCGACCCCTTCGTGATGATGTCCCTCATGCCCTTCATCATGATCATGGTTACCGTGCTCGTGGGCGGCATGATCGTGATCATCATGGTCATGGGAGTCATGACTATCCTGAGTCGCGTAGTTGAACAGCGGCATTCCCTCAACCTGAGTCAGGGCCAAAGCATGGGAATGATTGGCCAGCGGCTTGGCCATAAACCCTTCCAGCTCGGGGCCAACCCACACCACCAGCCCAGCACTGTTGATGCTGCGAATATCGGACGGACGCAGGGAGAAATCGTGGGGAGAGGCACCGGTCGGCAGCAATACCTTGGGCTCGCTCACCCCGTCAGTGATCGCCGCAGCGATGAAGCCAAGGGGCTTGATGGTGGTCAGTACCTCAATGGCACGAACAGGCAAAGTCACCGCCAGCAGGGCAGTGAAAAGCGCAATAATTCTCATTGGTGAATCTCGTCAGGGGATGAGTATGTGATAATATAACAGCCGTTTTTTGTTATATTATAACTCTCACTGGCTGTAAACCCCGGAGTTGTCATGAGCCAACTGGTAGAGCTGAAAGAGGTCTCTCTCTCGTTTGATGGACGCTCTGTGCTCGACAAGGTCTCCTTTACCCTCAATAAAGGCAAAATCACCACGCTCGTCGGCCCCAACGGGGCGGGCAAGAGCACCCTGAGCAAGCTGGTGCTGGGTCTGCTCACGCCGGATTCGGGCAAGATCACTCGCAGCCGCGATCTGAGAGTCGGCTATGTGCCCCAGCGCCTCTATCTGGATCCCACCCTGCCGCTGACGGTGCGCCGCTTCTTGCAACTGGGCAAAAACAGCCGCCTCTCCATCGAGGAGGCGCTGACCCGGGTGGGCGCAGAAGGATTACTTGAGAACCGGATGCAGAAGCTCTCCGGAGGCGAGATGCAGCGGGTGCTGCTGGCTCGCGCCCTGCTGGTCAAGCCCGAGCTGCTGGTGCTGGATGAGCCGGTGCAAGGGGTCGATATCACCGGCCAGATCGAGCTCTACGCCCTGATCGGCCAGCTCGCCGCCGAATTCAATTGCGCCGTGCTGATGGTCTCCCACGACCTGCATCTGGTGATGGCCAGCACCCACGAGGTGATCTGCCTCAATCGCCACGTCTGCTGTCATGGCGAGCCGGAAAGCGTGGCCCGCCACCCCGAATTTGCCCGTCTGTTCGGGCGACCGGAGCAGGAGGTGCTGGCGGTCTATACCCACCATCACCACTGCGATGGCGAACACCATCATCATGAACCGCAGGCCCCCATCATCCGCCTGCCTTCTCGCAACAACGCTCACAGCAAATAGCGCAAGCAACAGGACATTCAAGTGGACAGCTTTCTGTTATACGCACTCGCGGCCGGTCTCGGCATCGCCCTGCTGGCCGGTCCCCTCGGCAGCTTCGTGGTATGGCGCAAGATGGCCTATTTTGGCGACACCCTTTCGCACGCCTGCCTGTTCGGCATAGCACTAGGCATTCTGCTGCAGGTCGATCTCACCCTGGCGGTAGTGGTCTGCTGCCTCGCCATGGCGATGCTGCTGGTGATCATGAGTCGCAACCAGCAGGTCGCGACCGATACCCTGCTCGGCATTCTGGCCCACAGCGCCCTGTCGCTCGGTCTGGTTACCTTGAGTTTTATGGATAATGTGCGGGTGGATCTGATGGCCTACCTGTTTGGCGACCTGCTCTCGGTACAACCGATGGATCTGCTCTGGATCTACGGCGGTGGCGCGCTGGTACTGCTTACCCTGTGGCGCTTGTGGGATCCCCTGCTCTCCATGACCATCTCGGAAGAGCTGGCGCGGGTAGAAGGGATCCGGGTCGATATGTTGCGCTGCGTACTGATGCTGCTGATTGGGCTGGTGATCGCCGTGGCGATGAAGTTTGTTGGCGCGCTGATCATCACCTCCCTGCTGATCATCCCCGCCGCTACCGCCCGCCGTTTCAGCCAGACACCGGAGCAGATGGCTGGCTTTGCCGCGCTGATCGGCTGTCTCGCCGTGCTCGGCGGGCTGACCCTCTCCTGGTACCAGGACACCCCGGCTGGGCCTTCGGTCGTCGTCTGCGCCACCAGCCTGTTTGTGCTGAGCCAGTTCAAGAGAGCGTAACGGTGCAGGCTAGAGCGGCATGCTCTGGCGTGTCTCCATCATCAGCCACTGGCGCAACCGGCTGATGGCGGGCTCATGGGCCCGCGAGCGCTTGCAGGTAAAGTAGAAGGCATCCCCCGTCTCCAGCTGGTGTACCGGCAAGGCCACCAGCTGGGGATCATCGGGTCGCAGCATATAGTCATTCACAAATGCCACCCCCTGATCCCAGGCCGCCGCCTCCATCGCCAGCAGCACATGGCTGAAATGGTGCATCCGCGCCTCGTCCGGAATCACCAGCCCACCCGCCTTGGCCCAGCGCAGCCAATCCTCCCCCCTCGCCTTGTAGATGGACTGCACCGAAAGCAGCGGCAGCTGCCAGATGGCATCAGGCCACTCCCCGCTGACCTGCTGCAACAGACGGCGACTGCAGACCGGAAAGAGCCGCTCCTGATAGATAAGATCGTGACAGTAACCACGCCCGTGGGGTGAGACGGTGATAAAGCAGTCCGCCACCCTATCGGAGAGTTCGGGATCCTCCGCCACCATCTCCAGACTCAAGTCCAGCTCGGGGTAGAGCTGGCGCAATCCGGCCAAGCGGGGGATCAGCCACTTCACCGCAAACGAGCTGTAGACCGCGAGCCGGACTCGCATCTCGCCGCCACCACGCAACTGTTCACTGCTCTGGGCAATCTGGCTGAGCCCGGCGGCAATCCCTTCGAAGTAGCTCTCCCCCTGCGGCGTCAACGAGAGCAACCGCCCCTGACGCAGTAGCAAGCGCTCACCCAGAAAATCCTCCAGCAGGCGGATCTGGTGGCTGACCGCACTCTGGCTGACGTTCAGTTCAAGGGCGGCGCGGGAGAAGCTGAGCAACCGGGCCACCACCTCGAAATATTGCACCGCACGCAGGGGAGGGAGCTTCATTATCTAAATATCTCATGGGTGGTCATTTTTTATCATTTTACTGGATATCAACCGGCACGCTACCCTCCCCTCATCTGAAGTGGGAGGTGGTATGAATGCAGTCGGGATCGGCATCCTTTATCTGGTGCTGGGCAATATGGTGGCGGTCTTTTCCGATGCGCTGGTCAAGGTACTGGAGCCGGATCAGCCCATCTTCCAGTTTGTCTTTTTCCGCCAAGTTTCTGCAGCCCTTCTGCTGATGCCCTGGCTGCTCTGGTCATGGCGTCGCAACCCACCGTTGGCCATCAAGTGGCACCTGCTGCGGGCGCATATCTGGGCGGTCGGTGTCTGCCTGATGGTGGTCGCCCTCACCCGCTTGCCGCTCGCTACCGCCAATGCCCTCTTCTATGCAGCCCCCCTGATGATGGTGCCGCTGGCGGTGTGGATGGCGAGGGAAGCGATCTCGCGCCAGAAGGTGCTGACCGCAGTCATCGGATTTATCGGGGTTTTGATCGTGCTGCGCCCGACCGAGGTGAACTGGGCCGCTCTGGCGGCGCTTGGGGTGGCGCTGTCGATGGCGCTCAACAACCTGCTGATCAAGCGGATCCCGCTCAAGCAGCCCATCGCCCAGACCCTGTTTTTCACCAACGTGCTGAGCATGCCCTTCATTCTGGCGCTGGCACTGTGGGAAGGGGGCGACTGGCAGTGGCAGATGTGGTGGCCCGCCTTCGGATCTTCGGCGCTGATCATGGTCTATGCGGGATTGTGCGTGGTGGCCTATCGCAAGGCGGAGGCTAGCAAGATCGCCTCGGCGGAGTACACCGGTCTGCTGATGGCAGTGGCCATCGGGGTATGGTTGTTTGACGAGCAGCCGGGCCTGCCGCTGCTGCTGGGCTGTATCTGCATCGTCCTGCCACTTATCGCCATGGCGCGCAGCAAGCCAAAACCGCTGGCCGAGCCAGCGCTCTAATACTCAGGGTCTCCCCAGAAGCGGGGCGACCCTTTGCTGCAGATGGGGGACGATCTCCTGCTCGAACCAGGGATTCTTTTTGAGCCAGAGGCTATTGCGCGGTGAAGGGTGCGGGAGCGGCAGCCAGCTGGGGCCATAGTCGGCCCAGCTTCGCACCGTTTCGGTGAGCGACCCTTTAGCCGCCCCCCGCAGATAGTAGGCTTGTGCATACTGGCCGATCAGCAGGGTCAGTTCGATGTTGGGTAGCAGCATCAATACCTTGTCGTGCCAGGTAGGCGCACATTCGGGGCGCGGCGGCAGATCGCCGGATTTTCCCCTGCCGGGATAGCAGAGCCCCATCGGCATGATGGCGATGCGAGATTCGTCGTAAAAGGTGGCCTTATCGACACCGAGCCACTGGCGCAGTCGGTCACCGGAGGGGTCATCCCACGGGATACCGCTGGCATGCACCCGGGTGCCGGGCGCCTGACCGATGATCAGCAGGCGGGCACTCTCGGCCCCGCGGATCACCGGACGAGGCCCCAGCGGCAGGTGAGCCTCGCACAGACGGCAAGCCCTGATTTGCTCAAACAACTTATCGATTCGCTGCATGACGTTGATAGTACCAGCATTTCCCTGTTTTCCCTCTTGTGGAAACAGGGCGCGCCCCCTACTATCGCCATGAGCGTTTAATTTAATAAACGGATAATAATGAAAAACTGGCTAGGTACCGGCACCGCGACCCTCTCCTTCATCCTGTGGGGGATGCTGCCGCTCTATTATCAATTCATGCCCGAGGTCAACATGTGGGAGCTCATCTCCCACCGTGTGCTCTGGTCGGTTATCCTGCTTGGCGGCCTGTTTCTGCTGCTTGGCCACAAGGTGCCCTGGGCACAACTGCGCAGCGAGCCGCGCCAGCTCGGCCTAATCCTGCTGGCCGGCCCCGTTATGTCCATCAGCTGGTGCATGTTCACCTGGTGCCTCACTACCGGGCAAGTGCTGACCACCAGCCTCGCCTTCTTTATGACCCCGCTGTTCAATATCGTATTCGCCGTCATCTTCCTCAAAGAGCGACTCACCCCGCAAAAGCATCTGGCGGTCGCCCTGGCGCTGGCGGGGCTCGCCTACATGCTCTTCTGCTACGGCCAACTCCCCTGGTTCTCCCTCATCATGGGGGCCAACTTCGCCTGCTATGGCCTTATCAAGAAGAAGATCCACTACGACACCGGCACCAGCCTCTATCTGGAAGCCATGGTGCAACTGCCCGTCGCGCTGATCATCATCGGCACACTGGCGTGGCACGGGGAAGGGGCATTCGTGAACGGGGATCTGGCCGACAAGCTGCTGCTGATGGGCAGTGCGCCCGCTACTCTGCTGCCGGTGGGGCTCTTCTGCTATGCGGTGGCGAGAACCCGGATGAGCACTGTGGGGCTGCTGCAATATATCGAGCCCAGCCTCGCCTTCCTGCTCGCCATCTACTGGTTTGGTGAGGCGCCGGATCCCATAAAGGCAGTCGGATTCGCCTTCGTCTGGGCTGGTTTGCTGGTTAGCCTGTTGCCATTGCACCGGCTCAAGCGTCGCCCTCAGGGCGTACCGCGATAAGATTCCAACACCTTGTGCCAGCGGGGATCCTTGTCCATCTGCTCGGCGATGTCGTTGAGGATGGCATGCAGCTCGGGACGAGACTTGGGCAACAGAATATGGCGGGTATAGCTGGATTGGGGGAAGGGGGAGATAAACAGCTTGCCCTGATAGTGGTTTGAGTCGATGAAAAAGCCCAGCGCGGAGCCTGGCACCAGGGTCACATCGATACGGCCGCGCACCAGCAGCTCAAGATTGGTCTTCACCTTCTTGGCATCGTGACGCTCCAGCTCTCCCCTTGCTGCCGCATCGTCGATCCCCTGATAGCGGTAGCCCTCCACCCCGCCAAACACCAACCCCTTGAGGGAGTCGGGTCCGCGATAGGTGATCGGCTTGTCGCTGTTCGAGATCAGCTCGTTGGTGTCGCGCATCACCGGAAAGGTCCACAAATAGCGCTCGCGATGGGGATCTCCCACCCAGGCAGGATTGACCCAGACCACCAGACCATCGAAGTCGGGATCCGCCATCTCCAGCGCCAGCCGGGCGCGATTAACCAACCAGAGCTCTATTCTGGGTTCACCCCCCAGCTTTTCATTGAGATACTTGACCAACTCGTGGCTCAGCCCAGTATCTCCACCGGTATTGAAAGGCGGATGCTGATGGTAATCGTAGAGACGAATCGTCTCCCCCTGAGCCGGCACCGACAACAGCAACCACAACCAGAACCAAACCCTCATCGCACCTCCTTGAGCTGCCTCTGAGTTTGGCACAGAGAATTTGAATGAGAAAACCCGCAACCACCACACCGACACCACAACCATCCCCCTCTTCCCGCTGGTCTGTCTATATGGTGCGTACCGCCACCGGCCTGCTCTATACCGGGATCAGCACGGATCCGCTACGCCGTCTGCGTCAGCACCAGAATGGCAAAGGGGCTCGCGCCCTGCGCGGCAAGGGGCCCTTGACGCTGGCTTGGCAGCAGGAAGTCGGCGAGAAGGGGGTGGCCCTGCGCATCGAATATCGCCTCAAGCAGCAGCCAAAATCCTTCAAGGAGCAGCTGATCCTGCACCCCGCGATTTGGCAGAGCTGGAGCCCGCAGTGGTTAATCGACTCCCCCTGAATATTGCCAGAAAAAAAGACCACTCGATGAGTGGCCGAAAAGGGGAAATCAGGGAGCATCACACGACGTATTGTGCCACTACAGATAGGTATTGTTGCGCTGACGACGGTGGCTGATAAGCCAACAGACCACCAACACCAGCAGCAACCAGGGAGCCAGTTTGATGATCAGGGCAAGCATGCCGCTCAACAGCCCCAGCAACACAAACACACCGCTTACCAGCAGCATGGCAACCAGGGTAAAACCGGTCAGTGCCATCACCAGCAACACTCCCAGCAATATGAAAAATTCCAGCATAACTTGCTCCTTACGGGCACTCAGTGCCGCCGGGCTGCCTTGCGGTCAATCCAGCCAGCGTTTCAATTCATAACGGGGCGGCATCACCAGCACCGCCAGCAGATAGGCAGCCAGTGCCAGCGGTGGCACCAGGATCAGGGCAAGCAGGGCTACCACTCGCACCGTCACTCTGGAGATCCCCAGCCGTTGGGCAATGCCGGCGCAAACGCCGGTCAGCTTGCGATGCACCAGATCCTTGGGCCAGGGAGTCATGGTTATACCTCCACCTTCTGACCCTTGAGACGGGCCAGCTCACGCTCTATCTCGTCATTGAGCTCCAGCTCGCGGAACTGGGCCTCCAGCGAGGGATTCTGCCCCAAAATGGCCGCCTCCAGCTGGGCTTCCAGCTGTTCGACCCGGCCTTGAAAACCGTCAAAGCGCGCCATCAGCTCATGCATGCGCTGGTTGTCCACCTGAGCGCGAGCACGAATGCGGCTGTGGGCCGTCTGCTCGCGCAGGGTCAGCAGTTTCTGCTTCTCCCGCGCCTCGGTCAGCTTGGCTGCCAGTCGCTCGCTGTCGGCGGTAAGCTGGGCCAGCACCTCGGCCACCCGGGCCTTGTCCTGTTCCAGCTGTTCACATTTCCTGGCCTCCGCCAGCTTCTCGGTGAGGGCGGCACGGGCCAGATCCTCACGTCCCTTCTGGATGGCGAGCTCGGCCTTGGCCGACCACTCCAGGATCTGCGCCTGCAACCCCTGCTGGTGACGCTCCAGCTGTTTCTGTTCAGCAATCACGCGGGCGGCCTGGGTACGCATCTCGACCTGCACCTGCTCCATCTCTTCGATCATCAGGCGCAGCATCTTCTCCGGCTCTTCACTCTTGTCGAGCAGGCTGTGCAGGTTGGCATTTATCACGTCGGTCAGGCGGCTGAATACGCTCATGGTCTGGCTCCTTGTTGATGGGATTGCTATCTCTTCCCATTGCATTACAAGAGCCGTGCCAAGAAAAATTATTGTTGTTTTACATATAGATGGGAATTTACCGAGGAAATTCAAGAAGGGCTTGTTGGTGAAAATAGCCAACCAGGTGGTGATTTTTACCAATAAAAAAGGGAGCCTGAGGCTCCCTTGTCGATTCATCTGCGATATCTAGTCAAGCTGCGTGGCTGTGGCCCAGCTTGCTGTCCAATTCGGCCAGCTTGGCCTCCATCCTGGCACGGCACACTTCGGAGAGCTCGCGAATGCCAGCGGCACCGTGCTCCTTGCTGCAGACCGGTGCCATCACTTCCACCAGCACTTCGCCGTTGTCCCAACGATTGAGGTCGATCTGACCGAAGTAGCTGGAGCAGACGATGGGCACCACGGGCACTTCAGCCTGTACCGCAGTGTGGAAAGCGCCCGCCTTGAATGGCAGCAGGCCACGCCCCTTGGAGCGGGTCCCTTCCGGGAACATCCAGATGGAGGTGCCGCGATTCTTGATGCGATCCACCACCTGACCTATGGTGCCGATGGCACGGGAGCGGTTGGAGCGGTCGATCAGCACGTTGCCGGATAGCCAGAAGATAAGGCCGAAGAAGGGGAGCCACAGCAGGCTCTTCTTGCCCACCGCCACCACACCGGGCTGCACCGCACCGGTCACGGTGAAGATGTCGAAGTTGCTCTGGTGGTTGCAGACGTAGACCGCCGGGCCGACCGATTTCACCTCGTCGGCCACCGTCACCTTGACTCGCAACCCGATCAGCGGGCAGACCGCGTGATACATGCGAGCGAAGACATAGACGTTGTTGGGATGGCGCGGACGAACCAGACAGAGCAGCAGACCGAACAGGAACCAGAAAATGAGCAGCAGACCAAGCAGCAGCACACGGGCAATTTTGAGCATCGAACACCTCGAGTTTTAACTCGGCGCAGTATACTGATCCCCCTTTTAGCGAACAAGCGTTCGCCAAACAGAACCGACCAGACTTACCTGCTCTGTCACCCAGGCGATCAGTCATAACGAGCGCGGTAACTTGCCCCTCCAGACATAGCTCGCTAGGATGGCCCCATCTTGATGGACGGGGCGAACATGATTTTGCAACAACGGATAGCGAAACATCTCCTGCTGCTGGTCTGCCTGCTGCTGCTCAATTGTGCGGCCCAGCCGCTGGCCCGGCTTGCCCTGCTCGATCAGGCGCTCAGCTGTCAGGCGCTACCCGTTCAGAACTCGACAACGGATCTGGGGGATGCCAAACCGGCCAGCCCGCAGCCAGGCAGTTGCCAGCTCAACGGCAAGTGGCTGAGCGCCGCCCCCCTGCTCTGCATCGAACAGCTCTTCTTTGCCGTGGCGGTGCTGATCGCCCTGCTGGCCCCCCTTTGGCGCTACACACCGCCACTACCCCCACCCAGAGTCATCTCGCCACCCGAACGGCGTCTGCATCTCACCCTCTGCATCTGGCGGGAATGATTCCGGCTCTTTGCCATTGGTCATGACTCATGTTTGCGAGACCATCGCCGCCTTCTTGCACCAACGGGGCACGACTGCGGCGTACTGAAAACAGATTTACGGCATGGCGTTGTTGCAGGGGAATACCTTGCTGCCCCGGCGCAACCACGACGACTGCCGACTAGCTTGCACAAGGCTGGCCACTTCAGGCTGGCACTACCCGATTTTAAGGAGTATCCATGAAACCGACTCTGAGCGCCCTGCCCCTGCTGGCCTCTCTCTGCGCACCCCTGCTGGCTCCGACCCTACACGCGGCCCCCTTCACCCCTGAACAGGAAGCACGCATCAAGGAGCTGATCCGCGAGACTCTGATCGCCAACCCCAAGATCCTCGACGAGGCGGCCGAGTCCTGGGAGAAGCAGAATGCCGCAGCCCAGGAGGCCCAGCTTGGCAACTTCATCAAGGGCAACAAGGATGTGCTGTTCAACAGCGCTACCAGCCCGCGCCTGGGTGCCAAAAACCCCAAGCTGACGCTGGTGCTGTTTACCGACTACAACTGCCCCTACTGCAAGCAGTTCGATCCCCAGCTGACCAGGCTGCTCAAGGCCTATCCGAATGATCTGGGGCTGGTGATCAAATTGCTGCCGTTCAAGGGGCAGAGCTCCGCCAAGGCAGCCCAGTACAGCCTGACCCTGTGGCAACAGGATCCCGCCCGCTTCTTCGCCCTGCACGACAAGCTGATGAGCAAGCAGGGGATGCTGACCGAGGCGGACATCAACAAGGCGCTGGCGGCCACCGGCAATGTGGCACTCAAACCGGAGGGTAAAGCCACCGAGGAGCTGCGCAACAGCCTGCGCATTGGCACCCTGCTGGGTGTACAGGGCACACCGGCGACCCTGATCGGCAACCAGCTGGTGTCGGGCGCCATCCCCTATGAGGAGCTGGAGCAGCTGGTGAAGGCAGAGCTGGCCAGGCAGAGCTAAGGTCGGGGTCGCCCGCAGGGGCAGGAAGCGCTCGCACTGCGGCAATGGTGAGCCCTCAGGTCACCCCGTCTCCATGCAAAGAGCCCGGTATCACTACCGGGCTCTTTTTTCAGGAAGGAAAGGTGACAAACCAGCTCTATTGGGCGGGCGCCATCATCCCCTGCCCGAGCCGCCCTCTGGCACTGGTACGCTCGGCTTCGTCAAGCACACCATCTCCGTTCTTGTCCATTTGGGTAAAGAGGGCCTCATGATGCGCCATGAACTGTTCCCTGGTCGTGTCCTGCATCGGCCTCATGTTGCCCATATTCCCCATCTTGCCAGGCATGGCCTTGCCTGACTGCTGCATTGCCTCGTGCATCTTGGCCATGGCTGCCTCTCTCTCGGCAATCGAGAGGGTGCCATCCTTGTCACTGTCCTGCCGGGTGAAACGCTGCTCGGCTCTTTCCATAAACTGTGCCTTGGTAATGTCCCCCTTGATGAACATCAAGGGCTCATCGATGCTCTCATCGGCAGCGATGGCGAAACCGCCAAGCAGCACCATAGGCAGAAGATAAAATTTGAGCATGGCTGTCCATTCCTTAGTAAGGGTCTCGGTACGGCCGAGGCCAACTGACGATCGCCAAGATAATCCCCGGCGCCTCCTGTAGTGTAGTCCCTGGACTATTCCCGACAGGGAGACAGATCCCAAGGTGCCCCGTCAAGCTTTTCTGCCAGTGACCTTGCGTCCTATTCATGGCGATGGCGGGAGGTTTCCGTTAAAATGACGGGTTTTTGCCGTGCCTGATTTGCCAATCCCCACCATCAGGCACTCGCAGCGTGAATCCTATGATGCCAGTGATGCAGGATCTGCCATGAACAACTACTTTCGGGTGCTGGGCGTCAAGTCCAACGCCAGCGAAAACGACATCAAGAAAGCCTATCGTCGGCTGTCGAACCAGTACCACCCCGACAAGCTGCACGGGGCCAGTGAAGAAGAGAAAGAGCAGGCAGCCATCAAGCTGCACCAGGTAAAGCAGGCCTATGAAGTGCTGTCCGATCCGAAACAGCGGGCCGCCTTTATCAAGGATTTCAACAACGTCATCGTGACCGACCCCGCCTCCGCCATGCAGGAGATGTGGGATCAGTTCTACCCCTGAAACAGCAGGCAGAAAGAGCAACTATGCAAAAGAGATGGGACCAGGCGCGGCTCAAGGCGCTGCAAAGCGATGCCAGCGAAAACATCGAATCCTACCGGGATCAGGAAGACCCCAAGGGGCTGGAACAGTTCACCGACCAGATGAAGAGCCTGCTGCTGGCCGATATGAGCATGCTGGAGTTTATGCCCGAGTATCTGCCGCTGGCCCTCTATGGCCGGGTGCAGTTCCCGGCCAAGGCCAAATCGCAGTGGAACAAGTGGCTCGCCAGCGGCGAGCAGCCGAGCTGGGACGAGTTCAAGGTGAGCGTCGGATTCAACAACGCCGCCCTGCCGCTGGTCAAGGCGGTGCGGGCCCAGAGCGAAGATCAGCTGATGGAAGCCTGCGCCGTGCTGTTCCTGCTCGACAACCCGCTACCCCGCGGTAGCCACCGCGGCGATGACGACTATGAGCTGCGCGACGAAGAAGATGAAGACGGGGAAGATGCCGACGCCGACTACCACGGCGGCAGTGACCGCTATGGTGATGACGACGGCGATCAGGATATGTACGACGAAGTCCGTTTCTAATTGGGGCAAGGCATGAGCAACAGTCTGATAGAAATTACCGCCATCGAGATCAAAGAGCTGGCCGTTATCGAGCCGAAGCAGGCCAGCGAGAAGTTCGAGCTGATCGCCAAGACCATGTCTGACGACCAGCTGGCAGAAGTGATTGAAAACATTGATATCGTTACCCTGACCCAGATTAACGGCCAGCACGACATCTCCTTCCCCTCCATCATCTCCGAGCTGATGACCCCGGAGCGGATCCGCGATATCGTCTGCCAGCAGCCGCTCTACTGGGAAGAGGCGATCAAGAACAACGCCGACGAGCTGCAACAGCACACCTTCGACTTCCTCAACTACCTGATCCGCACCCAGGATAGCGAAGCCAAGCAGCGCGAGATCCTCGAGTGCGTGGCCGAAGATCCGGCCGGTCTCTTCTACCTCGCCATCCCCTTTATCGAGTTCTATCGCGGCGATCGCTATGAAGAGGACGAAGGCTATCGCGACGTGCTGCACGCCGAAGAGGAAGATCTCGAAGAGTCCCTGCGCTACAGCGAGCGCCAGCAGAGCGAGGATGTCCACGACTACGCGCTGGATGACCCGCGCAGCCTCTTGATGCTTATTCGCGAGCTGGCCCCCGAGGTGGAGAAAGCCATCAAGGCGCTGCTGCGCAACGAGCACTCCAGCTGGGACGGCATCATCAACAAGTTTGCCGCCGAGCTGGTGATGCAGGCCAAAGAGAAGAACAAGGTCGAGGAAGACGAGTACGGCGACGTCGACGACATGTTCAGCTTTCTGGATTAAGGAGCCCATTCATGCAGTTAGTCATTCGCGATGCCAACCAGGGCCCCTATCTCACCCAGGTGCTGCGCTTTGGCCGCGACAACGAACTCTTGAGTCAGCAACAGCTCGCCGCCATCAAGGGTAAGGCGGTACTGATGAGCCTCAAATTCGCCGACAAGTACTACAACAAGTACAAGATGCACCTGCTGGAGCAGGCCGCCCACGACGTCATCGGCGTGGTGAGCCTCGGCCTGCAGGAGCTCTCGGCGCGGAATCCGGCCAAGGCGCTGGCGCTGCTGCAGGCGCCGGAAGGCCCCATCAAGCCGTTCCAGAAGGGCTGGTCAATGCTCATCACCGTCAGCCCCAAGCAGGTTGGCAACAGCCTCTACGGTGACGTGGATGCGCGGCTCTTGGACAAGATCTCGAGCCCGCCCGATGTGGAGGAGTGGCAAGGGTGGCAGGAGTACGAGAAGGCGCTGACCGAGCACAACAAGAGCCGCCTGATGGCACTCATCGACCAGCACTTCTTCGCCTGCGAGAGCGACCACCCCACTATGGAGGACAAGCTGGCCGAAGCGCTGCTCTACCGCATCCTCTGCGGCAAGGGCAGTGGCGCCGCCCCGCTCAAGGTGAAGCAGGATCTCAAGCGCAAACTGGCGCGGGAGATTGAGCTCGACGAGAGCTGGTATGACACCGACTATCTCGCCGCCCAGCTCGCCCTGATGCTTAGCGCGCTCCCCGCCGACATGGCCGCCGCCCTGCGGCAGGAGCTGAGCCCGGGCTTTGTGCCCAACCTGCTGCACACCCTCGGCTTTGTACGCCAGTACCAGCTGCTGCAAAAAGAGAACGCCTCGCCGGAGAAGCTCGACAACGTCGAGATGCGCGCCGGTCTCAAGCACCCGCTGCTCGGTTGGCCGCTCTACCACGACTTCTAAGGCCGCTTTCGCCGCCCATCAGTCGCACCACAACGCCCGGCCCGCCGGGCGTTGTTCTATCCTCCCCTCACCCTCTCGACAGCAGTGAAGTAACACGCGCAAGTCACCCTCGGGCTGCCCCTTCTCTTCCCGATATTTATTCACTCAATACCCGAGGATGAATAAACAACCTGCAATACAACAACTTGGCGCCAGCTGCGTTTCGGGACAACAAAGCGGGACGCAGATCCCGCTACAGCGCCAGAATCAGCACCAAATAGCCGACTGGATCACATCAACCGTGCCGCAATCGCGTGGTAAGCCGAGCTACAACCACGACTCAATCACGCATAAAAAGGCGGAATAGATCAATAAAAAGCAATTAATCGCGCCGGATTAAATTTCAGGTATGGCTATTTGCACCGCTTGGCCGCTAAATGACAGACCGGCCTTCAGACCAGCATGGAAGCGCACAAGGCTAGCCGGCAGCAGACCGGTACGCTCTCAGGACGAGTTATGACTTTCTTCTCTCACAGGAGACAGACCGTGAGCGCTTCGAATCAACACCCCACCATTCCCCCCGGCTCCGGGGCGCTGTTCTTTATCCAGACCTTCTCGACCCTGGGGTTTGCCGTGCTCTACTCCACCCTGGTGCTCTACGCCACCAAGCGGCTCGGCTTCAGCGAATCCCAGGCCAACGCCATGATGGGGGTCTTCGGGGCCTTCAACTATGGCCTGCACCTGTTTGGCGGCTATCTCGGCGGGCGCTACCTCAGCAACCGCAACCTGTTCGTGATGGGGATGGTGCTGCAGGTGATCGGCTGCTACTTCATCGCCGAGATGGGGATCACCGGCCTCTACTGGGGGCTCGCCATGTTCCTTACCGGCAGCGGCCTCAACGTCACCTGCCTCAACATGATGCTGACCCAGCGCTTCGCCCCGGATGATCACCGCCGCGAGAGCGCCTTCCTGTGGAACTACGCCGGGATGAATCTGGGCTTCTTTATCGGCTTCACGGTGGCGGGCTACTTCCAGCTCACCGAGGATTACCGCACCCTGTTCCTGTTTGCGACGCTGGGCAACATCATCGCCATCATCGCCACCTTCGCCTGCTGGCCGATTCTGGCGGATATCAGCACCCCGCTGCGCCATGTCAAAGGGAGCGGCTTCTACCGCCGAATGCTGGCCGGGATCGCCATTCTGGCCATGCTGGTGCCGGCGCTGCGCCTGCTGCTGACCCACGCCAGTTTCAGCGGCAGCTTTGTGCTGATCCTGGGGGCCGTGGTGCTGGTACTGCTCTGCGTGATGACCGCCCGCCACCCGGACGCCGCCGAGCGCAGCCGCATGGTGGCCTACCTGATCCTCGCCCTCGGCTCCCTCATCTTCTGGTCGCTCTACCAGCTGGCGCCCATGGGGCTGATGCTCTTCTCCGAGCACAACATCAACCTCAACGTGTTCGGGCTGCGGGTCGCCCCCCAGTGGATCCAGAACATCAACACCCTCGTCATCGTTATCGGTGGCCCCTTGATGGCGCTGCTGTTCAAGCGACTGCGCGAACAGGGCTGGAATATCGACATTCCCTCCCAGTTTGCCGCCTCCCTGTTCTGCATGGGGCTCGGCATGCTGGTGCTGCCGCTCGGCATCCATCTGGCGGGGGCCGACGGGCTGGTCGCCTTCAAGTGGATCGCCATCAGCTATGTGCTGCAGAGCTTTGGCGAGCTACTCATCTCCCCCATCGGTTACGCCATGATTGGCAAGCTGGCCCCCGCCAGCCTGCAAGGCTTGATGATGGGCTGCTGGATGATGGTGACCGGCGTTGCCTCCGTGCTGGCGGGCTATGTCTCCAGCGCCATGCCGCAGAATATCGGCAGCACCCCTGCCGCCACCAACCCGGGCTACAGCTCGGTGTTCAACATGCTCGGCTGGGGCTCGCTGGCGGGCGGGATCGTCCTGCTGTTGCTGGTGCCCCGTCTACGCCTGCTGATCGCCTCGAAAATCACCCCGCAACCGGCGGCGACAGCTATCCCCGTCTGATCGGGCTCGGGCCAGCCTTTTCAGTGGCCCCTGCCAGTGCGAACGGTTGAATCAGCGGCACTGCTGTTAATGCAAAGGGCCCCGCTATCATGGATGGCGGGGCCCTCTCTTTTGGCGGGATAGGTGGATCTTTTGCAGGCTGGCAACCTGGCGCTTGCTATGGTGTTTACCCCTATCGTCGGCTCCCCTCACCCTGACCCTCTCCCAAACGGAGAGGGAACCAGTACCTGCCAACCTGTAGCCCTAGCTGTCACCCTTAGCTATCACGCCATACCACGGTCACTATCAATGGCTGCGATCTCTGCTCCCTTCTCCCACTCTTTGCCATCGATAAGGGGAGAAAGGTCGGGGATGAGGGGGAACAAACCATCACAACAGCAGCCACCGACCAGCCACAGAACGTTAAATCAAGCAGGAGCGCGTAGGGTCGATTAGCGAAGCGTAATCGTCCGCACCGTAACATCAGCAACAAAGAACCGTTTGAGAACCATCAAAAATAACGACAACTTGTTTTCTCGATCGCCTGATTATGCTTCACTAATCAGACCTACTGGCTTGGAATAAATAAAATCCATTACTACCAATTTTCCACAAAAATCTATTATAGGAAACTAAATATAATATCAAGAGAGGGGCATATTTAGCTTTCAAGCTACGTCTATTCAATATCAAGCAATTCAGACTCATATTTAGAATATAAGGTTCCGATCATTTTTAACACAAAAAATATCAATTCCTCTAAAATATCTTCATCTAACGGAAGCTCCTTCTCTGGACTAAACTGATGTACAAGTTGATTCCGATACTTATATAGTCTATTGGCTGCGGCCTCAACTTCACAACTTGCCATAAACCTAGCCCAATGAATATATTCTTTCAGGTCTGAGTCTAATTCAAACACTTCTTTTACTAACAAAGATAGTGAGTCCTCTTCTTTTCTTCTCCATGATAAATCATCTGAACATTGCCTTGCTAAATCAATAACTTTTCCATTATAAGCAATAGACCTCTTTAAATTACCAACTCTCGGCATTGGATAAATCCATTCTATACATCTATACGCCTCTAGAAATGCGTGCTTTTTGTGAAAGCTGGTCATGGAAATAAAGATGTTCGCATAAGAAACATTACCGACATTTAAAAACAAATCCTGAAAAATAGAATTAAGCCTAGAACTTTGAAATGCTGACACCTTAGTATTAAATGCCAAAAGGTAATACAAAATTCTTTCTAAACTAAAACCATCATAAATAGACTGTTTTTCAAAGCTAATTACGACTATGTCATTATAGTAGCTAGTTATATCTGAAAGCGATGTTCCTCTATAGTCACTATCATCTGGTTGATGTACAAAGCCTTCTTCTAGGTCAGACTTTGATATATTACTTCTAACTTTAAGGTCTATTCTTCTAGCCGAAAAAACAAAATGAGCACAGTCTACTTCAACAAAATCAAAGTCATCAGGGAGGACAAAATCAGCCTCTTCTACTCCAGAAATACAAATATATACGTTTTCTCTATCACCATATTTAAAACCCGAAACGGAGTAGAGAACATCAAATTTCTTTGATGCTTCTGTTAAGCTCTTGTATAGCGTGAACTCCGCTCTCGAGCTATCCGTTTGTACAAACTTAAATTTATCCTTACCCGAGATATGCCCAGCAGATAGGAGCAATGTCTCAAAAATGTAGCCAGAGTCCTTGTCAAAATTTGCCATTATTTTGCCAACCAACAAACCTGAAAATTAGGCATTTTATCAGAGAACTTAAATAGAGCTTCAAATGCTTTATAGAAAAATTCCCTCTCAAAAGTACCTATTTTAGCTGATTTGACACTTAGTTTTTCATTTAGAAGATCAAATTCAAGAAACTCTATAAGTTCTTCATCACTCATGCTTGCCAACTTTACGATAAATTTACAGAGTCTCTCATCAAAATCTTTTAAGTTTACTAATACACCGGCATGATCACAGTCGAGCCCCTTAACACCATAGATATACTCTGCGGCAGCAGAAACGAAACCAGCACCAACAGGAATACTAGTAAATAAGTCTTTGCCAGACTTAAATCGACCGGTACCAATGTCTTTCACTCTAGAAATCTGATCATCAAGCTCCAACATTCTCTTAATAACCAAACTAAAGTTATTTAGTGAGTCATTTTCTGATGCTGCCGAAATTGTATCTAATCGAGCAAAATCTTCAGATACTTTATCCTTTAGATCTACGTCAACCTTTCTAGTAGTGAAGCATAAATAATATTCTATCAATTTACTGCTCTGATACTGACTTGAGGATGTGCGTTTTTTAGGCTCATCAAGAACTCGTAAATCTAACGTGGGTATATCATTTTTTAATTTCTGTGCTATAGGCTCATATATAGTATCAAGTTGCCTTTTAATATCCCAAGGAACCTGACCAGTATTAAGCACCAACATTCTATATATCAGACTATTCATAGAGTCAGATACCCAAAACTCTACTCTCAACTCGTTGTCGATAATCGTAGCTTTTTTTTCTAAGGCTTCCTTTATTGCCGTCGTCCTTTGCATTCCATCTATCAGAGATATATTCTCACCTATAACATCAAAGATACTCAATTTTTTATCTGATAGCTTTCTATATTCCTCCGGTTCGACAATGAGACCAACAACCATTGGTGGTAATATCGCGCCCAGTGAAATATCCTCTACCATTCTTGATCTGATAGTTTGTGCAGTTTTTGTTTTAAGAGGCATACGCTGACCATTTATCCCTCCTTTCTTGCTATAAGCCGCATTAATAATATCTAAGTACTGCTTTACTTTCAGATTTTCTAAAATAGATAAGCAGTTGGATTTTTTGTCTTCTAATATGTTGCTCACACTGACACCTCTTAATATTAATTCTTAGTAACTATCTCATATTTATAATGTTTTTTGAACTACTTTATGACAGAGCTCTTCTGTCAGCTTGATAGACGCAAGGGAAGCAATTCTGGGCCCCCCATCGTTGTGATAGCCGCCTAGTGGGGCGTTATGGCGAAGGGGACCTCTATTTCTCACCCGAGAGTGAAGCTGCTTTTGAAAGGCTTGTGGCTGCCCTTGGGCTTGCCGTGGGTGGGATGGTGGGTCAGCTGCATTTGGTGTGGCGATCTTGGTTACTCCACCTTTCGTTTGCCCACTCTGTAAAGCAGTCATGGCCGCAACGTCCGGAAGAGGAGGAAGTGGCTACACTTCGGCGTTTTTGACTAAATCCGATAACCTCTCAACAAGTCAGGCTGACATTTCAAGATATCAAAAAGGTGAGTCTGCTAGATTTTATCGCTAAAAACGTTTCGCTAATCAAACCTACGCACCCTCCCAAAGATAGAAGGAACAACTCAATGTCAACCTCAGGCTGTGGTGGTCATGCTGTAGTGGTCAACTAAATCCGGACACTTGGTTAGGCCGATCTTCGGCTTTTGCTGGCGGTATCCCATTATTGTGGTGATGTGGACGCCGCCAGTTGTAGTAATCCATCAGGTAATAACTGATATCCCGCTTTGCCTCCCGCACGCTCATGTATCCCATAGCCGGGAGCCACTCTGACTTCAGGCTTCTGAACAATCGCTCCATCGGGGCGTTATCCCAGCAGTTACCACGACGACTCATGCTCTGGGTCATGCGATAGCGCCACAGTCGTTGCCGAAATGCCCGGCTGCCATATTGGCTGCCCTGGTCAGAGTGAAATAGCACGCCTGACGGACAACCTCGTTGCTGATACGCCATCTCAAGTGCTTTGATGGCCAGCTCTGCATCAGGCTTCTCAGATATCGCCCACCCCACAACCCGCCGGGTATGCAGGTCAAGCACCGCTGCCAGGTAATGCCAACGACCACCTGCCCAGACGTAGGTGATATCGCCACACCACACCTGATTAGGTTGCCGGACATCAAATTCTCGGGCCAGCAGATTGGGAATGTCCGGTCGTTCAGACCGAGCGACCTGATAGCGATGAGCGCCCGGTTGCTTGGATACCAGACCGGCTTCCTTCATCAGGTTACGTACTTTGAATCGACCAATCTGATACCCCAACTCTCGCATCATCGACATCAAGGCGCGGCTGCCCGCTGAGTTCCGGCTTTCTTTGAACAAACGGCGCAACTCACAGCGCTGTTGCATACGTTCACGGTTAATCGTCCGCCAGCGAGCCAGATAATCGTAAAAACAGGAGGTGGGAACATCGAAGGCGCAGCAGACCAGAGTGATGGGGGCTTGCTCCCTTAATCGGTCTATCAGCGCGTACGTGTGAACTCGTCCGCCATCAAGAGAGCAGTAGCCTTTTTTAGTATGTCCTTTTCACGTTCGAGCCGGTTGATACGGGCTTCCAGCTCCTGGATTTTCTGCTGCTCCGGAGTCAGCGCTTTGCTGATTGGGGTTGTGCCACAGCGTTCGGATTGAAGCTGCTGAACCCAGCGGCGGAGCACTGTTTCACCGACGTCCAGTGAACGGCTTGCTTCGGGGACAGAATATCCCTGGTCGAGCACCAGGGATGCGGCTTCGAGTTTGAATTCGGCAGTAAATGAGCGACGTAATCTTGTCATTGAACACCTCAGGTCATGGTGGCGACTGTACCACCTAAAATGGTGTCCGGGATGATTAGACCACTACATGCATCACCTAACGGAGATGAGGGGGGAGCAAGCCATCACTGCAGAAGCAATTAACGAGTAACTGTACGTTAAAGAGAACTGTGGTGTCGATTAGCGAAGCATAATCGTCCGCGGTGGCTATGGATATAGAGAGCGGCTGGAATGCCTACAAGGTGGCTATAACTGGTTTTCGCAATCGTCTGATTAGGCTTCGCTAATCAACGACTACATATTAACATTGCATATAAAAATATTTACAATACATATCAGTTATTTTCATCTACGCTCACTGTTATTTTTGCTTTTTTGAAAGTATATGCAAGTAATAATTGGTTTATGAACAGGCTTACCCTAAAGTGATCAATATCATTCACGCCTTTTACCTTATCAGAGATTTTGTATAGTGCTACGTATACCATCCAAGCCATCAGTCGTATTCCTACAACAGAGGCAAATATACCAAAAGCAATTGTTGCATCTAATATAAAAAACTGATACCAACCAGTTTCCTGTATAAAAGAAAAAACATCATTAATATTAGAGCCAGCGGAAATGCTTAAAGCCACAGTAGCCGCAGACACTGAAATAAACAATGCCAATATACGATTTTTTGCATCTGACGTGTAAATGAGGTGAACGATAGTTTGTAACGATGGTGAAAAATTATTATTATGCTTTTTACGTAAGTCCAATAACTGATCTAGTTCCTTAGCTAAGGATAAATAACCATCCATTCCGACCCCAACTGTCTTCTGCAGCCAAATTAATTTTAACTTGCTAAGTTTTTTCTCATTGGTTTTTAACTTTTTCTGCATTCTAGATACAACTATTTCATCCCTTAGCAAATTCAAACTAAAACATGACATCAAAAAACAAAACTCAAGCAAGAAAATAAAAATAGTTCTATTCGACAAACTAACATTAACATGTGGGATAGCAAAAGCTTCAAATCGCCATAACATAGCCAAGATAAAAAAAGCTAACGATATAAGACACAACCAAAATCTAATGGTTTTAAATGTAAAAACACAATCATAAGATTCAAAATCTTCATAATAGGTATTTACCACTCTAAAGACCTGGCTCATATCTACCCCATAAATTTATAATCTTAATACGTGACTTTTAATAATAGAAGGGCGCTTTCGCGCCCTTCTATATTAATTACCCTTCCTGATTTTCCCCAGTTGCCGGTTCGGCACCGGCGGCGGGTTCAATCTCGATGCGATCCACGCGCTGCAAACCGCGGGGCAGCTTGGCGCCGCGGCGGCCGCGCTCGCCGCGGTAGTAGTCAAGGTCAGATGGCTTAAGAGTCAGCTTGCGCTTGCCGGCAAACAGGGTGACCGACTGGCCCTGCGGGATGACGGCGGCCATCACCACAAACTCCTCCCGCGCCTTGACGCGCGCCGACGGAATGCTGATGAGCTTGTTGCCCTTGCCCTTGCCGAGCACCGGCAGGGTGTTCATCGGGAACAGCAGCATACGCCCCTCGTTGGAGATAGCCATGCAGAGATCGGTCTCCGGCGAGCCAATCTTCTGGGGTGCCATCACCAGCCCCCCTTCCGGCACGGTGAGCAGCGCCTTGCCGTTCTTGTTCTTGCCGATGAGGTCGTCATAGGTGCAGACAAAGCCGTAACCGGCGTCGCTGGCGATCAGATACGGCTCGCCTTCGTTGCCCATCACCAGATGACGTACCTCTTCACCGGCGCCCAGCGCAAAGCGGCCGGTGAGCGGTTCGCCCTGACTGCGGGCGGAGGGCAGGGTGTGCGCCTCCAGCGAGTAGGTTCGGCCAAAGCTCGACAGGAACACCGCCTGCTGGTTGCTGCGGCCAAAGGCGTGGGTGAGGTAATTGTCCCCCGCCTTGTAGGAGAGCCCCTCGACATCCACGTCGTGGCCCTTGGCAGCGCGCACCCACCCCTTGTCGGAGAGGATGACGGTGACCGGTTCGCTCGGCACCAGCTCTTTCTCGGTCAGCGCCACGGCGGTGGCCCGCTCCACCAGCGGGGTGCGGCGATCGTCGCCGTACTTCTCGGCATCGGCCAGCAGCTCTTTCTTGAGCAGGGTGTTGAGACGGCGCTCGGAGCCCAGAATGAGCTCCAGCTTGTCGCGCTCTTCGGCCAGTTCGTTCTGTTCGGCGCGCAGCTTGAACTCTTCGAGCTTGGCCAGATGGCGCAGTTTCAGCTCGAGGATCGCTTCGGCCTGGGTCTCGGTAATGTTGAAGCGTTCCACCATCACCTTGCCCGGCTCATCCTCGGTGCGGATGATCTCGATCACTTCGTCGATGTTGAGATAGGCGATCAGCAAGCCTTCGAGGATGTGCAGGCGAGCCAGCACCTTGTCGAGGCGGAACTGCAGGCGGCGACGCACCGTCTCGCGGCGGAACTGGATCCACTCGCTGAGGATGGTCTTGAGGCACTTCACCTGCGGCCGGTTGTCGAGGCCGAGGATGTTGAGGTTGACCCGGTAGTTCTTCTCCAGATCCGTCGTGGCGAACAGGTGGGCCATCAGCCCCTCCACATCCACCCGGTTGGAGCGCGGCACGATCACCAGACGGGTCGGGTTCTCGTGGTCCGATTCATCGCGCAGATCGGTGACCATCGGCAGCTTTTTGGCCACCATCTGGGCGGCGATCTGCTCCATGATCTTGGCGCCGGAGGCCTGATGAGGCAGCGCTGTGATGACGATGTCGCCATCCTCCTCGCTCCAGACCGCCCGCTGCTTGATGGAGCCCTTGCCGGTCTCGTAGATTTTGCGGATATCGTCGCGCGGGGTGATGATCTCGGCGTTGGTCGGGTAGTCCGGCCCCTGAATGTGCTGCATCAACACATCGAGCCCCGCATTGGGGTTGTCGAGCAGCTCGGCACAGGCGTAGGCCACTTCCCGCGCGTTGTGGGGCGGGATGTCGGTCGCCATCCCCACCGCGATACCGGTCACCCCGTTGAGCAGGATGTGCGGCAGACGGGCAGGCAGCACCACCGGCTCCTTCATAGTGCCGTCGAAGTTCGGCGTCCACTCCACCGTGCCTTGCCCCAGCTCCGAGAGCAGCAGCTCGGAGAAGCGCGACAGCCGCGCTTCGGTATAACGCATGGCGGCGAAGGATTTGGGGTCGTCCGGCGCACCCCAGTTGCCCTGACCATCCACCAGCGGGTAGCGGTAGGAGAAGGGCTGGGCCATCAGCACCATGGCTTCATAACAGGCGCTGTCGCCGTGCGGGTGGTACTTACCCAGCACATCACCCACGGTACGGGCGGATTTCTTGTGCTTGGAGAGCGCCGACAGACCCAGCTCGCTCATGGCGTAGATGATGCGCCGCTGCACCGGTTTGAGGCCGTCGCCGATATGCGGCAAGGCCCGATCCATGATGACGTACATGGAGTAGTTCAAGTAAGCCTGTTCGGTAAATGTGCGCATTGGCTGGCGCTCTACCCCGTCCAGACTGAGCTCGATAGCATCACTCATGTGATTTTCTCTTTCGGTTCGGGAGCCGCCACAGGGCGACTCCGGCTAAATGCTTGCCGGCCCCGACAGGGCCGGCCGACGGCTTAGATGATGGCGAGGTTGCCCTTCTCTTCCAGCCATTCGCGGCGATCGCTCGCCCGCTTCTTGGCCAGCAGCATGTCCATCAGCTGCAGGGTCTCGTCAGCCGCATCCCCTTCACTCTCCCCTGCCGGATCCATGGTGAGCTGCACCAGACGGCGGGTGTTGGGATCCATGGTGGTTTCCCGCAGCTGTTTCGGGTTCATTTCGCCCAAGCCCTTGAATCGGGTCACCATCACCTTGCCTTTCTTCTTCTCGGCTTCGACCCGCTGCAGCACGCCGTTCTTCTCGTCCTCGTCGAGGGCGTAGTAGACCTCTTTACCGATATCGATCCGGTAAAGCGGCGGCATGGCGACATAGACGTGGCCCTTCTCCACCAGCGCACGGAAGTGTTTTACGAACAGGGCGCAGAGCAGAGTAGCGATGTGCAGACCGTCCGAGTCCGCATCCGCGAGGATGCACACCTTGCCGTAGCGCAGGCCACTGAGGTCGTTGGAGTCGGGGTCAAGACCGATGGCGACCGAGATGTCGTGCACCTCCTGCGAGGCGAGCACCTGACCGGCCTCCACCTCCCAGGTGTTCAGGATCTTGCCGCGCAGCGGCATGATGGCCTGAAACTCGCGATCCCGCGCCTGCTTGGCACTGCCGCCCGCGGAGTCACCCTCCACCAGGAACAGCTCGCCCTGCATGGGGTCGGCGCAGCCACAGTCGGTCAGCTTGCCGGGCAGCGCCGGGCCCTGGGTAATCTTCTTGCGCACCACCGTCTTGGCGGCGCGCATCCGGCGCTGGGCGCTGGAGATACAGATCTCGGCGATCTGCTCTGCCAGCTCGGTGTTGCTGTTCAGATAGAGGCTGAAGGCATCCTTCACCACGCCGGAGACAAACGCCGAGCTCTGGCGTGAGGAGAGGCGCTCCTTGGTCTGACCGGCGAACTGCGGATCCTGCATCTTGATGGAGAGGATGTAGGCACAGCGATCCCAGATATCTTCCGGAGTCAGCTTGACCCCGCGCGGCAGCAGGTTGCGGAACTCGCAGAACTCGCGCATGGCGTCGAGCAGGCCCTGACGCAGGCCGTTGACGTGAGTACCGCCCTGCGCGGTGGGAATGAGGTTCACATAGGATTCGGCAAGGCATTCGCCCCCTTCCGGCAACCAGCAGAGCGCCCAGTCCACCGCCGACTGTTCGGAGCTGAACGAGCCGATAAAGGGCTGCTCCGGCAGGCAGGTGTACTGCTTGACCGCGTCGACCAGATAATCCTTGAGGCCATCTTCGTAGCACCACTCCAGCTTGATGCCGGTGTTCTTGTCGAGGAACTTGATGGTGAGGCCGGGGCAGAGTACCGCCTTGGCTTTGAGCAGGTGCTCCAGCTTGGTGACCGAGAACTTGGGAGAATCGAAGTAGCTCGCCTGCGGCCAGAAGCGCACCCGGGTGCCGGTGTTGCGACGGCCGCAAGTGCCGGTGATGGTCAGCTCCTGCACCTTCTCGCCACGCTCGAAGGCGATGTCGTAGACCTGACCGTCGCGACGCACCGTCACCTCGACCCGATCGGAGAGGGCGTTTACTACCGAAATACCCACCCCGTGCAGACCGCCGGAGAACTGGTAGTTCTTGTTGGAGAATTTGCCGCCCGCGTGCAGCTTGCAGAGGATCAGCTCCACCCCGCTGACCCCCTCTTCCGGGTGGATATCGACCGGCATGCCGCGGCCATCGTCGATCACTTCGAGGGACTGGTCTTCATGCAGGATCACCTCCAGATTGCGGGCGTGACCTGCCAGCGCTTCATCGACGCTGTTGTCGATGACCTCCTGGCCGAGGTGATTGGGCCGGGTGGTGTCGGTATACATGCCGGGGCGGCGACGCACCGGTTCAAGGCCATTGAGGACCTCAATGGCATCCGCATTGTATTGAGTAGACATGGAGGGCCTTGCGAATTGACGTTTGGGGAGAATCTTACTCGTTGGGAGGGTATTGGACAAACTTGGCTGCGGGAAAGGGTGATCCGGAGGGGATTGTGCCCCTCCCAAGGCTGTTTCAGCTCCCCTCGGCGGGGCCCGGCAGCGCCTGTTGCAGCTGGGAGAGCGAACTTTGCAGCCGCCACACCATGCCTGCCAGCTCTCGCGCCGTGCCATCGCCATGGTTGGCCAGCCCCTGACTGATCCGCTGCAGCTCGGCCAGCGTGCGATCCAAGGAGGCGTGCTGCACCCCCTGCTCGGTGAGGATCCCCTTCAGGCTGCGGATACAGTTGTCGCGCACCAGATAGAGGGGGTGCTCGTCACCGCGCCACTGGCGCAGCTGCCAGACGATATGGCTGCAGTTGAGCAGCACCACGCCCCAGCGCAATACCCAGAGGCGGGCGGTCTGATCCTGACTCTGGCCGAGCTGGCTGATGCAGTGGTAGATGAGCGACTCGAACTGGCTCTCGCTCTGGCGCGGGGCGGGCTCCAGTTGCTCCATGAAGTGGCGGCGCAGGGAGCGGATGAGGCGGCGGCTCTTGCGCCGATCCGAGCTGGGTCGCAGCAGCTGAAACGCCAGCGCGGCGCTCATCACCCCCAGCATCTGGGCAAGGCTGCTGTTGATGAACTGCTGATAGTCGTAGCTGGGCGGATTGGTGATGGCGAGAAACGAGCCGAGCAGCACGATCATCTGGCCCCAGAGGCCCGCCTGCCGCACCTGCTGTTGTTTGCAGAGCTGCATGGTGAGCAGCGCCGGAAAGAGCAAGAGGCAGAAGATCCAGAAATCGTCGATGCGGATCATCAGGCCAAACTTGACCGTAAAGCAGATGAGGCTGAGCAGCAGGATCGCCCTGAGCATGGTGTTGGCCCCCTGAGCCGGCGCCGGGGTCGCCGAGTAGAGCACGCAGCAGATGGAGAGCATGGTGAGCGCCGAGCTGCCCGCATCCCACTGACTGTTGATCCAGAAAGTGCAGCCGAGCAGCACGCAGAGGAAGGTGCGCCCGCCGTTGTAGGCGGCCTCCCGCGTGTCGGTATGGCTGGTGAGGGAGGTGTGACGGGGCGGCGCCGGCCACTCCTGATCGTCGTAGCGGGTCAACCGGTCGAGCCAGCGCTGGCACTCCAGATAGCTCCAGCAGAAATGGCGCAGCCGCAGCAAAAAGGTGCGCAGTCGATAATCATGCTCGCTGGTCGGCATCAGGGGAGCCAGCAACCTCGCGACCCGATACTTGTCGCACCCCGGCTTGCCAAGCTCGGCCAGCAGGGTGGCGAGCAGCGCCTGAATGCCTTCCGGTTGTTCCGGCCAGTTGTGCAGCATGCGGCGCTGGCTGGAGATAAGACTGATCAGGCGCAGCTGGCGATGGAGCAGGAAGTTGAGCAGCCGGTTCTGGCGCCGCAACCGGTGATGGCTCCAGACCGCCTGTATGCGCAGCACGTTCATGGTGAGGATCTGGCCGATCAGCCCTTCGTGGGAGCTGCGCACCTCGGGCGTCATCTCCCCCAGCCAGAGCAGCTGGGCATGCTCCAGCAGGCGAGCTTGGCTCTTGCGCAGGGATTCCAACAGGGTTTCGCTATCCGAGGTGCTGGGCAGGATCATCATCATCAGGCCACCGCAGAGGATGCCGATGATCACCTCGCTCACCCGCGCCTGGGCAATATCGAAGATATGGTGGGGATCCGCCACATTGACGCAGGAGAAGGCGATGATGGCGGCGGTGTAACCGCCGAGGGCAAAGGCGTAGGAGACGTTGTTCTGATAGTGGTTGGAGATGTAGGTGCACAAGCCCAGCCAGAGGGCGATAAGGAAGCTGAACAGCCAGGGATCGCTGATACCCAGGCCGGTGATCACCACCGCCGCCATCGCCCCCATCAGGCTGCCAACCACCCGCCCCAGACTCTTGCTGATCACCCCGCCCACGGTGGGAAAACTCACCACGGCAGCCGAGCTCATGGCCCAGTAGGGAGAGTCGAGCTGCAGCACGAAGGCCAGCCAGAGCGACAGGCACATGGCCAGCGCATTGCGCAGGGCATAGCGCCACTGCCCCCCTGTCGCCCTCCCCCAGGGGGTGCGCAGCCAGAACGACTCGCTCACCCTACTAGCCAATGGTGATGGTGCAGGTGGTGCCGGCGATCAGCGTCACGTCCGCCGGCACATCCAGCAGCTTGATCCGCACCGGCACCCGCTGGGCCAGCCGCACCCAGGGCACGTTGGGTTTGACGTCGATCAGCAGACCGTTGCCGCCATCGACGCTCTGATCGTGGATGGCGCGCCCTATGCTCTCCACCTCGCCGCGCAACCGCTGCTCACCGCTGTAGAGCACCACTTCGGCCGGTTTGCCCGGCGCTATGTGGCCAAGCTTGGTCTCTTCAAAGTAACCCTGTACATAGAAGGAGTGAGTATCCACCAGCGCCACCAGCGGCACACCGGCGCTGGCGTAGTTGCCGACCCGGGTCTGCAGGTTGGTGATGTAGCCATCGCTCGCGGCATGCACCCGGGTCTTGGCCAGCGACCACTCCGCCTTCTCCAGATTGGCCTGTGCCACCTGATAGGCCGCCTGCATCGCCTGGGCATTGAGGCGCGCTTCATCCATCGTCTCGGCGGAGATGACGCTGCGCGACAGGCCACTGCGGCGGTTCGCCTCATGCTCGGCCTTGTCGAGATCCGATTTCGCCTTGGCCAGCGCCGCCCGGGCATTATCGAGGGCGATCCGGTAGGGCTCGGGGTCGAGCGTAAAGATCTCCTCCCCCGCTTTCACCAGCTGGTTGTCCTTCACCGCGATCTTGATGATCTTGCCCGACACCTCGGGGGTAATGCTGACCAGCTCGGCGCGCACCTTGCCATCCCGGGTCCAGGGCCCCTGCATGTAGTAGTTCCACAGCCACCAGCCCGCCGCCAGCGCCAGCGCGCAGACCAGCAGGGTGGAGAAGTATTTGAGGGTCGCGAGAGGTGATTTAGCCATGTAACAGCATCCATAAAGCGCCGCTGACGGCGAGGATAAAGAGAGAGAGATCCATCAACATGGGGTGCCAGACATCCCCGCCATAGAGCCAGTCACGCAGCAGATGATGCACCGGCAGCCAGCAGAGCAGGCCGAGCAGCACCGCCTTGAACAGCGGCGGAAAGTAGAGAGAGGCGCCCAGTACCAGATCCGGCAGCGCAGAAGGAGTTGTCACAAACGTGTTCCCTGTTGGCAGTGAAGTTCAGAAGAGTTCGGCCATCCCCTGCCCCGGGCGAGGCAAAGTAAACAGGCCGCTAAAGATTAACACTGCCCCGCAGGGCGCAACAGGAACATATGAGCCCCTTTCGTTCAGGCCTGTCGATCCGCTGGATGGTGCACTCCATCGCGCATCGGCACCTCCCCCAGCTCGAACGGGTTCACTTCCTCAGATGTCAATCAAACAGGGTATCGCGCCGCCCCTGCTGCAAGTGCTCATGGAGGGTGCGCAGCTGGGAGGCCACCACCCGATGGCGGGAGAGCGGGGGCAAGTCGTCGATGGGGAAGTACCCCGCCCCTTTGGTTTCATCGGTTTCGCCCAGCAGCTGGCCGCCGGTCACCTCGCACAGGAAGAAAGCCTTGTGGGCGTGGGGCAACTGGGGTGGATGAGGGTGTTTTAGCTTGTCGAACAGGGCCAGCAGTTGCACCGCCCGACACGCAAGGCCGGTTTCCTCAACGACTTCACGCACCACGGCATCCGCCGGCGAGTCACCGATATCGCACCAGCCACCGGGCAGAGTCCAGCAGTCGTCGCTGCGCTCCTGCACCAGCAGAATATGGCCCGCATCGTTCTGAATGAAGGCCCGCACATCGAGCTTGGGGGTGGGATAACCGTGATCGAGGGCAATCCAGTCGCTAATGGCTTCCGGCGCCAGCTCGCTCTGGCTGGCAATAAGGGCCACGGTGGCCGCTCGCAGCGCCTCGAAACGGCCGATATCGAAGGGGTCTTTGGAGTAGGTGAGGCCCGCTTGCGCCGTGGCCAGTACCTGTTCCAGAAAGGCGGACAACGGCGGTTGCATGATTAAAGCCCGAGGAAACGGATAATCTGGGCGGGGTAACGCTCAAACGCGACAAAGGCGTGGTTGCCGCCGCACTCCAGCGAGAGGCGGGCAAAACGGTATTCATCCAGCGCCTTGCGATAGTCGAGCACCTCATCTCCCTGCTGCTGCAGGATCCAGAGTCGCTCCGGCGCCGTCACCGGTACCGCCAGCGCTCGCAGCTCATCCATATGTTCAGGCAGCAGCTGGTACTGCTCACCCGTATAGGGATTGGTCTGGGGGCCAAGGTAGTCACAGAGCAGCTCATGCGGGCGCACCGCGGGATTGATTAGGGCAGCGCGGCAGCCGTGCTGCTCGCTGACCCGGGTCGCCATAAAGCCACCGAGGGAGCTACCCACGGCGCCGAGCTTGAATTCACTACCATAGCGGCTCTGCAAATTGGCAATGGTCTGTTCGATGGCCGCCCAGGCTGCCGCTGGCGTATTGGGCTGGGCCGGGATCACCACCTCTATATCGGGTCGGTTGGTGGCCACCCAGGCCGCCATCTGCTGCGCCTTGGCGGAACCGGGTGAGGAGTTGAAACCGTGCAGGTAGAGGAGAACGGGCTTCATGGCGACTCCTCAATAACCGGTGGCATTGGGGTCGGGCACAAACTGCCCCACCGGCAGACGCCACACCTGGCTGGCGATACGGCCATCAGGGTAGAGGGTGAGGTAGCGCCAGCCCGGGCCGGACTCGTCCAGCGCGAAACCGTCACAGAGCGGTTTGAACTGGATGCAGGTCGATGGGCTGGCGATCAGCCGCACGCCGCGGTGCACCTCGTCAAACTCCTGATGGACGTGGCCAAACAGAATGGTCTTCTGCTGCGGGTGGCGAGCCAGCACGGCAAACAGGTCATCGGCATTCTTGAGATTGTGCTGATCCAGCCAGGCACAACCCACCGGCACCGCCTGATGGTGCAGGGCGATGAGGGCGTGGCGATCCGGATACTGGCGCAGAGCACGGTCGAGCGCTTCCAGCTGGTGATCACCGATCATGCCGTGGGGTTTGCCACGCACCTGGGTGTCGAGCAGGATCACCTGCCAGTGGTTTCCCACCAACTGCTTGGACTCACTGATCCCGGCGGCATGGAGGTATTCGGTCATCAGCGGACTGTCATCGTGATTGCCGGGCAACCAGTAGATGGGGCGGCCAAGAGGCGCCATCATGGAGGCAAAACGCAGATAGGATTCCGGGCTGTGATCCTGCGACAGATCGCCGGTCGCCAGGATCACCTCGTAGGGATGGTCGTTGGCCTGCACCTGTTCCAGCACGGCAGCCAGACTCTCTGCTGTACGCACGGCCAGCAGCCGTCCCTCTTCACTGGCAAAGAGATGGGTATCGGTAATTTGCAACAGGCGCACACTGCCGTCCTGCGCCTGGGGGAGCTCTGTTTCCAAAATCACGCTTCTTTATATTTGTTCAACTGGAGATATTGATGGGGCTGGTGCCATGCCTGAGACAAAATTTCAGCCATTCGGCCAGAAACAGATTTACCTGCTCCTTTTCATCCCGCTGGTGCATCTTTTTGTTGGGGTAATCATAACGTGGTTGCAAACGGGAAATCTGTTGCGCTGCACACACTTCCGCCATCCGCACATCATGATACAAACGAATCTCGATTTGAGCCTGCAGATATTCGGGCAACTCGGGATTGTGCTGACTCAAAAGAACCTGAGAAGTGAAGCGACTCTCGCCACAAATGGTGAGCTGGAACTGCAGAGCGTTGCCAACACGATAGCGGCGTTCAGATCCGACTTCCCCATCTGGCGGCAGCAGTTTCATCAGCGCCATGTAATTGACCTCGCAGGTACGCTGCAAGGACATCAGATCAGGCACATAGCGCCTGCTCTGTTGCTGGGTCTGAGCCAACTCAGCGCTCCGCCAACCAGCGGGCGCGCAACTCGCCGTGGTTGAGGGCCAGCCACTGCAGGGCGATGACCGAGGCGGCGTTGTCGATGCGCCCCTCTTTCAGCCAGGCGTAGGCCTGCTCGCGGCTCACCACGTGGACCCGGATATCCTCGCCTTCATCCGCCAGACCGTGCAAACCGCTCGCCTTGCTGGCATCCACCTCGCCCACATAGACCTCGATCCGCTCGGTACTGCCGCCCGGGCTCACCAGATAGCTGATGGCATGTTCGCAGCGGGCTACCTCGATCCCTGCTTCTTCCACCGCTTCGCGACGCACCACCGCCTCGGCAGTCTCACCTTCGTCGATAATGCCGGCCACCAGCTCCAGCAACCATGGGGTCGGGCTGGTCTCCATGGCGCCGATGCGAAACTGCTCCACCAGCACTATCTGGTCGCGCACCGGATCATAGGGGAGCAGCGCAGCAGCATGGCCCCGTTCAAACAGCTCGCGTACGATGGGCTGATTCCAACCACCAGCAAATAACCTGTGCTGCAGGCGATAGACGTTCACCTTGAAAAAGCCGTTATATCCAGCTGATTTTTCAATGATTTTCACATCATCAGCGGCGTAATGCCGATCTTGCGGCAAGGGTTGCTGCGACATCAGGGACTCCCGTCAGCTTGACTTGAACCAGTTTGACCATAAAATCCGAGGAACATGAATGAACATTCATTCACTCGGTGTAACATGGTAATGAGGGGTGGATTTTAGCAGCCACAGACCATTTGGCTAGGCACTCGGGGAGAAAACTGCAGCCGGTTCTTGACGTTCCCGTCACCGGACCCGAGACACTTCGCATTAAATTTTGCTTATAGTAGAGTGATTAAGCTGCAATCAAGCTTGGTCGGCGACAATATTTGCCCTCTCCAGCAACCAGTTTGGGTTACTACATAAGGTTAAAACGATCTATGAAAAGAACACTCTTGTCCGTCATGGTGTTGCTGGGCGTCAGTGCCGGTGCCCACGCCGAAAACCTGCTCGATATCTATCAACAAGCCCAGCTGAAAGACCCGCAGTTGCTGCAGTCCAAAGCCGTTCGCGACCAGGCCTTCGAAAAGATCAACGAATTCCGCGCCCCCCTGCTACCCCAGATTGATCTGGGCGCCGGGCTCAATTATTTGCAAAACAAGAACGATACCCAGACCAATAACAACGCCAAGGGTGAGCTGACGCTGTCACAATCCCTTTATCGTCGCAGCAACTGGGTCAATCTGGATATCGGCGAGAAGCAGGCCACCCAGTCTGATGTCGCCTACAACCTCGAAATCCAGAACCTGATGGTGCGCACTGCCAAAGCCTACTTTGATGTGCTCAAGGCGATGGATACCCTGGAGTTCGTGCGTGCCAACAAGGTTGCAGTAGAGCGCCAACTGGAGCAGACACAGCAGCGTTTCGAAGTGGGTTTGACCGCCATCACCGATGTGCATGAAGCGGAAGCCTCTCGCGACCAGGCGCTGGCTGACGAGATCAATGCCGAGAATACTCTGGATAACAGCTACGAAGCCCTGCGCGAGCTGACCGGTGTTGATCACCGCAACCTGGACATCCTCAACACCGATCGCTTCAGCCCGCAGAAGACCGCCTTCGGTTCCGACAAATGGCTGGAGCTGGCGCTGGACAAGAACCTGCAACTGCACAATGCCCGCATCGCCAAGGACATCGCCAAGGAGCAGATCGATCTCGCCAAGACCGGCCACGAGCCGACCCTGGATCTGGGCGCCGGCCTGCAAACCAGCAATACCGATTACAAGCTGGATAGCATTCAGAACGGTGGCAATGACAACCAGGCCAATATCGGTCTGACCTTCAAGCTGCCCCTCTACAGCGGTGGCGCCACCAGCTCCAAGGTTAAGCAGGCTCAATACAACTATGTTGCGGCCAGCGAGCTGCTTGAGAAGAACTTCCGCTCGGTGCAGAGCACGGTGCGCTCCTCCTATAACAACGTGAATGCCAGCATCGGCTCGGTACGTGCCTACAGCCAGTCTGTGGTCTCCGCCGACAGCGCCCTGAAGGCGACCGAAGCCGGTTACGAAGTGGGTACCCGTACCATCGTCGACGTGCTGGACTCCACTCGCAAGCTTTACGAGGCCAAGCAGAAGCTCTCCGAAGCCCGTTACAACTACATCCTCAATATCCTGAGCCTGAAGCAGGCTGCCGGTGTGCTGGAAGCGCAGGATCTGGTGGAAGTAAACCAGGGCTTGATGCCTGCCACCGCAAAAGCCAAGGCCAAAGCCTGATAGCCGTTATCGGACATGAAAAAGGCGACCGCAAGGTCGCCTTTTTGTTATCCGGATTCTTGTCGGCGGCTCTCTCTGTTTATCGCGCCGTCTGTCGGCCCCACCATCCAGTGGGGCAAACACTATCGTTAGCCGCGCTCGCGGATCGTCTTGATGATGTCGGTGGTGGAGCAGCCATCCTCGAAGTTGAGAACGCGCACCTCGCCGCCATTGGCAGTCACCTCGGCGTAACCTGCAATCTCTTCCGGCTTGTAGTCACCGCCCTTGACCAAGAGGTCTGGCAGGATCTCGGCAATCAGGCGCTGTGGGGTATCTTCACCAAACGGCACAACCCAATCCACCGCGCCAAGCGCAGCCAGCACCGCCATGCGGCGCTCGGTCGGGTTGACCGGACGACCCGGCCCCTTGAGACGGCGAACCGACTCGTCGGTGTTGACCGCCACGATCAGGCGATCCCCCAGCTTGCCGGCGTTGGCCAGATAGGAGACATGGCCAGCGTGCAGGATGTCGAAGCAGCCGTTGGTCATCACCACCTTCTCGCCACGCAGACGGGCGGCACGAACCGCCACTTTCAGCTGGGCTTCGGACATCACGCCGAAGCCTGTCTCCTGCTCGGTGTAGAGGGCGTTGGCCAGCTCGACCGGGCTGACGGTAGAGGTACCCAGCTTGCCGACCACGATACCGGCAGCGGTATTGGCCAGTGCGCAGGCTTCGTCCAGGCTCTTGCCTGCCGCCAGCGAGGTGGCGAGGGTAGAGATCACGGTATCACCGGCACCGGTCACATCGTAAACCTCGTGGGCCTGAGCCGGCAGATGCAGCTCCGGCTGACCTTCGCGGATCAGGGTCATGCCGTTCTCGGAACGGGTGACCAGCAGGGCATCCAGCTCGAAACGATTGACCAGATCCAGCCCCTTGGCGACCAGCTCTTCTTCGCTCTTCACCTTGCCCACCACGGCCTCGAATTCGGACATGTTGGGGGTCAGCAGGGTGGCACCGCGATACTTCTCGAAGTCGGTCCCCTTGGGGTCGACCAACACAGGAATACCGGCGGCACGGGCGCGCTGGATCATGCCGGGCACGTCGTTGAGAGCACCCTTGCCGTAGTCGGAGAGGATCATCACGTCGCTGTTTGGCAGCGCCTGCTCAACCTTGCTCATCAGCAGGGTGGCATCGACGGAGTGGAAGGGCTCTTCAAAGTCCAAACGCAGCAGTTGCTGGTTGCGGGACAGCACCCGCAGCTTGGTGATAGTCGGGAAGTCGGCCAGACGAACGAAATCACAGGCCACCTTGACGCCAGCCATCTGGCCAGCCAGCGCATCGGCAGCTTCATCCTGACCGGTCAGGCCAAGCAGCACGGCGTGGGCGCCCAGCGCAGCGGAGTTGAGGGCCACGTTGGCCGCGCCACCGGGACGCTCCTCAATGTGTTCAACCTTGACCACGGGCACCGGCGCCTCGGGGGAGATCCGGCCGGTGGGGCCATGCCAGTAACGGTCCAACATGACATCGCCAACGACCAGAACGCGGGCTTTTTCAAACTCGGGCAGGGTGATCTTCATCTGTATCGACTCTCAAAACCTGAAAAATCAGTCGCCGATTTTATCACACTCTTTTATTTGAGGGAGAAAAAGCAAACCTGCGGTTTCCATTTAAAGGAAACCGATAGTTAGGATTCCCGTAACACCAGTGAACCACAATTAGCCCCTCTGACCAGCACACTGCCATTCGCCCCCGCCCCCCCTTTTCGGCTAGAATCCCCCGATTGTGTTTGCGAACAAGAGATTAGCCATGGCCCACGACAACGCTCCCCGCCTCGAGCCCCGCCTGTTTCATCCCCGTTACTGGGCCAGCTGGTTCGGCCTCGGCCTGCTCTGGCTGCTGACCCTGCTGCCGTGGCGCAGCCAGATGTGGCTGGGCCGTCAGCTCGGTCGTCTCGCCGCCAGGATATTGAAGTCCCGGGTCAAGATCGCCCGTCGCAATCTGGAGCTGGCGATGCCCGAGCTGACCCGGGATGAGCGGGAGAAACTGCTTAAGGCAAACTTCGAGAGCGTGGGCTGCGCCGTGTTCGAGGTGGGGATCGCCTGGTTCTGGCCAGACTGGCGGATGCGCAACCTGATGAAAGTGGAAGGGGAAGAGCATGTCATCGCTGCCATGGAAAAAGGTCAGGGCATGCTGCTGCTCTCCTGCCACTTCCTAACGCTGGAACTCAACGCCCGCTGTTTCGGGCTGGTGCGCCCCGGGGTCGGCGTCTATCGCCCCAACACCAACCCGGTGCTGGAGTATGCCCAGTACCACGGTCGCTGCGCCTCCAACAAATATCTGGTGGACCGGATGGATGTGAAGGGGATGATCAAGGCGCTGCGCAACGGCGACGCCCTCTGGTATGCACCGGATCACGACTACGGCAGCCACGCCAGCGTGTTCGTGCCCTACTTCGCGGTAGAGCAGGCGGCCACCATCACCGGCACCGCCACCCTGGCTCGGGTTAAAAACACCGTAACCCTGCCCTGCTACAACATCCGTACCAGCGAGGGTTACACCCTGCATATCGGGGCGCCGCTCGCCGACTACCCGAGCGGAGATGACATGATTGATGCCGCCCGCGCCAACCGCGAGATTGAAGCTGCGGTGCGCAAGGCGCCGGAGCAGTACATGTGGCTCCATCGCCGCTTCAAGACCCGCCCCTCTCCCGAGAATGCCGGCTTCTACTGAGCCGCAGCCTCAACAGGGGCCAGATCGCAAAAACTGACAAACCGCCTGCTGGCGGTTTGTTTTTATCTGCAATCTGGCCTGCGCGGCAAACAAGCGCCCCGAACATCTGCCGCTCGATAGCATCCTGCATGTTGGCGCCCATTCCCATCAATCAGCCGCAAAAGAGCCCTCATCACCGACCGTAAAAACTGAAAGCGGGTTACAAATTTATTGATTCATTGGTAAGCAATGGAGTATTTCGATAGATCCATCGCCACTACCCACTGATGAGTAATTGAGTGATTTGTCCCATTCGAATACAAAAACTGAATTTGTGATGTGAATCACCTTTACACGAAGGAGCGGCAAAGCTGAAGTGGTGACCTAAATCACAAAAAATGGTCATTCAAAACAGAAAAGATCGAAATGTAGCCGAATTACAGCTCTCGAACGTGATCAGGATCACTGGTTTGGGAGGGGGTATGGCTGGGTATCTGAGAGCTTGATCACAAGACACCCCGTTTTCAGCCTAATTTGATATCAAGCTGGTAGATTGAAGTTGCTTAGACGACCGGGATGGAGGTTCGGCAAAACCAGCCATCCCGACTACCACTTTTAATCAAACAGGCTTAAAACGGGGTCCCGACATGTTATCACCGGATACCAAAGTCAAGATACAGAATTTTGGACGCTTCCTGTCCAATATGGTCATGCCCAACATAGGCGCCTTTATCGCCTGGGGCTTTATCACCGCCCTCTTTATCCCCACCGGCTGGCTGCCCAATGAAACCTTGGCCAAGCTGGTCGGCCCCATGATCACCTACCTGCTGCCGCTGCTGATTGGCTACACCGGCGGCAAACTGATGGGCGGTGAGCGCGGCGGCGTGGTCGGTGCCATCACCACCATGGGTGTCATCGTGGGGACCGATATCCCCATGTTCATGGGAGCCATGATGGTCGGCCCGCTCGGTGGCTGGGCCATCAAGCGCTTCGACAAGGCGATGGACGGTCGCGTCAAAAGCGGCTTCGAGATGCTGGTCAACAACTTCTCCGCCGGGCTTATCGGCATGCTGCTGGCGATCCTCGCTTTCTTCGTGATCGGCCCCTTCGTCAAGGTGCTCTCCGGCCTGCTGGCCGGTGGCGTCGGCTTCCTGGTGGAAAACCACATGCTGCCGCTCACCTCCATCTTTGTCGAACCGGCCAAGATCCTGTTCCTCAACAACGCTATCAACCACGGCATCTTCTCACCGCTGGGGATCCAGCAGGCGACCGAGCACGGCAGCTCCATCTTCTTCCTGATTGAAGCGAACCCGGGCCCGGGCATGGGCGTGCTGCTGGCCTACATGGTGTTCGGTCGTGGTGCAGCCAAGCAGTCAGCGGCTGGCGCCTCCATCATTCACTTCTTCGGCGGCATCCACGAGATCTACTTCCCGTATGTGCTGATGAACCCGCGCCTCATTCTGGCGGTGATCGCCGGCGGCATGACCGGGGTCTTTACCCTGACCCTGTTCAATGCCGGTCTGGTCTCCCCTGCCTCACCGGGTTCCATCTTCGCCGTGCTGCTGATGACACCGAAAGCCTCCCTGATCGGGGTCGCGCTCTCCATCATCAGCGCCACTCTGGTCTCCTTCCTGGTCGCCGCCGTATTCGTGCGTGCCCAGCAGCCGGAAGCCGACGAGGCCGATGCCCTCGGTGAAGCCACCCGCAAGATGAAAGCCATGAAGGGCGGCAAGCCTGAAACCGCAGCGGCCAAAAAGCCGGGCGGTGAACTGATGGCGGTGCGCAATATTGTGGTCGCCTGCGATGCGGGCATGGGTTCCAGCGCCATGGGCGCCGGCCTGCTGCGCAAGCGGGTGCAGGCCGCCGGGCTCGATATCAGCGTCACCAACCGCGCCATCGATCAGCTCGACGATCAGGTGGACTGGGTCATCACCCACAAGGATCTGACCGAGCGGGCCCGTCGCCACGCGCCGCACGCTCACCATA
The DNA here is from genome assembly GCF_049175515.1 of Aeromonas sp. 600479. Lineage (NCBI taxonomy): Bacteria > Pseudomonadati > Pseudomonadota > Gammaproteobacteria > Aeromonadales > Aeromonadaceae > Aeromonas > Aeromonas sp. 600479. The sequence continues at coordinate 52,649 of NZ_JAAKVF010000016.1, forward strand.
TTTCCCTGACCAACTTCCTCGACAACGGCCTCTATCAGGAGCTGGTTCAAAGCCTGAGCCAGGCCGCCAACGATGATGTCGCCAACCCGCAACTGTTGGTGGCGGCCAACGACGACAGCTACGAGCCGCAGGCCGCCGAAGTCTTTACCCTGAGCCGTCATGACGTGCATCTGGGACTGAAAGCGGACAGCAAGGAGGCCGCCATCCTGACCGCAGGCCGACTGCTGGCGGAGCGCGGCTACGTGGCGCCCGACTACGTCAACGCCATGCTGGAGCGCGAACAGCTGGTCTCCACCTACCTCGGCGAATCCATCGCCGTGCCCCACGGCACCATCGCCGCCAAGGAGTTTGTGAAGCGTACCGGCATCGTCATCTGCCAGTACCCGGCCGGGGTAGCCTTTGGCGAAGCCGCCGATGAGGTGGCGCGGCTGGTGATCGGCATCGCCGCCCGCAACGACGAACACATGCAGGTGATAACCCGCCTGACCAATGCACTGGATGAACCCGGTCTCATCGACCGGCTGGCCAGCACCACGGATCCCCAGGCCTTCCTGGATCTGCTGGGTGCCGAACAGGCTGCCTAATCATCTTTCATCGTCTTTGGTTCAAGAGGTTAATATCATGAAAACATTACATTTTGGTGCTGGTAACATCGGTCGCGGCTTTATCGGTAAAGTGCTGGCGGATGCCAGCCATCAGGTCACCTTCGCCGACGTCAACGACACCCTGATCGACCAGCTCAACCACCGTCAGGAGTACAAGGTCCATGTAGTAGGGGCGGATCAGAAACTGGACGTGGTGCGCAACGTGGCGGCGGTGAGCTCCGCCGGTCACGAGGTGATCGCCCGCATCATCACCGCCGATCTGGTCACCACCGCGGTCGGCCCCAACATTCTGGACAAGATTGCCAGTACCCTGGCCAAGGGGCTGCAGGCCCGCTTCGATGCCGGCAACCTGACACCGCTGAACGTCATCGCCTGTGAAAACATGGTGCGCGGCACCAGCCACCTCAAGCGGGAGGTACTCAAGTACCTGCCGGTCGCGTATCATGCCACGCTCGAATCCTGTATAGGCTTCGTCGACTCGGCGGTGGATCGCATCGTACCGCCCGCCACGGCTGCCAACGATGATCCGCTGGAAGTGACGGTCGAGAGCTTCAGCGAGTGGATCGTCGACCAGACCCAGTTCAAGGGGGAGCTACCGCAGGTGGCGGGCATGGAGCCCACCGACAACCTGATGGCCTTCGTCGAGCGCAAGCTGTTCACCCTCAACACCGGCCACATCGTCACCGCCTACCTCGGCAAACTGCGGGGCTATCGCACCGTGCGCGAGGCGATCGAAGATCCGGTGATCCGCAGCAAGGTGCGCCGCGCCATGGAGGAGAGCGGTGCCGTGCTGGTGAAACGCTACGGCTTCGACCCGCGCCTGCATGCCGCCTACATCGAGAAGATCCTCTCCCGCTTCGCCAACCCCTATCTGGTGGACGAGATTGACCGGGTCGGTCGTCAGCCACTGCGCAAGCTGGCGGCGGGGGACCGACTGGTGAAGCCGCTGCTCGGCACCCTGGAGTACGGCCTGCCAAACGAGCAGTTGCAGGAGGGGATCGCCGCGGCGCTCCATTATCGCAATGCCGATGATCCGCAGGCAGTGGAGCTGCAACAGCTGCTGGCGGAGCTTGGCCCGGCCAAAGCGTTGGCCCGCGTCACCGGACTGGATGCAGAGAGCGAAATCGTCCGCACCATAGTGGCTCGTTACGAGACCTTGTAATACCCTGCTGGCGGCGCATGACCGGATGCTCCTATTGATTGAATCGCAAGGAAATGCGCCCCATATGATAAAAACCGGGAGAGAGGCTGACTCTCTCCCTGTCAGCTGGACCCAATGCACCTATGACCACACACCAGGAAGATGAAGTACTGGAACGACTGAACGAGCAGGATGGCCCCCGCGGCTTCTTTCTCGAAGCCGTGACCATCCTGGAAGAAGCGGTCGACTCCCTGATGCGACGCGCCTTTCGTCAGGAGGAGTATGCCGTCAAATACGCCATTGAACCCCTGCTCAACCAGAGCGGCCCCCTCGGCCAGCTGGAGGTGCGCCTCAAGCTTATCTTCGCCCTCGGCCTCATATCACTCGAGCGCTATCAGGATCTGGAAGCCTATCTCAAGATCCGCGACTTTCTGGTGCGCGACCCCAAGGATTACCGCTTCAGCGACAAGCCGATCCGCGATCTGCTCGACCGCCTGCACGGGGTCAATCAGGGCGGCATGATGAAGCTGGAGCCCCCTGCCAGCGAAGAGGATTGGGCCTTCTACCAGATGCAGCTCAACCGGCTCGATCAGATGGTGCGCTCCGCACTGGTACTGGCGCTGGCCGACTGTGTCGGCGAGCTCCACAAGGAGAGCCCCATCTAATCCGGCCCCGAGGCCACCCCATCACCACGGTTGGCATCTGGCTGGCGCCCTGCACAACACCGCCAGCCACCATGACGCCGACTGTCGCACATCTCCCCATCCCGGCCATGATGCACGCTCCTTCGGGTGTCAATCTGACCAACTTAGCCACTACACTAGCTCCATACTCACTGCCTGAATCGAGGTCTGCATGATTGCCCTCTCTCTGGCCGGGATCGCCCTGGTCTCCGTGCTGGCCCAATGGCTTGCCTGGTCGCTGCGGGTACCCGCCATCCTGTTTCTGCTGCTCACCGGCCTGACTCTGGGCCCGGTCAGCGGCCTGCTCGACCCCGATGCCCTGCTCGGGGATCTGCTGTTTCCGCTGGTCTCCCTGTCGGTGGCCATCATCCTGTTCGAGGGGGCGTTGACCCTTCATCTGGCCGAGCTCAAGGGGATCGGCAAGGTGGTGCGCAATCTCTGCTCCACCGGCATGCTGGTCAGTTTCGCCGTCATCGGCAGCGCCGGTTACTTCCTGCTGGGGCTGGACTGGCGGGTCGCCACCATGCTCGGCGCGGTACTGGTAGTAACGGGCCCGACGGTGATCGCCCCCATGCTCAACGTGATCCGCCCCACCCGGGAGGTGGACAGGATCCTGCGCTGGGAGGGGATCGTCATCGACCCCATCGGCGCCCTGTTTGCGGTGCTGGTGTTCGAGGCAGTACGCCTCGGCAGTCAGGGAGACCTCATCAGCCATACCCTGTTGGCGCTGGGCAAGACAGTGCTGGTCGGCTCCCTGATCGGGGGGACGGCTGGTTGGCTCACAACCCTGCTCATTCGCAAGGACTGGCTGCCGGTCAGTCTGCACAAGTTCGGCGTGCTGGCGCTGGTGCTGGTCACTTTCAGTCTATCCAACTGGCTCAGCCACGAATCCGGTCTGCTGGCGGTGACCGTGTTCGGCATCTGGCTCGCCAATCAGGAGGGGCTGGATCTCGAGGAGGTGCTGGCATTCAAAGAAGACCTCGCTGTCATCCTTATCTCCAGCCTGTTTATCCTGCTGGCGGCCCGCCTCGATCTGGCCCAGCTCTGGCAACTCGGCCCCATGGTGCTGGCACTGCTCTGCGTGGTGCAATTCGTGGCGCGCCCGCTCTGTATTCTGGTCTCGACCTGGGGCTCGGATCTCTCCTGGCGAGCTCGCGCCCTGCTAAGCTGGATCGCCCCGCGCGGCATAGTCGCGGCGGCAGTCAGTGCCTCGTTCGCCATCAGCCTGCATCAGGCCGAGATCCCCGATGCCGACAAGCTGGTGCCACTGGTATTTGCGGTGATCATCTCCACCGTGGTGTTGCAGAGCCTCACCTCGGCACCGCTGGCTAGCCTGCTCAAAATGCGCCAGAGCGCCCCCAACACCTGGCTCATCATAGGGGCCAACTCGGTGGCGCGGACCATAGGCCGGGCGCTGGCGGATCAGGGGGTGCCGGTACAGCTCTGCGATCCCGCCTGGGAGTTCTGCAAACAGGCGCGGATGAGCAACCTCCCCTGCTATTTCGGCAACCCCCAGTCGGAACATGCCGAGCTGCACCTGCCGCTCACCAGCATCAGTACCGTGCTGGCGCTCTCCCCCAACCGCCACAACAACGCCCTCGGGGTGCTGCACTTCGCCCACCTCTACGGCGAGGAGCAGGTCTACTCCCTGCGCTCCAGCGAGCAGCACGGCAAGGCCAACCGGGAAAGCGCCACCTTTCGCGCTCGCCAGAACCTGTTCGGCCCCGACATCAACTATGCCCGGCTGAGCAGCCTGCTGAGCCGGGGCGGCCAGATCAAGGCGACCCGCCTGAGCGAGGCGTTCGACTGGGCCCAGTATCAGACCGCCAATCCCGGCGCCATCCCGCTCTTCATCATGGATGGCAAGGGCAAGCCCCAGATCGTTACCGGCCCCGTCACTCCGCAGGCGGGTGAGCTGCTGATCGCCCTGCAGCCGCCCAGAGAGCAGGGCGCCGAATGAACGAAGCCAACCATAATCCGCTGATCGCCCCTCTGCTGGTGCTGCTGCAACAGGCGGCGGGCAGCTACAAGGTGCATGAACTGATGGCCGCCCTGCGCCAGCAGGGGGCGATCCCCCGGCTGGCCGACGACGAGCAGTTGCAGCTGTTTCGGGTCAACTTCCTGATCATGAACGCCCTCTACCAGTTGCAGGCCGAGCTCTGGCAAGAAGGATGGTGGCTAGTGATCAGCACCCTGGATATCCGGCTCGAACCGCTGGCCGGGAACCAGGAGGTCAACCACGGCTTTGCCCTTAGCGAAAATCTGCGCGGCTACTATCTCGACTGGCAGGTGTTCTGGCAGACCGATCGTGCCGAAGTAGAGGCCCTGCTCAACCGCTTCTGGCACGCTTATGACGGTGAGGGGCACAAAGCCGAGGCGCTGGCCCTGTTCGAGTTGAATGAAGGGGCGAGTCAGGAGGCGATCCGCCGCCGCTGGCGGGAGCTGGCATTGCAGCACCATCCGGATCGAGGTGGTAATGCCGAGACCTTTATCCGTATCCGCTGGGCCCGGGAGGTCCTGCGGGGATGATCCGGTTGCCGTCCGCACAAAGAGAGGCATAGACTGGAGCTGAATCCCCCTTCACAGGAGAGCATCATGACAGTCAGTGAACTTCGCAAGCTCTATCAACAACAGATCCTGCAAGAGGCCGAAATACTCCACGACGTGGCCATCCCCGGCTGGCTCATCGAATTCAGAGGCAATGATGGCGCTCTCTACGAGCTGACCGACACCCTCGGCTGCCCGGTCAGTTTCGATACGGTCGAGCAGGCCCGCGATCATGTGCATCTGGTAGCTGACTGCCCGATGCAGGTAGAACACCTCTATCGCTTCTTCGAACGTTAACTCAAACCGCCACATCTCACCCCTAGCCCCGGTGAGGCTTGTACCAGGCATATAGTCAGCACTTGCCTGCCACAGGCCTCCCCAGAAAAACTGCTTCGATTTGCTCGTGTTGCAGAGTGCAAGTTGCACGCTATCTGGCATAGACAGCTATAAGTCTGGCTATGGAGTGGCTATCTCTATGGTTACATGGACCAGCTCTTCATGTATCGCCAACCGCGCGCGGATCTCGCTGGCGGAGACAGGCGCCGCCATCAGCAGGGAGAGCACGCAGGCATACTGTTGCTGTCCCACCCGCCAGACGTGCAGATCGCGGATCTCGGCATCCGGCAGGTCGGCAATCACCTCACGGATCTCACCCACCAACGGGGTATCCATCTCGGCATCCAGTAACACCCGACCGGAGTCACGCAACAGACCCCAGGCCCACACAGCCACCAGTACGGCCCCCACTATGCCCATCAGGGGATCCAGCCAGTCAGCCCCCCACAGCATGCCCCCCACCAGTGCTAGGATCGCCAGCACGGAAGTGGCCGCATCCGCCAGCACGTGGATATAGGCGGCGCGCAGGTTGAGATCCTGATGGCCGTGGTGAGCGTCATGGTCATGATGATCGTGGTCGTGATGCTCATGATGGTGGTCATGGCCGTGGTGATGATGGCTGTGATCATCCTTGAGCAACCAGGCACAGGCCAGGTTCACCAGCAGCCCCACCAGCGCGATGGCGATCGCCTGTTGATAGTGGATTGGGCTGGGATCCAGTAGCCGGAACACCGACTCGAACAGCATCAGCCCGGCCACCCCCACCAGCAGGAGAGCACTGGTGAAGCCACCCAGCACCTCGATCTTCCAGGTGCCGAAGCTGAATCTGTGGTCGCGGGCAAAGTGGCGGGCGGCGCGATAGGCCAGCACCGAGAGACCGAGCGCCAGCGCGTGGGAGCTCATATGCCAGCCGTCGGCCAGCAGCGCCATGGAGTTGTAAAACCAGCCGCCGCCGATCTCCACCACCATCATGATGACGGTCAGCAGCACGGCCCAACGGGTTTTCTGTTCAGCCAGCGGATTCCCTTCGTGGACGACGGGTTGGTGGCAGTGGGATGAGACAAGGGATGACATGGATTTCTCCTGAGGACGATAATGCAATATACTATACCCCAGTATAGTTTTATTGATCGAGAGGATCCTGCATGTCACACACCATTCACGGTAAAAAGAAGCTGCTGGCACGGGTACGTCGCATCAAGGGACAGGCCGGTGCGCTGGAGCACGCGCTGGAGCAGGAGAGCGACTGCGCCGCCATTTTGCAGCAGATCGCGGCCATTCGTGGTGCCGTCAACGGCCTGATGCTGGAGGTGCTGGAAGGGCACATGCGTGAGCACCTGGGCGCCGAAGAGGCGACCCCGGCCGAGCGGCTGGAAGATCTGGATCAAGTAGTGCGGGTATTGCGATCCTATCTGAAGTAAGGCCGGTGAACGAGGCTGAGGGCAACCCCGCATCATCCCGTTTACGGCTGTGCGGCGTCTGCCCGCCAGCCCCCGTCCCTTTCGGGCTTGAGCCACCGCCAGCTTTGCGCCATGATGTCCAGCCCGGCTGACCGCCGGTTTTACTGGACAGTCAATTTCAAGGACCCCCCATGTTTGAACACGTCGATGCTTATGCTGGCGACCCCATCCTGACCCTGGTCGAGACCTTCCACAAAGACACCCGCGAACAGAAGGTGAACCTGGGGATCGGCCTCTATTACGACGAGCAGGGCCGCATTCCGCTGCTGCCGTCGGTGCAGCAGGCCGAAGCCCAGCGCGCTGCCGCCCCGGCGCCGCGTCCCTACCAGCCGATGGAGGGTGCCGCCAACTACCGCACTGCGGTGCAGCACCTGCTGTTTGGTGCCGACCATGAAGCGGTCAAGGCGGGACGTATCGCCACCATCCAGACCATCGGCGGCTCCGGCGCCCTGAAGATCGGCGCCGATCTGCTCAAGCGCTACTTCCCGACCTCCGAGGTGTGGGTCAGCAATCCCACCTGGGACAACCACAAGGCGATGTTCGAGGGGGCCGGCATCAAGGTGCATGACTACCCCTACTACGATGCGGCCACTGGCGGCGTACAGTTCGATGCCATGATCGACTGCCTGCGCAGCCTGCCAGCCAAGAGCATCGTGCTGCTGCACCCCTGCTGCCACAACCCGACCGGGGTGGATCTCTCCCGTGCCCAGTGGGATCGGGTGATCGCACTTGTGGTCGAGAAGAACCTGATCCCCTTTATGGACATCGCCTATCAGGGCTTCGGTGACGGGCTGGAAGAGGATGCCTATGCCATTCGCGCCATGGTGGCCGCCGGCGTCAGCTTCTTCGTCAGCAACTCGTTTTCCAAGAACCTCTCTTTCTACGGCGAGCGGTGCGGCGGCCTGTCGGTCATCTGCCAGGATGCCGAAGAAGCCAGCCGCGTACTGGGCCAGATGAAGGCCACCGTGCGCCGCAACTACTCCAGCCCTCCCACTCACGGTGGCCAGATCACCGCGGCTGTGATGAGCCAACCCGAGCTGCACGCCATGTGGGTCGATGAAGTGACCGAGATGCGCACCCGCATCAAGGCCATGCGCCAGAAGCTGTTCGAGGTGCTGAGCGCCAAGGTGCCGGGCCGCGATTTCAGCTACTTCATCAACCAGCGCGGCATGTTCAGCTACACCGGCTTCACGCCGGAGCAGGTTGACAGACTGCGCGAAGAGTTCGCCGTCTATCTGGTGCGCTCCGGCCGCATGTGCGTGGCGGGCCTCAACAGCCGCAACGTCGACTACGTGGCCGACGCCATGGCGGCTGTGCTCAAGGGCTAATCCGCACAAGCCCCGCTTCGGCGGGGCTTTTTTGTCTTGTCTCTTCCCTTCGCTTGTGGAGTACTTATGGATCTGATCGCTCTCTCTCGGCTGGGAGGTCGCCATCTGGTCACCCTGCATCTGCTGCTAGACAACCAGAGCGTCACCCGCACCGCCGAGCGGCTCTGCACCACGCCTTCTACCGTCAGCAAGACCCTCAACCAGCTGCGGGATCTGCTGGGGGATCAACTGCTCTATCGCCAGGGCAACCAGCTGCTGCTCACCCCCATGGCCGAGCGACTGGCTCCCACCCTGCATCGGCTGCTGGGGGAGCTGAACGGCCTCACCCGCCAGAACGCCTTCAACCCCCAGCAGTGGCAGGGCAGCTTGCGGCTCGGATTGCGCGAGAGTGTGATGACCTGGCCGGTGGGCCCCATTCTGGGTCAGCTGATGCAGGAGGTGCCGGGTATGGTGCCGGAGATCTGGAACAAGGATGAGCAGGGGCTGGAGGCGCTGGCAGCGGGCAAACTCGACTTCGTCATCCTGCCCCATGACCAGAGCCAGCCGTTACCGCGCCAGCCCGGGCTGGTGTGGGAGACCCTGCGGGAAGAAAAACTGGTCTGCCTGTTACGCAAAGATCATCCGGCGCTCGCCAAGCCCTGGGATCTCGATGCTTATCTGAGCTGGCGCCATATCGCCATCCGGGATCAGGAGCTGGCCAACCCCTTCTTCGAGCAGAGTCTGGCCCAGCAACAGGTGCGTCGCCAGATTGGCGCCACCCTGCCCGATTTTGCCAGCGCGGCGGCCCTGCTACCCCAGACCGATCTGATCCTCACCGCCATCGGTGGATGGGCGGCCTGCATGGCCAGTCAGCCGGATCTGGTGATGCGCCCGGCACCGTTCGATTACGGCAAGGTGAGTCACAGTCTGGTCTGGTATGGCCCGGCCGGTGATGGTTCGGCCCGCCACTGGTTCCGCCAGCGGATCCTGCAACTGGGTCGCGAGCTGGTCGAGCCCTGAGCCAGGTGACAGCGAGAAGAGATGGATGTTTCGCCACGGCGAAACATCCATGGCAATGAGGGATCAGGGACGTTTGGTATAAATGGGGCTGGGGAAAGAGGCGACATTGCTACCCAGATCAGTAATGCGGGCAGCCCCCTGCTTTTTCACCTGATCGATGCGCAACACCTGATGCATGGGGATAAGGGTGTGATGCACATCGGCAAATTCGCTCTTGAGCTTTTCATGGCTGGGATCGACGATAAGCGCCGTGTGATTGTCCCAGACAAAATCGGCGATCTCGATAAATCCAAACAGTTGGCCCTGATTCACCTCGCGCACATAAACCTCATAGCGCTCGTTGTGGCAAATAAACTGAACCCGATATAACGCCTTGCTTTCACTCATGATTTATCTGTCGTGGAGGGTGGACGGATGGGCAATATCATAACGAGCCACAAGGTCCCCTCCAATAGACAGAAGTCACAGTTGTTTGCTTTTACTGCACAACTAGGGAATCGATTCGCCCCTTCAGATCAAAGGGGGCAAGGTCACGGCCCCCACTCCAGCAGCACGTAACCGATTCGCCAGCCACTCCAGCTCGCTGCGGGTCGCGTCTGACCAGCGACTCGCCTCACCACGTACCCCATGATGACGAAAACCATTGATACGGATAGGTACTGGCCCCAGCCGCAGCAGGAAAGCGGCGAGCTCCGCGTCCAGCTCACCGCTCTTATCCAGAAAATCGCTCTTGCCCGGCACATGGAGCAGCCGCAGTTCGGTCAGCTTGCCGTGACGTGCCAGCAGTTGCAGAGACGCCAACACCCGCTCGCGACCATAGCCGGTCAGCGAATGATGCACCGTGTCACGCCACCCCTTGAGATCGAGCATGGCGCCATCGAGCACCGGCAATAGCCGCTGCCAACCGCTCTCGGCCAACGAGCCGTTGCTGTCGAGCAGGCAAGTGAGATGAGCCAGATCCGGCGCAGCCTTGATGGCGGCAAACAGCGCAACCACGAAGGGAAGCTGGGTGGTCGCCTCACCACCGGAGACGGTAATCCCGCTGAGCAAGGGGCTGTAGCGGCGCAGCAGGTCCAGCACCTCGGTCACCGTCATGGTGGCAATCTTCGGATTGGCGCTGCGCGGGCACGCATCGAGACAAGCATCGCAATCGGTGCAGAGCGCCGCCTGCCAGCGCACGCTGCATTTCCCGGGGCGGCCCTCAGTAAGGGTCAGCGCACCGCTCGGGCAGACAGCAATACAGTCACCGCAATCGTCGCACAGCCCTATGGTGTGCGGATTATGGCAGCCGGGGCAGCGAAAGTTGCAGCCCTGCAGAAACAGCACCAGCCGGTTGCCCGGCCCGTCAACACAAGAAAAGGGCAGCACCCTGCTCACCAGGGCGCTGCGTTTTGGCAAAACATCAGCCATCGGTGCGAACTCAATACTCGCAGATGGTCGATTCGTGGGCGACTACCCGCGGTGCTCGCTGACGAATGGCGGTCACTTCACTCGCCTCGGCCCCGAGACAGGTGGTCTGCAAGCGCGAGCCTTCTTCTGCGAAACGAGCCACATCGCTCTTGCGGATCATGTAGCCGGTCACCCGCACCAGATCGCTGTCGGCCACGTTGGCGGTGAACTCGCGCATACCGATGGCGAGCGCCCCTTTGCAGAGCTGCAACAGCGCCTGCGGGTTCTGGCGGATGGTGGGATCCAGGGTCAGGATCTCGCTGATCCCCGAGTGGTAATAGCTATGGTGCGGCGCCAGCGCCAACACATGGCTGGCGGGATCCGGCTCATGACCATAAGGGATGCGCACCCCGGGAGTCACAGCCACATCGATGCTGAGGCCACCCTGTGAGTGCAGCAGCGCGCGCCCCCCCCAGGCGTGGGTTTGCGGCGTCGCAGTGACATATTCCGAGAGCTGAGCCGAGATGCGATAGCCAAGCTGATTCGCCTCGTCGTCGTGTCCATAACGATCTGGCAGATTCTCTTTATCCATCAGGATATTCACCGCTTCCGCCATGCCGTAGATGCCGAACATGGGGACAAAGCGCTCCTCATCCAGCAGCCCCTCCTTGACCAGGAAGCAGTCGAAGAAACCGGACTCCTCGTGCAGGAAGGCGGCTCTCGCCTCGATCAGTTGCGAGGCCAGACGGCAGTAGTGGGGCAACAGGCAGCCGAGGAAATCATCTATACCCTGAGCCTGCTCGGCGACCCGCTTGAGGGAGATGCGCACCAGGGTATTGGCGCCACCCGCCTGCGGCAGGGCGTTGTAGCAGCTGACGATACCAAAACCACGCTGGTCGAAGGTATCGCGATGGATCGGGTAGTTGGCGATGTGCGGCTTGCTGCACTCGGCAATGTTCTTCACCGCCTGCAGCAGCAGATCGTCCGGGGTCTGCTCCGGATCGTGGAAAAAGGTGAGGTTTGGCGCCACCTGCTTGAGCTCGTTGTCGATGCGCAGGATCAGGCGGCAGATCCGGTTGTCATCGGGGCCGATGTTGACGTGCATGAAGGCGTCCGGCAGCACCCGGTCCAGATAGACCCAGAACCCCTTCAGCTTGCGATAGAGAGTCTCGTCATCCAGTTCGCCGACGAAGGGCAGCAGCAGGTGGTCGAGCCGCCCCAGCCAGACCGGCATGCCGGTGACCGAGGGGACATGGTGATAGAGGATGCGCAGGGCATCGAGCGCCTCGTCGAAATCCTGCGGCGCCGCCAGCTCCAGCCAGGGAGAGCCCTGAGTCAGGAATTTTTCATAGTCCGGCAGTACATAACGTGGCTTGTAGGGGGCGTGCCCTTCGAACATGTCGCAGATAAATCCCTGCGTCATCGCCTCGGCGACTGCAGCAGGCAGGTCGGGGTAGGGCAATGCATTCTCGGCAGCCAGTGCCAGTGCATGGCTCTTCTGGGCTGCGGAGAGATGGGGATCGCGCACAATGCGCTGACAGGTTTCGGTCAAAGACATGGGACACTCCTTCACGGACAGAGCCCATATCCTCACCATTTAAAGGCCTTTTTTGAAGTGACATTCATGACATGACGGATGTCGAATAATGACATCCATTACACAAGATCACGACTCGCGTTTCACCAAGGCAAGAGCTCTGCTATGCCTCCCAGCCAGCGCAGCAGGAAGAAGCCCCCCATTCCGCCCACCACCACAACCAGAGTCGGCAGCCGCAACAGGGTCAAGAGCATCACCCACAGGGTGGCGGCCAGGTAGTCAGGATCCCAGTCAAGACCTATCCCCGGCTCGTAGCTAAAGACGATGGGCAACCAGATGGCGGTCAGCACCGACTGGGCCGAGAAGCCGAGAAACGCCCCCATCTCGGAACCCGGCTGATATCGGGTCAACCGAGAAAAGAAGGCGAAGCGGTTGAAAAAGGTGATCAGGGCCAGCAGGCCAATCATCAGCCAACTCACGCTACCTCCTCATCCGGTGCAGCACATAGCCCACCACCATGCCAGCCAGAGCCGAGACGATGATGTGGATCTCCGCCAGCAGCGGCTTGGTAAGCAACGCTGTGCCGCCGCTCACCAGAGTGGCCGCCACCATGGGCAGGTTTTTCATGGCGGGAATTGTCATGGCGATGAAGGTGGCCGCGATGGCAAAATCCAGCCCCATGCTGTCCAGTCCATCGATGTACTGGCCGGCCGCGATACCGAGCAGGGTCGCCAGATTCCAGAACAGATAGAAGACGAATCCCGCGATGAGCGCGTAGGCCGGATCAAAGTGGCCGCTGCGCTCCCGGTCTTTCAGCGCCACAGCGAACATCTCATCGGTCAGGAAAAAAGCAAGGCTGGCACGCCAGCGCAGGGAGAGCGGCAATACGTCACGGCGGAAGGTGAAGCCGTATAGCAGATGCTGGGAAGTGATCACCATGGTGGAGCCCATAATGGGCAGCAGGGGCGTGCCCGCCCCAAACAGGGTCGTGGCCGAGAGCTGGGCGGCTCCGGCGTAGACCAGCAACGACATCAGCTGAGCCTGAAGCGGACTCAGCCCTGCCTGCAACGCCAAAGCGCCACACAGGATCCCCCAGGGGATCACCGAAATGGAGAGCGGGAGCATATCCAGTGTGGCACGCCACCAGAGCATCCCCGTTCGCTCGGGCACGCTCGTTACTGACATCATGTGATCTTCCTTGTCACAGCCAAAGCGAGCCGAAAAAACTAGCACGGGACAACAAGCGCTGTCACGTCATCACTGGCGGGAAATAAAACGCCCGCGGAGTCGCGGGCGTGCACAAGGGGATCAGGGCTCGATGACGATGGGCGTACCCGGGTCAATAGCGTCCCACACCTCATCCAGCTCGTGGTTGAGCATGGCGATGCAGCCGTTGGTCCAGTTGGAAGGCTGAACCCTGCGGTTGCCAATGCTGTTGCGCTGGCCGTGGATCATGATCATGCCACCCGGACGAACACCCAGCTCATTGGCACGCTTGATGTCATCCAGGTTCGGATAGTTGATATGGATGGCTTTGTAGTAGCCGGAATTGGTCTTCTTGTAGTCGAGGGTGTAGCGTCCTTCCGGAGTACGCTGATCCCCTTCCTGCTGCTTGTGCCCCTTGGGCGCCGGGCCCAGAGCAATCCAGTAGCGCTTCAGTTCTTTGCCCTCCTTCATCAGGGTCAGGCTATAGGTCGACTTCTTGACCACCACCAAATCGGCTTTTTCGGTCAAGGCAAAACTCAATGCGGGCCAAAGCCCCAACAAACACAGTAATACGGCTCTCATTCCATCCCTCGACAAGCCTCTGGTGCGGGCTTTTCTTGTTACCAGATCATCTGAACGATGCCCGCCGAGCGGCGAGCGAGCGCCATGATATTGGATCGCCATCAATACTCAATAGACCCAATGAAACATATCTTGGCGGTGAGAGGTGAATGGCCCATGAACGGTCTTCGCTGATATGGCCAATTGATAATAAAAACAAAAAGATAGCTTACATTTTCTGGCTGGCCATGAGACCTCTGATCGATAAATATGTAGCATTTGAACCTGATTCAGGATGACATCATGTCTCTGTACTTCTTGCCGAACTCTTTGCTGCCCCGTCTGCTGCTGGCCAGCGTCCTGCTCTGGTTGACCGGCACAGCCGGAGCCGAAGAGCCGCGCTGGCTACGCGAACCAGCCCTCTCTCCCGATGGCACTCGGCTCGCCTTTACCTGGCAGGGGCGAATTTTTATAGCCAGTGCCGAGGGGGGGCCCGCCACAGCGCTCACCGGCAGCGGCTACCTGAGCCAGCGCCCCGTCTGGTCGCCCGATGGCAAACAACTCGCCTTTGCCGCCAATCTCTATGGCAACGAAGATGTGTTCGTGGTGCCCGCCAGCGGCGGCGAGATGGTGCGCCTCACCCGCGATTCGCGCACCGATCTGCCGCAAGCCTTCAGCGCCGATGGCAAACGGCTGTTGCTGAGCAGCCAGCGCCCAGGCTCGGCTACAGCCGATCACTTCATCGCGGAAGGGGTTCAGTGGGGCGAGCTCTACTGGACGCCGGTTAGTGGCGGAATGCTGCAAGCTGACTTGCCGCTACCTGCCACTCTGGCGCGTCCGCACGGTGCCAGATTGGCTTATCAGATGCCAGCCATGGATCAACCGTTTCGCAAACACCAGCGTTCATTTGCCGTCTCCCGCCTCTGGCTGTTTGATGGCAAGCAGCATAAGCAACTGACCGAAGATCGGATTGCGGCCACCGATCCGGTCTGGAGCGACAAGGGGGATGCTCTCTTTTACCTGAGTGAGCGCAGCGGAGATTTCAACGTCTGGCGCCGGGATCTCGCCAGCGGTACAGAGCTGCAGCTCACCCACTATCAGGGTCACCCGGTCAGGGGGTTGAGTGCCTCGACCAAGGGGGATCTGGTCTGGTCGTGGCAAGGGGAGATCTATCGCCTCGACGAGGGCAGCAATACTCCACGCAAACTGCTTATTCAGCCGCAGATAGCCATCGAACCCGATCAACTCGGCGTATCGTCCGGGATGGCCGATGACATGGTGGTCAGCGAAGAGGGAGACGAGCTGATCCTGACCAGCGAAGGCAACCTCTACGCCGTCAACCCTGGCCGGGAGCGGGTGCGCCAGCTCACCCATTCCCCAAGCGAACAGTCCAGTCCGCTCTATGCAGAGCAAGGTGGCTCCCTCATTTACCTCTCGGAGCAGCAGGGACACGCAGCGCTCTACCGGCTGAGCAAGGAGGATCCCGAGCGGCTGTTCAGCGCACCGGGTACCCTGACCGAAAGCCTGCTGCTGGCCATTCCCGGCAAGGGGATCAGCCGTCCTGTGCTCTCCCCGGACGGCAAACAGCTCGCCTTTGTGGTGGATGGTCAGGCCATCCATCTGCTGGATCTGGCGAGCAACCAGCAGCGGGAGCTGGTCCCTGCCAGCTTCAATCCGTCACGCCACGAGGTCTCTCTCGCTTTTGCCCCCGACTCCCGCCATCTGGCGCTCACCTTCCGCCCCGACTCGGCTCAGCAGGAGATCGCCGTCATCGATACCGCCAGCCCCGGCGCGGTACCGGTCAATGTCAGCCTCAACGGCTATCAGGATAGCTCTCCCGTCTGGAGCCAGGATGGCGCTATCCTCTACTGGCAATCGACCCGATATGGTGTGCTGGGGGCCGATGGCGAACCGCTCGGTAACAATCTGCTCGGCCTATACAGCAGTCGCGCCGCCAAGGCCGACTTTCTGGCCGAGCGGGAGGCTCCCAAAGGTGGCTACGGCTTCGAGAGTGAACGACTGGGCCATCGCGAGGCGCTGCAGCTACTGCCCACCGGGGTACTGCTGACCAGTCGCATCGTTGATGACCAGCTTATCTATCTGGTCGAAGAGGCTGGCGACGGTGATCAGAGCGAGATCAAAGGTTATGCCCGGGATCTGCGCAAAGGTGATACCCGGGTGCTGTTTGCCGAACAGCCAGGCCCGGTACTGGCCAGCCTCAACCGGCAAGCCACCCTCGCCACCCTGGTTCGGGAGGGGGAGATCACCCGCATCGACCTCAACTCAGGCGAGATCCACAGCGCCCCCTTTGCCCTGCAAAACCAGCTGCATTGGCGAGCTCGTATGGCCGCCGCCTTCGATCAGATCACCCGGCTCACCCGGGACGAATTCTATCGGGACGATATGAACGGGGTGGATTGGGACGGCTATGTCGCCGCCTACCGCCGCCAGTTGTCGGGCATCGGCAATCCCCGCGACTTTGGCAACCTGCTCGCAGAACTGGCTGGCGAGCTCAATGTCTCCCACACCTGGGGCAGCGGCCCGGCTCCCTTCCCGCGCATGGCGGACGAAACCGCCAGCCTGGGGGGGTACTGGCAGGATGACGAGCAGGGGGTGACCCTCACCGCCCTGCTGGCGGGCGGCCCGCTGGACCAGGAGAGCGACATTGTTCCGGGCTCCCGTCTGCTCGCCATCAACGGCCTCCCGATTGCCAATCTGAGCGATCTGGATCAGGCCCTCAACCAGCAGGCCGGCAACCGGCTGGTACTTACCGTTCAGCCACCGCAGGGCAAGGCAGCGAGCGAGCTGGAGGTGACCGCCATCGATCTGCAGCAGGAGTATCGGTTACAGCTCGACAACTGGGTCAGCAAGCGCCAGGAGCTGGTGGCCACCCTGAGCCAGGGCCGCGTTGGCTACGCCTACCTGCCGGAGATGAGCAGCGCAGCCTATGAAGAGCTGGTGGCACAGGCCCTTGGCCGGCTACGTGACTGCGAGGCCTTGATCGTCGATGTGCGCTTCAACAAGGGGGGCTACCTGGCCAACACCCTGGTGGAGTTTCTGACCGGCAGCGGCAGCACCAAGGGAATGGCCAGCAGTTGGCCACGTCAGGGTAAGGGTGAAACTGATGCCGCCACCCGCCAGTGGACCAAGCCCTCGGTGGTGCTAGTCAATGCAGGCAGCTACTCGGAGGGTTCCGCCTTCCCCGAGTACTACCGCACCCTCAAGGTCGGCCCCATCGTCGGCGACCCTGTACCCGGCACCGGTACCATGGTCTACGCCCACGACTCCAGACTATTTCCGGGGCTCGCCTACGGCATTCCGACACTGGGGCTGCGCAAGCCGGACGGCACCTTCTACGAAAATCAGGAGCTGATCCCGGACCTGCAGGTGCCCCTCACCCCCGCTGACATGGTGGCCGGACGCGACCCGCAGCTGGAGGCGGCGGTACAAGCCGCCCTCAAGCAACTGCCTGCGAGCGCCAAGTAACAGCACCCATCGAGCTCAGCGAAAGCGAAACAGCTCGCGATGCAGATGCCTGTCCGGCAACAACCGGGCCAGGGCATCTGCCATCCCCTCCGGCCCGCAAAACCACACCTGCTCGGGCGCATCTTGCGCGATGCGGTCCATATCCAGTCGCCCGGCTGCCTTGTCCAGATGCAGCTGATAGCGAACGCCGGTGCGATGACAGAGCTCGGCCAACCGCTGGTGGTAGACAGCCCCCACCAGATCCGGCGCGCACTGGATCAGGGTGATCCCCTCGCCGTGCTCCCCACGGGCAGCCAGCCCCTCCAGCCAGGCGACAAACGGGGTGATGCCGATCCCGGCACCCAGCCAGAGGGCTCGCCCTCCTCCCTGCGGGGCGACAAAAGCACCATAGGGGCCGGTCACCACCACTCCATCCCCGACGCGCGCCTCTGCCACCAGCTGACGGGTATGATCCCCGAGCGCCCGCACCGCGATCACCAACTGGCGCCGATCCGCCGACACCCGCACCAGGGTAAAGGGGTGCGCCCCCTCCTTGGCATCAAATTCGAAGAAGGCAAACTGACCCGGGCGGTAATGGGCGAGCGGCCGCTCCAGTTGCATGGTCAGCTCGCAGGTGTGATCCGCCAGCGCCCGCACCGCAATGACCCGGCCGGGATGGCGCTCCCGCGCTCCCACTTGTCCCAGCAGGGAGTAGAGGGCCCCGATAGCTCCCAGCCCACCGACAAACCAGATCGATACCCCCACCGGGGTCATGGCCCCAATCTGAGGCAGCAGGCAGAGCCCGTGACACCAGCCCGCCAGATAGATGAGCGGGGCCAGCCGGTGGATCAGTCGAAAACGGCCATAACTCACCAGTGCCAGCAAACTCAGCACCACCAGCGCGATCAGCAGATAGAAACTCCACTCACCCAGGGTATTGCCAAGGGCATGGAGCGAGATGCCATTGCCTGCTCCGGCACCCACTTCGGCAGCGCTGGCCCCACGCCGGGCGGGACGACTCAGCCAGCCTGCAGAGACCGCCCACTTGGGCACCTCCACCAGCAGCCAGTGGGCAGTCAGTACCAATGCGCCGCCGACGGCCGTCTGGCGGTGCAATCGCAACATCCGATCCAGACCACCACACCACACTTCCAGCTGCGGCAAGCGTAACGCCAGCAACAGCGAAATGGCCATATAGGCCATCCCCAGCAGGCCGGTCAGCAGCAACATCTCATGACGCCAGGGCCACACCCCGTTGGCGTCCCCCGCATAACCCAGCCACCAGACCCCAACCGCCAGCAGTGGCAGCAGCCACCACACCCGTTTGCCCGTCATAACATCCCCCCTGGTTACATCGCTGCAGGACCTCATCTACCTGCTGATGGCGCCATTACACAGCCAGCCGGTCACAAGACTTTGCCACAGGGAGAAGCTTGTGTGGCAATGTGTGACAAACAGCAACAACAGAGGGCTCCGGAGACCCCCTGCTCAATCGGGCTGCTCCCTGTTCATCAGAAGGGTGGTTGACACTCTGCTGGCAAAGGGAATCAAATGGGGATAATTAATGGCTGCGGTGGCAGCACAGACCACCCCGACCGACCACGGACAAGGAGAACCCGTTGCTTACCTCTAACGAAAGACGCTTCTGCCCAAGCTGTCAGTGCGAAACCAGCCATGTCGTGGTGCTGGTCGACAAATCTTTTGGCCAGCAGCCGACACCGGAGCAAAAGCGCAAAGCCTTTATCAAGGATTTCATTACCGGTTGGGCTGCGGGCCCCTTTCTGGCCAACATGGATCGCTTTGAACGACATGCCATCTGCGAACATTGTGGAAATAAAGTCATTGATGAATGACAGAGCAGGTGCAAAACGGAAAACAGCAGAAAACGGCCCTGCCGTGAGTGACACCGCAGTGGGACACCCGCGCAGGAGAAATGCATTGCCCTTAAAGCAGCAAGCGATCATTTTTACAGCATGAGGGGTCGGCTGGCCGCTCATGCTCACGGTGCTTTCGAGGCCGTGCGCTTGCCCATCAGTCGGTGCAGCAGTTTGTTGTATTTGGCCCAGGAGTGGATCAGCAGGAAGATACCAAACAGCAGGACCAGAAACAGTTGTCCCACCTCGGCAGCATCGAGTGAGCCAATAAAGCTCTCGTTCTCATCCGTCTCCAGATAGTTGAGCCAGGGTTGCAATGCCAGAAACAGCCACCCCCCCCAGGTCACCAACAGGATCAGCAGATCTCGTAGTCGGTACTTCCAGCTACGCCGGGTGCCGTTGCTGATGATCATCTCTTTCGCCAGCTTATGTTTTGTCACGGAACGACTCTCCCCTATCAGGACTTTCCCACACGGCCAGCTGGCCACGACGACGCAGGATCGCCCTAGGCACGGCTACTACCACGGTCACCAGATTGAGCAGCCAGTAGATGAGCGGATACCAGACGCACCAGATAAAGCTGCGAGCCATGCTCTTGTCATAGTGGTTATCGATAAAGATGCTGACCCCGAACTGCAGCAGACAAATCGCGGTCATCATCACCCCGGTCCACTGGAACAGGTGACCCACCGCCAGCCCGCTCAGGTCCGGCTCAATGAGCCAGACCAGCGCAAGCAGCAACATGCTGTAGCACCAGGCAACGCTGGAGAGATACTCCAGCAGTAGTAGCCAGAAACGGCGATTGCGCCAGCGCATTGCCTGCAACCCGTAACGCAGAAACACTTCGGCCCCTCCCTGAGCCCAGCGCAACCGCTGCTTGTAGAGACCACGCACCGTCTCGGGCATCAGTACCCAGCAGAGTGCCTGCGGCTGATAGTGGATGAGCCAGCCCGCCAGCTGCAGCTTCCAGCTGATATCGATGTCCTCGGTCACCATGTCATTGCTCCAGCCACCGACGGCTTCGACTGCCTGCTTGCGAAAGGCCACCACCACCCCGGAGACGGTGAAGACGGTGCCGTAGATCCGCTGGGCCCGCTTGATGAGTCCGATAATGGAACTGAACTCGCCAGTCTGGATCTTGCCGATAATGGTGGAGCGGGTGCGTACCCGCGGATTGCCGGTGACCGCCCCGACCCTCGGGCTCTCGATGAAGTGCTTCACCATCCAGCGCACCGCGTCATAGTCCAGCACCGCATCCCCGTCGATGCCAACCAGGATCTCCCCGCTGGCAATCGCCAGCCCGTTGTTGAGCGCCATCGCCTTGCCCTGGTTGTGCTGATGGAGCACCGTCAGACGCGGATCCTGCTGCGCCAGCCGATCCAGCCGCGCGCCGGTGTCATCCTTGCTGCCATCGTTGATGGCCAGCACCTCGAAATCGGGATAACGCTGACGCAGCAAGTGACCGATGGTCTCCTCGACATTGGCCCCCTCGTTGTAGCAAGGCACCATCAGGGTCACCCTGGGGTAATAGGGAAGTACCAATCCACGTTTTGCCAGCGCGATATCACGCCGCTCCCACTGGAAGTAGTAATAGAGACCGCCACAGACCCACACCATTGCCATCAGACTGGGATAAGCCAGAGTAAAGATGGCTATCCCTTCGAGAAAATCCTTCACCGTATCGCCTCCCCATGGCTAGCCGTGGCGACATGGCCAGAGACCGAGGTGACCGGCAACCGAGTCGGCTGGGGCTGGGTCTGCACCGAAAAGACCGGCTTGAGCACCACCGGATCCGGCTGGTTGTTGTGAAAATCATCCGGGTAGTAGCCAAAGTTGGTTACCCCCTTGCGCTGAATGATTTCCATCCAGCGGGCCAGCTCGGCATCGGGGATGGGTTGATCGGTACGCCAGTTGCGACTCTGCAGTTCGAACACCAGTCGATTGGCCGGCACCTGTGCCAGCGAATCCTCCGCCAGCTTGGCCAGCCACTCATCGGGGTTTTCCGCCTGCTCCATATAGGGCATCGCCATCACTGCGGTGTAGTCATAGGCCTTGGCAAACGCAGCCATGCTCTGGGCAAACCACTGTTGGGATTGCGGCTCGGTCACCAGTGCCGCATAGATGTTGCGGGCAGTCTTGAGCCCGTCGGCTCCCCCCTGCCGATAACGGGCTGCTGCATCGCGCAGCGCCATGGTGAACTCGATAAGCAGATCGGTCTTCTGCTCCCCTTGCGCCTGTAGCGCATCCGGAGTGCGCGCCAGCGGCATCGGCCCCTCGTAGTCGCTGAGGAAGGCATCGTCATGGAACAGCAGACCGTCGAACTTGGTGTAAAAACCGAGATCCTCGTAGATATCCAGCAGCAGCTGACGGCTGGCAGGATCCCATGGCGACAGGCGCAGATACTGTCCCTTGGCCGGGGCACCGGTACGACTGTCGGTAACATAAGCGTGGTTCGGACCCATGTCGTAGGCCATCACCGGCATCCAGGCGAACACCTTGACCCCGGCCCGGGTCTTCAGCTGCCAGGCCACCCGGTTGAAGAGATCCGCCTTGACCGGCATATGGCGGTTGGGGAAGTAGAGCGCCTCCGCCACCCCGTCACCGTTGTCATCGGCATAGGCCTGCAGATAGACGGTGGTGATGCCGTAACCCTTGATCCGGTCCAGCAGCATATCGATGTTCTTGTTCATCTGCTGCGGGTCCTTGTCGTAGACATAGTCGAGATCCACATGCACCAAGCGCTCCACCTGCCGCTCCCAGGTATTGCCCCCCATGATCTCGTCCAGAGTTTCGAGGCTGGTGTCCTCCTCCAGCAGGTAGCGGCGTACCGTGTTGCCAGAGTCACTCAGCTTGTTGAGCCCTTCCGCCAGCGTGAAGGTGTAGGGCATCCCGGCGGCCCCGGCCAGTTCCAGCGCAGCCTGGTTGAAGGCGCCGTAGGGCCAGACCAGGATCCGTGGTGCCCGACCGGTCTGCTCCCTGAGCTGATGGGCCGATGCGTCGAAATCAGCCTTAATCCGCGCCCGATAGTCGGCCATGCTCTCGTAGCCACGCTGGCTCCAGCCTGCGGTTGTGACCGCCGGCTGCACGTTGCCCTGCGGGTTGGCGAGTAGCCCGTAGTGGGAGGTGAAGGTGTGGGAGGCCAACTCCACCAACCCGGAGTCCTGCATCTCGCGGACCTGCGGCCAGCTCACGAAGTAGCTGCGTGGCAGCTTGTCATTGCCGTACGGGACCATCTGGTCATCGGCTACGTCCAGCCAGCTGCCCACCAGCGCAAAGACCGCCGGGTAGTTGTAGAGCTTGAGCAACGGATAGACCAGCCGGTAGAAGCTCTCATAGCCATCGTCGAAACTGAGCAGGATCGCCTTCTCTGGCAGTGGTGCTTTACCCGCTTTGGCATCCAGGATCTGCTGGAAGCTGACCGGGTGATAGCCCTGCTGTTTGATCCAGTTGAAGTGGCGGATCAGGGTGTCGCGCCGGATGGTCTGGGGGTAAAGCTTGAGATTAGGGGTCAATTTCAGGTCGACGATATCGTGGTAGCAGAGCACCACATAGTCATCGGGGTGCCGAGCCGCCTGTGTCAGCGAAGGCAACAGTGCAAGCAGCAAAACAAAAGAAGCAAGCCAGCGTCTCATCACATGAAACTCCATTGCAGATTGGCGAAGATGAAATTTCCGAACTCCGAGTTACCGTCATAAATGGCCTGACGGCGGCCCAGGCCATAACCCAGGCTGAGGGCGGGAGAGAGGATCCAGTCGTGGCGGTAGCTGAGCTGCCACCCCTGATCGCTGCCATAGCCCTGCTGCCAATAGTGGTTGCCACTCATGATCAGGCTCTGCAGCAGGAAGCGACGCCCATCCAGCGGCAGCCGATAGCGCCCCGCCAGCTCCAGCTCCAGATTGCGATCCTGCAGGGGGTTGAAGTAGTCGACGTCTACCACCTCGTTGCGAGAAGTGGCCCCGCGCAAGGTGGTATCGAACCACCAGCGATCACGACGCCAGAGATCCTGACGCAGCCAGCCGGAGACACTCAGCCGCCGGTTGCCATCGCTGATATCCATCCGTTCCAACCGCAGCGCCCCTTCGCGGGTCTCGTCCTGACGCCACCCCAGATCAAGCTGGTATTGATCGGCGTAGTTGCCGCGCGCCAATGCCCGCAGCGGGGTGTCGGCACTGTTGAGGTTGATGGCTGTACCCAACGTCCAGCGATCGTCCAGCCGCCAGTCGATGCGACTCCACAGATAGCCTTTGTGGTTGAGCTCGCTGCCCGTGCCCCCCTCCAGCGTCAGTTGCAGCGGGTAGAAAAAGATCTCGGCCCCCAGCCCGGTATAGGCGGCACGTTCGGGCTGCAGATCGAACTCGCCAAAGCTACCCTGACGACGGACAAACAGCCGATCGCCACCATCAGTGCGAGCGCTGTAAAGGCGGCTGTCGTAGCTCCAGTCACGGCTGGCCTGTACCGAGCCCCCTTCATTGCGACCATGGGTCAGGTCGGTGACAAACTGCGGGGCCTGTTCCAGGGTCAGCCGCTGCTGCAACTCCTGACGATCGCGGGTCAGGTTGCCAAGGGCACGCACGGCCTGCGGCGTGCCCTGCCAGTCGCCCCTGTCGAGCCGGGCGTTGAGGCGACCGGGCTCGGCCAGCACAGCACGTTCGGCTGGCAGCCAGCGCACCGCCTGTTCATAGGCCTGCTCGGCCTCGTCGGAATGACCCCGCCAGCGCCGAATATCCCCCAGTTGCAGCCAGAGCCAGGGGTTGGCTGGCGCGGTTTGCAACCACACTTCCAGCTGTTTCTCTGCTGCACCCGCCTCACCACGCCAGGCCTGCAGCAGGGTTTTCAGCTGCAATACCTTTTCGTAGTCGTCGTTGGCCATGCGCATGTTGCCGGTGAAATCCCAGCGAGTCGGCGGCTCCTGCCAACCAGCCAACAGCCCCTGTGCCGCGCCATAACGTTCGCCATCCGAATAGGCGTAGAAGCGCTTCTCCAGCAGCCGCTTGTCGTTGGCTCGCGCCGGGGTCGCCAGTTGTTGGTAAATCACGGAGGCCTCATCCACCCGTCCCAACCCGGCCAGCGCATCGGCGCGCGCCTCCAGCACATAGTCAGGCAATGGCCCCTCGGCCTGCAGCGCGGCGGACTCCTGCTCGGCCCGGAAAAAATCGCCCAGGGCCACCAGCGTCACCACTACATCGCGGCGAACACTGGTGTAGAGCACATGATCGTGTGGCGCACGTGCCAAGATCCTGTCCTGCAGCGCCAGCGTACGGGTAAGGGAGCGACGGGCCAGCGCCGGATCCTCGGTCTGGGCCGAGATCCGCAGTAGATTGACCGCCTGGTAGTAGTCGAGCCAGAGCCGGTCGACCGGTTTGAACAATTCGGGATAACGGCCCATCAACTCCGCAGCGGCAGGACCCGCCCCCAGACTCACGGCTACCCGATAAAGTGCCAATACCTGCTCGTGATTATCCGGTTCCAGCTCCAGCCACTGCTGGCGAGCCAGCAGCTCGCCCATGGGATCTTCACTCTGACGGGCGGCATAGATACGGGCATCAAGGATCGCCTGATCGCGGCCAAAACGTGCTTCATAGTCAGCCGCTGCGCGGCGGGCCAGCTCGCGGTTTCCCTGATCGCTGGCGGTGAGAAACAGTCCGAGCCAACCATTGCGGTTGGCAGGATCACGCCCCTGCAGGATGCGGTAATAGCTGATCGCCTCGGAATAACGCTTCTCGTCACGGGCGGCACGGGCCACCCCTTCCAGCGTGATGTTGCTGATGGGACTGAACTCGCACGGCTCGCAGGCGGCCAGCGCCCCCTTGCGGTCGCCACGCCACAACTGCACGGCTATCAAGTCATCAAGCACTTTGCCATCACCACTCTGCCGATAGAGGGCATCCAGCCCATACGCCGCACCATCCAGCTCCCCGGCTCGGGCCTTGAGCACCCAGGCTTCGCGAGCCCTGTCTATCTCACTGGCGCACACCAGCAGGGGTAACAGCGCCAACATCAAAAAGATGCGATTCATTCGCAACATACCACCCATAACAAACGCTGGTCATATCGTCCCTGCACGGCCATACGGATATCCACACCCGTCCGCTCCTGCTGGATAACAAGAGAACTTCCTGACGTGTGTGCTGATTTCGAGGGTGAAAGGCGGGCATGAACAGGCCAGCACCTTTCCTATGTGCGGCCCAGCCATCTCGGGGGGAAGAGATCTGAAGCTTTCCGAACCCGACTCACATCGGGGGTGGCAAGGGAGGCGATTTTGCAGTTGTGGACAATTTAGTCAACCCGATAAGATGAGAATAGATATCAAATAGGTGAGTGGAACAATCTTTATGCACAAAGATGACCACAAAAAACACTATTAACAAAAAGATGAAAAGAGCGGGGCTCAAGGAGTCCACTATCTTGTAGCCTGCAATTCATATTCATGTTCATACGAATACATATTTGATGGATAAAATATGGTTTCAATCGACAAAGCGACAATTTATGTCGCGAACTTCCCCATAAAACGATAGCGCCTACCACGCTTGCGACAATAAACAGCCATACACAGCACAGCTCCCGCCCTCGATGCGGGAGCTGTGTATATTACGCGACAGGCGCTTATTGGTAATGGTTGACGATCCATGCCTCGAAGTCGGCCAACATGCGAGTTTCCGACTCGCTGTTGTCGGCGATAAGCTCTGCGCCGTGGACCACCCGGATATGGGCATCGAGCGGGGTGCCCTCACCAGCCGCAGGGCGTTGCTGGGCCGCGGCCATGCAGGCTTGCGCCTGTTGCCACGCTTCAGCAGCACTCATGTTGCATGCCTCAGCCAGCGGTACCGCGCTGAACCCCTCGCCGGTCAGACTGCGCAACGTCTCATCGTGAGTCATGCCGTTGCCCAGTCCCCAGTAATGGGCGGCCAGATCCGGTCCGATACGCGGGTTGTCAGTGAGGTAGCCATCACGCTTGAGGAAGTAAGCACGGGTCTGCTCCACTGCCATCAGTGCCAACAGGTATCCGTGATAGGCACAGGCCGACTCCTGATTCAGGAGGTGCGGGATGGCCAGCAACGGGCGCGGGCTCGCCACCCCGACAATCTTGCGCTCCCACTGGCGGGCCAGCGCCAGCACGGCATCCGTAGTTCGTTCGGCATCATCCATGGCGTAGAGATCCCGCTCGAAGTAGGCCACCAGCGCAATCTGGCGCTCGTTGAAAGCACGAAACGGCTGGCGTGCAGCGATCATCTCCTTGATAAGCGCGTCGGGGATCGCCTCTCCCTCAGTATTTCTGGCGTAACGTTTCAGCCAGTCGGCATCGTCCAGCAGGCTGTCGCAGAACATCGACTGGGTCTCGGCATAGGCCATGGAAGTGGGCGGAAACTCCTGTGAGAAGCAGGGCGCGTTGCCGGTGACATTGGCAAAGTGCGCGGCGTGGCCCCCCTCGTGGAACAGGGTGTTGAGGCCGCTCCAGCCGCTGCCCACCTGCGCCGGATCAGCCAGGCTGGTGAAGTTGACCACCGCCGGCACCCACTCCCCCTGCTGGAAGAAGCTCGGCACCGGGCCGTGGCAGAAGCCGTTCTCGTATTTCCCCTCCCGGGTCAACAAATCCAGCGTCAGGGTCGCCCCACGATACTGGATGCCGAGACGACGGAAGCTCTCGACCCAATCCTTCAGCGCCCGCGAGAAGGGCACATAAGGATCGAGCTGGCGGGTTACATCACCACTGATGGCGTAGCGCAGGTTATGGGGCAGCAGGGCCGCCTCCCCCTTGGCCGCTTTCAGCTCGGCAAGGCTTTTCTGCAGCCGGGCGTCGGTGCGAGCAATAAAGTCATCGAGGATGACGAACAGCTGATCCGGGCTCATCTGTTCGTTCTTGCGCACCTTGTAGTCGAAGTAATTGCGATAGCCCATGGCGCGGGCAAAGCGGTTACGGATCGCCACTACCTCGAGAAAACCGTTGCTGACCACCCACTGCTCCAGGGTGTAGAACATGGCGAGTGCGCTTTGGCGCACAGCCTCGCTCGGGCTGGCTGCAAGGGAGGTGCTGGCGGCGGGCAGGCTACCCGCGACCCGTTGGCCCTGCTCATCCAGCAGTGTCAGTTTCAGCTCGCGGCGGCGGGCAAACAGCTCAGCTTCGGCGGCCACCAGCTCATCCATCAGGGCGGCAGCGGTGGGATCTTCAATCACATTGCACTCGAAGAAGGCGAGCCAGCCCCGCAGGCCGCGTTTGAGATCATCCTCTTCGGCCTGCGCCAGCATCTCCCGCAATTCGGGCAGACGGGCAGGATTGGCACAAAAAGCCTTGTAGGCTTGCTCGGCCGCGGTAAAACCGGCCTGATCGTCGCTGGTGCCCATATAAGTGGACCAGAAAAGATCCTCTTTGCACCTGTGTACCTGCAGATAATCGGCGTTGAGTTGGTTGAAGTAATTCCTGGCAATGGAACTCATAAATTCCCTCTTGTGATGGGGTCACCCGCAGCGGGGCCCACTCCTTTTTTTAGTGAAATGCCAAATGATTCACACTCTTTGGCAAAAATTGCGCAGGGATGCGCATGAACACGCTACCAAAAAATGGGGAGCGCTGTCTGCTGGCTATACTGTTGTTCAAACGCTCATCAGAAACGGTCGGCAAACGGCTGAAAGTAAATGAGTTGTTAACTTTGACGAACTGGCTGCAGCGGTACAGAGCCACCATAAAACGGGATAACGAGGGTTTAATCATGTTCAAGCTCGGTGATATCACCGTGAGCCGCAAATTGATCTTGCTGCTCACGTTGGCGTTTGTCGGTTTTGTCTCGCTGCTGCTCATCTCGGCCAATGCGCTCCAGCGAAATCTGATGAGCGAGCGAGAGGCACGGCTCAATGCCGTGCTGGACCAGGCCATGAGCCAGATCCAGTTTCTGGCCAGCACCCTGCCCATGGAACAGGCCCAGCAGGAGGCGCGTAAACTGCTGACCAACACCCGCTTTGATGGCAACAACTACCTGTTTGTCATCGACGAGAACCGCACTATGGTAGTTCACCCCATCCGCCCCGAACTGATCGGTCAGAAAATGGGCGAAGGGGGCGCTGCCACCGCCGGGCAGTTCTGGTATCAGATGGTGGATATCGCCAAGGGGGGCAAGCATGGGACCCTGCAATATGTCTGGACTGGCCCGTCGGGCGAAACCGCTGACAAACTCTCCATGGTCTCCGGCTATCAACCCTGGGGCTGGATCCTCGGCTCCGGCATGCTGCTGCAGGATATTCAGCAGACCATCTGGGCCCAGTACATGAAGATGGGTACCGCTACCGCCATCGTGATCCTGCTGATGGGGCTGCTGGGCTGGCGCATCACCCGCTCCATCGTCTCCCCCCTCAGCCAGATCAACCACGCCATGCAACGGGTCGCCAAGGGGGATTTGGTGGTGAGCATCCCGGTACAGGGCAAGGATGAGCTGGGTGTTGTTGCCCGTTGCACCAACCAGAGTCTTGACGCCATCCGCCACGCCCTGCTGGAGGCAAGCCAGGGGGCTCGCAATGTGGCGGATGCCGCCTTGCGCATCGCCGCTTCTGCCGAGCAGACCAATCAGGCGGTGACCAGCCAGCGGGATCAACTGGCCCAGCTCGCCACCGCCATGAACGAGATGAGCGCCACCATCTCCGATGTGGCCGGGCACGCCGAAAATACCGCGCGGGATACCCAGGAAGCGACAGGTGAAGCCGGGCTCGGCAACCGCGACGTTCACGCCAGTGTGCATGGCATCAAGGCGTTGGCAACCGAAGTGGAGCAGGCCACTCTGCAGGTCAACCAGCTCAAAGAGGGGGTGATGCAGATCAGTGAAGTGACCGCCGTTATCAGCTCAATCTCGGATCAGACCAATCTGCTGGCGCTCAACGCCGCCATAGAAGCAGCCCGTGCAGGAGAGCAGGGACGTGGCTTTGCCGTGGTCGCCGACGAAGTGCGCCAGCTGGCCAGTCGTACCCGCCAGTCCACCGAAGAGATCCAGAGCACCATCGCCCAGCTGCAGCAACGGGCCGTCACCGCCGCCAACGCCATGGATACCAGCCGCAAACTGGCGGAGAGCAGCGTCAACCAGTCCCAGCAGGCGGGGCAGGATCTCACCCTGATCGTCAACCACATCCAGCATGTAAGCGACATGGCCACCCAGATCGCCACCGCCGCCGAGCAGCAGAGCATGGTGGCCGAGGATATGAACCGCAATGTCAGCGGCATCAATGACTCGGCGCTGGAGATGTCCCAGTCCGCCTCGCAACTGGCGCAGGAGAGCGAGCTGCTGGCCGGTCTCTCCCGCAGCCTGGATGAGCGGCTTGCGGTGTTCAAACTGGGCAAGGAGTCCTCCACTGCGCCGATGATGGCGCCCCTGTCTCTCCCCTCCGGCGAGCAGCGCGCCCGTCATTGATGGCGTCAACCTGTGTCGCCTTGTCACCCGACCTGCCAGCCAAGCTGGCAGGTTTTTTTACGCCGCCAACACGCAATCAGCATGCATCTTATCGGCATATTCAACGGCATTCGACGCCATTCACAGATAAGAGAACAATTTAAAAACAGTCAGTTAGAATGAGCAATGTGCCGTTGAACGGTGCATTTAAACATTTAACTTCAAATAATTAATCAATGCAGTGCACAATGCTGATGGCCGAACATTTGGCCCATCACTAATCATCTAGTCATTTGGCAAACTGACCGAAAGGTCGGGACGCAAAGCCTCCGGTCTACAGACGTTTTGTCCAGGATAGCGGGGTTGCCACACGCAAGTGTGTATCGGGGAATCCCCAGGCCAACTGACTGCCCACATCTGTCGAACAGAGGAATGTATGGCAGCAAAAATCCAACTCAATCACATCGCAGCGGTGCTGGCTCTGCTGGCCAGCGGCAGCGCCCTGGCCCACGGCTACATCAGCCAGCCAGAGAGCCGCAACTATCTGTGCAAAACCGGCGGCAACAGCCAGTGTGGCGGCGTGCAGTGGGAACCCCAGAGCGTGGAGGGCCCTTCCGGCTTCCCGCAGAGCGGCCCGCAGGATGGTCAAATCGCCTCGGCGGGCAGCCCGCGCTGGAGCGAGCTGAACATCCAGACCAGCGACCGCTGGACCAAACGTGAAGTACAGCCCGGCCCCTTCGCCATCAGCTGGACATTCACCGCCAACCACGTCACCCGCAACTGGCGCTACTACCTCACCAAGCAGGACTGGAACCCCAACCAGCCGCTCACCCGCGCCTCGTTTGACCTTAATCCCTTCTGCGTCATCGACGGCAACATGGTGCAGCCGCCCAAGCAGGTGACCCATAACTGTATCCTGCCGGAGCGCACCGGTTATCAGGTGATCCTCGGCGTGTGGGAAGTGGGCGACACCAGCAACAGCTTCTACAACATCATCGATGCCAAGTTCAAAGATGGCAGCCAGCCGCCGCTGGAGTGGAGCCAGTCCGGCACCATCTACCCCTCCATCGACCTCGCAGTGGGTGACAAGGCGATGACCCGGGTATTCGATGCCAACGGCGAGCGCCCCGAGCTGCAGACCGTGCTGACCATCACCACCGCCGAGCAGGGCCAGAAGAACAGCTGGGCCCATGCCCTCGCCAGCAAAATCAACGCCGAGCAAAGCCTGATCCGCGCCGGTCAGCAAGGAGCCGATGGCCAGTTCAATCCGGTCTACGGCATGAACCCCGTCTATCTGCATAGAGACAGCAAACTGGATCGAGTCGAGATTGACCTGCAACAGCTGCAACCGCCGGTAGTGGACAGCATCAGCGTCAGCGGTCTGGCCAGCGACTATGTGCTGGACAACGGCAAGACAACCCTCGATTTCACCGTCACCGCACAGGGCGATCTGGTCGTCTCCAACACCCTCTATGACCACGGCGGCGTGGCCAAAGGTGAAAGCAGTGCCGACATCAAGGACAGCAGCCACACCTTCACCATGGCGCTGGAAGGGCTCAAGGCAGGTCACCACCAGCTGGTGATCAAGGCCACCCCGAAAGCGGGCGGCGAGACCATCCAGCAGACCATGGATCTGATGTTCAAGGATCAGAGCAGCGGCGAATACGACTTCGTCTTCCCGAACAACATCAAGTCCTACACCGCCAGCACCAAGGTGCAGCAGCCGAAAAATGGCAAGGTCTATCAGTGCAAGCCCTTCCCCTACAGCGGCTACTGCCAGCAGTGGACCACCACAGCCACCCAGTACGAGCCGGGCATCGGCTCCCACTGGCAGATGGCGTGGGATGAAGTGAAGTAACTCGCCACCGGATAGCAGAAGGGGAGCCAATGGCACCCCTTTTGCTATCTCTTCTCATTCAAATCTGGAAGTCGAGGGCGGGCTCGCTGCCCATGGCGCGGGCCTGAATATCCGCCAGCGCCAGCTCGGGGTTGCAGAGCTGGATAAACTGCCAGGCAAAGTTGTGCTGGAACTGCCCCTGCTTGAGGCCAATCCAGGCGGTGTGGGGGGCAAACAGATGGCTGCCGTCGAGCTGTACCAGCCCCTGATCACGCTGGGCGTCGAACGCCATATCAGCCAGTATGCCGACCCCCATCTCCAGCTCGACATAGGTCTTGATGACATCGGAGTCCTGCGCCGTCAGCAGGATCTGCGGCTCGATGCCAGCCGCAGCAAACGCCTCATCCACCCGCACCCGCCCGGTCAACCCGGCTTGATAGGTGACGATGGGCCAGTTGGCCAGCGCCGCCAGCGTCAGATCCCGCTCGCCAGTAAGCGGATGTTGCTCGGGCACCACGATATTGTGGTGCCAGCGGTAGTAGGGGAATGCCACTACCCCTTCGCTTTTGTCGAGCTGCTCGCTGCTGATGCCGATATCCACCTCGCCGCTCTGCACCAGCCGCACTATCTCCTCCGGGCTGCCCTGACGCAGCTCCAGCTGCACCAGCGGAAACTGCTCGCGAAACGCCTTCACCACCCGCGGCAGGGCATAGCGGGCCTGGGTATGGGTGGTCGCCACCAGCAAGCGGCCCGAGTCGCGGTTGGCAAAGGTGCTGGCCAGTTTGCGGATGTTGTTGGCGTCATTGAGAATGCGCTCGGCAATCACCAGCAGCTCCTTGCCAGGCTCGGTCATACCGAGCAGCCGCTTACCGTAGCGGATAAAGAGCTCGATACCGAGCTCCTCTTCCAGCTCGCGGATATGGCGACTCACCCCAGATTGCGAGGTAAAAAGGGCATTGGCTACCTCGGTCAGGTTGTAATCCCGCCGCGCTGCCTCCCGGATAATACGTAACTGCTGGAAATTCACCTTGTCGCCTCCTGCGAAGAGTGGGCGACACAATCTGCTCGCCCCTCTCATTTTTGTTATTTGGCCGGATCATGCCCGGCTGACAGCCAGAACCGGGCGGCCACACCGCCCGCAACACAGCATCAAATCTGATAGTCGGGATAGAACTGCGCCTGTCTGGCCACCAGCTTCACCCCCTGTCCCGGGGCAAACTGCTTGGCCGCCTCCTTGCTCAGCTCCGCCTCATAGTGGGCCCCTTTCGTTTCGCCATCGCCACGCAGCTCCACCCGAATGCGTGGCCCCATGGGCAATAGACGGGTGATGGTGGCACGGATCCCGCCCGGTGCATCGGCTGGCAAGATCTCCAGTTCATGGGGGCGGACATAGGCGATGGCGGCACTGCCGTGAGCCAGATGGGAAGCCGACGGCCCGCCGAGCAGCTGCTCGCCGACACCGAATCCCTGCTCCGCCACCCGACCGCGGAACTGGTTCACACTGCCGAGGAAGCTGTGGACGAAGGAGCTGGCGGGCTGGTCGTAGACCTCGGCCGGGGTGCCGATCTGCTCGACCCGTCCGGCATTCATCAGCACCACCCGATCCGCTACCTCCAGCGCCTCTTCCTGATCGTGAGTCACGAACAGACTGGTGACGTGCAGCTCGTCGTGCAGCTCGCGCAGCCAGCGACGCAGCTCCTTGCGCACCTGCGCATCGAGGGCACCGAAGGGCTCGTCCAAGAGCAGTACCTTGGGCTGCACCGCCAGCGCGCGAGCCAGCGCGACCCGCTGACGCTGACCGCCGGAGAGCTGGGTCGGATAGCGCTCGGCCACATGGCTGAGCTGCACCAGATCCAGCAGCTCCTTGACCCGGGCGCGAATGGCCGCCTCGGCCGGGCGCTCGCTGCGCGGTTTGACTCTAAGACCAAACGCCACGTTCTCAAACACCGTCATATGGCGAAACAGGGCATAGTGCTGGAACACGAAGCCGACGTTGCGCTCGCGCACATGGAGATCCGAGGCATCCTCGCCACGGATGATGACGTGGCCAGAGTCGGCCTGTTCCAGCCCGGCGATGATCCGCAGCAGGGTGGTCTTGCCGCAACCGGAGGGGCCGAGCAGCGCCACCAGCTCACCGTCATGAAAGTCGAGGTTGATGTCTGCCAGCGCCGCGTACTGATTGAAATGCTTGTTGAGTTGTTGAACCTGAATGCTCATGGCTGCCTCTTTAAAACGGTGATCAGTGAGATTTGGTGGGCTGGGCACGCAGCCGGGCCAACAGGGTTTCCCCCAGCAGGGTAAAGATCCCGAACAGAGCCAAGAGGCTTGCCACTGCAAAGGCGGCGCCGGTCTGGTACTCGTTGTAGAGGATCTCGATATGCAGCGGCAGGGTATTGGTCTGGCTGCGAATATGGCCGGAGACCACCGACACGGCGCCAAACTCCCCGACCGCGCGGGCGGTACAGAGCAGCAGGCCATACATCAGGCTCCAGCGAATGCCGGGCAGGGTGACGCGCCAGAACATCTGCAGACCGCTCGCCCCCAGCATGATGGCGGCTTCTTCCTCTTCCGGGCCGCGCGCCTCCATCTGGGGCAGCAGCTCGCGCACCACGAAGGGCACGGTAATGAAGGTGGTGGCCAGGATGATCCCCGGGGTGGCGAAGATGATCTTGATGTCGTGCTCGCTCAGCCAGTCACCAAACCAGCCGCGGCTGCCGAACATCAACACCAGCATCAGACCGGCGATCACCGGCGACACCGAGAAGGGCAGATCGATGATGGTGATGAGCAGCTGCCGACCGGGGAAACGGAAGCGGGCGATGGCCCAGGCCGCAGCAATCCCGAACAGCAGATTAAGTGGGACGGCGCAGAGCGTCACCAGTGCTGTCAGACCGAGGGCACTCAGGGCATCCGGCTCGCTGATGGCGTGCCAGAAGAAGGCGAGCCCCGGCGTCAGCGCCTGAATAAAGACGGTAGCCAACGGCAGCAGCAACAGGGCGGCAAACCAGCCCAAACCGACTGTGATGAGCAGCCACTTGACCCACTGGGGTTCACGGATCACGACCGGCGCCTTGCGAGCGGGGGTCGCCTCCACAGAGGCCGCCTCAATGGCGATAGCAGATGAACTCATATCCGGCTCCCTCCGATGCGAGACCAGCTCCAGGCCTGCAACTTGTTGATTAGCAGTAACAAAATGAACGAAATCAGCAGCATCACCACGGCGATGGCGGAGGCACCGGCGTAGTCATACTCCTCCAGGTGGCTCATGATCATCAGCGGCGCGATTTCCGAGACCATCGGCAGGTTGCCGGCGATGAAGATGACGGAGCCGTACTCCCCCACCCCACGGGCAAACGCCAGCGCAAAACCGGTGAGCAGGGCAGGCACCAGGGTCGGCCAGAGCACCCGCAGAAAGGTCTGCCAGCGATCGGCGCCGAGGCTGGCGGCCGCCTCCTCTTGCTCGGTTTCAGCCTCCCGCAGCACCGGCTGCAGGGTACGCACCACAAACGGCAATCCGATAAAGGTGAGGGCAATCACCACCCCAATGGGGTTATAGGCGAGCTGGATGCCGAGCGGCGCCAGCAACTGGCCGATCCAGCCGTTGGGGGCGAAGATGGCGCACAGGGCGATGCCGGAAACGGCGGTCGGCATGGCGAATGGCAGGTCGATCAACGCATCCACCAGACGACGACCGGGGAAGGTGTAGCGCACCAGGATCCAGGCCAGGATCAGGCCAAACAGGCTGTTGAGCAGCGCCGCGACAAAGGCCGCACCGAAGCTCAGGCGAAAGGAGGCAAGCACCCGGGGTGAACCGATCACCTGCCAGAACTCGGCGGCGGTCAGGTTGTTGATCGCAAACAGTACCAGCGCCGAGAGCGGCAACAGCACCAGCAGGCCCAGATAGAGCAGGCTGAACCCCAAGGTGGGACCAAAACCGGGCAGGACAGAATAAGAACCAAATCGCATAACACATCCATCTGTTATGAAGAATTTTCGATATGGTGATTCTGCGCACTCCCCTCATCGGCAACAAACATCAATTGCGACTTTGCTAATCACTTTTTTGTCTAACCGCAGAGTCACAAGGCTCTTGGGGCACTCCAAATAAAAAAAGGTCTTTTATATAAATAAAAGACCTAAGAAATGGAGCAATACGGAGCGGAGCATTCAAAGAACGGGGGCATGGAGTAGCCAGCGAACAGCGCGCTCGCCAACCCTCCAACCACTTCACAGATACCTAGCGAAAGCCCAGTACGACCGGCCGGGGCGATGCGGTCTTGACCGGTGCCACTACCAGCTCACCACGGCGGTAGAGTGCCCCCAGCAAATGCAGCCCCTGATGCCAATCCCCATGACCGGACTGGGCATTGATATGGCCCGCCTCACCGGCATCGAACAACGGCACCTGCCACTGACGGCTCCAGTACTCGGCCCGTTCAAAGCTCATCCAGGGATCGTTGCGGCTGGCCACAAGCTGGGCAGACACCTGCAGCGGCCCGGCCAAGGCCTCATCCGCAATGCCAAAACGGGCGGGATCGGCGGGCGCCACCAGAAAGATCGAGGCCACCTTCTCCGGCTGCAAGCGGGCCGCCGCGATGGCGGTCAGGGCGCCGAAAGAGTGGGCCACCAGATGGACCCGGCTGCGGCGACGTTTCAGCTTGCTCGCCAGCTTGGCACTCCAGACCCTGAGGTCCGGCTTGTCCCACGGTAGCCCGGTCATCCGCTGCCATTGGGGAAAATGATCGTGCCAGCGGCTCTGCCAGTGATCCGGCCCACTGTTGTGCAGACCGGGAACCAGGAGGATCTTGTTCATCTTGGTGCTCCTATCGGCTGGCACAGGGGCCAGTTCAGTGATGGATAACGAAGCTATCAACGACCCGGCTGGTAGATCTGGTCAAACAGACCGCCCTGGGCGAAGTGTTTCTTCTGGGCTTTCTCCCAATCCCCTTCCAGATCCTTGACGGTAAAGAAGGCAAGCTGCGGGAACTGGGCCGCGGTCTCCTTCAGGATCGCCGGGTTGCTGGGGCGATAGTGATGTTTGGCGACGATATGCTGTCCCTCGTCAGAGTAGAGATAATCGAGATAGGCCTTGGCCACCGCTTCGGTACCGTGCTTCCTGGCCACCTTGTCCACCACCGCGACCGGCGGCTCCGCCAGAATGGAGACCGAAGGCACCACCAGCTCGAACTTGTCGCTGGCCCCCGCCTGACCAAGCACCAGCAGGGCTTCGTTCTCCCACGCCAGCAGCACGTCACCGAGACCGCGCTCGGTAAAGCTGGTGGTGGCACCGCGGGCGCCTGAGTCCAGCACCTTCACGTTCTTGAAGAGATCGCCAACAAACTGCTTGGCCCCCTCTTCACTGCCGCTCTTCTTCAGGGCATAGCCCCAGGCAGCCAGATAGTTCCAGCGTGCCCCGCCGGAGGTCTTGGGGTTGGGAGTCACGATGGCAACATCCTTGCGCACCAGATCATCCCAATCCTTGATCTGCTTGGGATTGCCCTTGCGCACCAGGAAGACAATGGTGGAGGTATAGGGCGAGGCGTTGTTGCCGAGGCGACTCTGCCAGTCGGCAGCGGTCAGCCCCGCCTTGGCGATGGCGCTGACATCGTAGGCGAGCGCCAGCGATACCACGTCGGCTTCCAGCCCATCCACCACGGCGCGAGCCTGCTTGCCGGAGCCACCGTGAGACTGGCTCACCACTACGTCGTCGCCGGTTTTGGCCTTCCACTCCTTGGCAAAGGCGGCGTTGTACTCCTGAAACAGCTCGCGGGTCGGATCGTAAGAGACGTTGAGCAGGCGGATCTCGGCGGCATTGGCCTGACCAAATGCCAGCAGAGAGAGCAGGGTCAGGGCGGTCATTCGCAGTTTCATGGTGATTCTCCATATCTTGTTGGGTTGAGAACAGCATGCCGTGGAGTTGTTATGCCCAGAAGAAAGAAATAACTCTTTGCTTATCTCTTTTGCTCATATCAACTCAGCCACCCGCACCGGGAGCCGGACGCAGACTCTGTGAGCCATGCCCCTCTGGCCCCTTGCTCGCTGTGCCATCATGGGAACAAGGCAGTCAGATGACGAAAAGGAAGTCGTTATGTGGATCAATGCAGAACCGGTCAACGGAGCCCTGGTCTCGTTGGCCATCGGCCTTATCATCGGGCTGGAGCGGGGCTGGCAGGTGCGCCAACTGGGGGATAACCAGCGCATCGCCGGGATGCGTACCTACGGCCTTATCGGCCTGCTCGGCGGGGTGTGCGGTTTGCTGCTGCCCACCCTGGGCCCCTGGCTGCCGCTGCTCGGCCTGCTGGCGGTGGTGATCGGTTGCGGCCTCTCGGTCTGGCTGGCCCAGCGCTGGCAAGGGGAGTTCGGCCTCACCAGCTCGGTGGCCATGCTGCTCACCTATCTGCTGGGGCTGATGTCGGTGCTGCTGAGCCCGAGCGAGGCGGTGGCCTGCGCCGTGCTGGCGGCCCTGCTGATGGGGCTCAAGGGCAAGATCCAGCAGGGGATGCTGTTTCTCAGCGAAACCGAATTCCACGCCACCCTGCGCTTTCTGCTCATCTCGCTGGTACTGCTGCCGGTACTGCCCAACGAGGAGATGGGGCCCCTCGATGCCTTCAACCCCTTCAAGATCTGGCTGATGGTGGTGGTGATCGCCGGCATCTCGTTTTGTGGCCACTTCGCGGTGCGGCTGCTCGGTACTCGCGCCGGACTGGTGCTCACCAGCATACTGGCGGGATTGGCCTCCTCCACCGCCCTCACCCTACAGTTTGCCCGCCTCAACAAGGAACAAGGAGGGCTGGAGCGACTGCTGGCTACCGGCATCCTGCTGGCAGGGGCCACCATGTGGCTGCGGCTGCTGGTGCTGGTGCTGCTGATTCACAGCGAACTGGCGATGCGCCTCGCCGCCCCGCTCGTATTGCTGGCGGCCACGGTCTACGGCTTTGCCTTCTGGTTCTGGCGCCAGCGCGAGGAGCTGACAGACGGCCCGGTACAGCCGGAAACCAGCAACCCGCTCGATCTGGCCACCGCCATCAAGTTCGGCCTGCTGCTGGCGCTGATCGGCTTTATGGCAACTCTGCTGCAAGACAAGGTAGGCAACTCGGGGGTCTATCTGCTGGCGCTGGTGTCGGGGATCACCGACGTGGATGCCATCACCTTGTCGCTCTCCCAGCTCTCCCACAAGGAGCTGGCACTGGAGGTCGCCGCTCGCGGCATTCTGCTGGCCGGGCTGGTCAACTCGCTGGTGAAGGGGTTGCTGGCCCTCGGCATCGGCGGTCGCAGTCTGGGGCTGCGGGTGCTGCTCCCCTACTTCGTCTCGGCCCTGCTGATCCTGCCCCTCGTCTGGCCCGCAGGTTGACGGGGATCACCTGCAACAAGTGACAGACTGACGGCGCCCCAGACAGTCACGTATACTGCCCCCTCTTGCAGCATGAGGAGGTAGCAATGGCGAGCGACTGGGACAAGATACTGGCAGGCGGGGCGCTGGATGGCCAGAGCGAGGAGATAGCGAACGACCGGATCCGCGGTCAGGCGCTGCTGGCCCGGCTCAATGGTTCATCGGCGGGCGATGGCCCTCTGCGCCAGCAAATTTGCCGCGAGCTGTTCGGCCACTGCCCCGACTCCTGCTGGATCAGCACGCCCTTCACCTGCGAATTCGGCCGCAACATTCATATCGGCGAGAAGACCTTCTTCAACTTCAACGTCACCATTCTCGACGTGGGCGAGGTACACATCGGCAGCCATGTGCTGCTGGCCCCCAACGTGCAGATCTACACCGCCACCCACACCATGAACTATCTGGAACGACGCAACTGGACCGCCTACAACAAGCCGGTGCGGATCGGCGATGACTGCTGGATCGGCGGTGGCGTCATCATCTGCCCCGGCGTCACCATAGGGCCGCGCTCCATCATTGGCGCTGGCGCCGTGGTCACCCGCGACATCCCGGCCGACTCGGTGGCAGTGGGCAATCCGGCCAGGGTGATCCGCACCCTCAAGCAGGATGAGGAGCGCTGCTGGGAGCTGGCCCAATGATGGCGCTGGCGCTGCTGCCACTGGGCTGGACCCTCTGGCTCGGCCTGGATGGTCAGCAGTGGTGGCCACTGGCCGCACTGCTGACCATGAGTCTGCTGACGCTGGCGGCCTACGCCTGGGACAAGCGGCAGGCGGTGCGGGGCGAGTGGCGCATTCCCGAATCGAGGCTCCATCTGCTGGAGCTGTGCGGCGGCTGGCCGGGCGCTCTGGTGGCCCGCCAGTGGCTGCGTCACAAGACCCAGAAGCGCAGCTACCGGCTGGTCTTCTGGTTTATCGTTCTGCTGCACCTCACCCTGTGGGCGCTCTGGGTCGGGCGGCCACTCTGGCAGCAATAGCTGTCTGCGTCACAAAGGGACAATGGGCCCCATTGCGGCCGCCCGGCGGCTGTGAGAAAACAGAGCAGATCTCATCAGCGTTTTCGCCGTCTATAGACGACAAGGAGTCGTGACATGACCATGTGGACAGGCATAGTCCTGATCGTATTTATCAGCGTATTGTTCGGATATCTCGGCAAGCGGGCCCGCTATCAGATGGGGGATGCCCGCATCACCGACCGCCTCGGCAGGCAGGATATGATCATCAGAGAGTTGCAGGAGCGGATCGCCAATCTGGAGGCGATCGTCATCGAAGAGGAGAAACGGCGCCCATTCCGGGAGCTGTGATCTTTCACCGCCAGGTTTCAGACACAGAGAGGGCTGCATGATGCAGCCCTCTCTTGTTTGAACTGATTCAGATTGCCAGCGGCAGCAACTCGGCATAGTCGCGGATCGCCGGAAAAGCGGTAATGCTCTGCTCCGGCTTGCAGCTATCCGGATTCTGGATCGCCAGCTGATAGCCGATACCGTAGTCGGCGGCAGCCCGCAGGATCCGCTCGCTGTCATCCACAAACAGGGTGCGGGCCGGATCGAACGCCAGCCGCTCGGCCAGTGCCTGCCAGCAGTATTGGCTCTCCTTCGACCAGCCCAACTCATGGGTACTCACCATCAGATCCAGATGGTCGCGGAGCCCCAGCTGCGCATCCTTCACCGACAGACTGGCGGGGTGGGCATTGGTGAAAAGCACCAGCTGCTTGCCCGCGGCGCGCAGCGCGGCCAGAAAGGGGATGGCGTGGGGGCGCCACTGGATCTTCGCCAGCAGCTCCTGCTTGAGGCCACGAATGTCGAGCCCCAGGGTCTCGCTCCAGTAATCCACGCAGTACCAATTGAGGGTGCCGTTGACGGCGTGATAGTGGACGTCGATCTGCGCTTTGGCTTCATCCAGCGGCAGCCCGAGCCGCTCGGCGTAACGCTCAGGCACCAGCTGCTGCCAGAGGTGGTTGTCAAAATGCAGATCGATCAGGGTGCCATCCATATCGAGCAAGACGGTATCTATCTGGTGCCATGGCAAGGTGGTGGAGCGGGAGTGTGGCATCGGGCCTCTTGATCGCGGATCTCGGAAAACGGGGCGGCAGTATAACGGATTTTTCCTCCCCCTTTCCCCTCCCTGCCCCGTGGTGTTCGGTGTGGGAGTCGTTTACTCTTGAAGCACGATTTTTTAACGAGCCGTCACCCCTGATGAGTGAGCACCACAAAAGCCCCCCCGAACAGATTTCGATCGACCAGCTGGAGCAGGAAAAGAGCAAACCGGAGATCCTCAAGGCCGAGATCGTGGCCGAGAGCCGGCTGTTCAGAGTGGAATCCCTCCACCTCAAATTCTCCAACGGTGAGGAGCGGGTCTACGAGCGGATGCGCGGCGGCAATCGTGGCGCCGTCATGGTGGTGCCGCTGTTCGATGAGCAGACCCTGCTGCTGGTGCGCGAATATGCCGCTGGCACCCACTCCTACGAGCTGGGCTTTCCCAAGGGGCTGATCGACCCGGGCGAAGATGCCTTCGAGGCAGGCAACCGGGAGCTGATGGAAGAGGCTGGCTTTGGCGCCAACAACCTGACCCTGCTCAAGCAGGTGTCGCTGGCGCCCGGTTACTTCTCCAGCCGGATGGACATTTTGCTGGCGCGGGATCTCTTCCCCGAACAGCGGATCGGCGATGAACCCGAACCGCTGGAGGTAATCCCCTGGCCACTCAACCGGATCGACGAATTGCTGGCGCGGCCCGACTTCACCGAGTCGCGCAGCATCAGTGCCCTGCTCTTGGCCCAGAAGTGGCTGGCGGAGCAGGCAGAGTAGCCCGCAGACGGGCAGTTAACAGACAGAGGATAACGAGATGCAGGAGTTGTTGGCCTGGGTGCCGGGGGTCAAGGAGATTGCCCGCGAAGCCGGAAGGATCCTTCACGACATCTATCACGGCGGTCAGTTCGAGCGTCAGCTGAAGGAGGATGCGACCCCGGTCACCAGTGCCGATCTTGCTGCCGATGCCTACCTCAAACAGGCGCTGTCGGCGCTCACCCCCCATGTGCCCGTGCTGACCGAAGAGGCGGCCGACATCCCCTTCAGCCAGCGCGCCAACTGGCGGCAGTACTGGCTGGTGGATCCCCTCGACGGCACAGGTGAGTTCATCGCCGGTAGCGGCGACTTCGCCACCCTGATCGCCCTGGTGCGGGACAATGTGCCGGTGCTCGGGGTCATCTACGCCCCCGAGTCTGACGTGCTCTACTGGGCGGTGCGTGGCTACGGCGCCTTCAAGGAGGTGAACGGCGAGGTGTTGCCCATCAGCGCCATGCATCACGAGCATGACCAGCCCGACTCGCTGGTGGTGGCCATCAGCCGCCGCCAGAAGCTGGAGAAGCTCACCCGCCGCCTCAACCCGGCCATCAACTACGAGCTGATCCCGCTCGGCTCCAGCTCCCTCAAATCCTGTCTGGTGGCGGAAGGGGCGGCCGATTGCTACGTGCGGCTCGGCCCCACCGGCGAGTGGGACACCGCCGCCGCCCAGTGCATCGTCGAGGCGGCTGGTGGCCGTATCCTCAGCCTGGCATTGCAGCCGCTCAGCTACAACGAAACCGAGTCGCTGGAGAACCCTGACTTTATCGTGATGGGAGATCCGGATCTCGCCTGGGGCAACATTCTGGCCCACTAGGCGGATAGCGATATCATCACACCAGACAAGCAGGCGGCCCGATGGCCGCCTGCTTTTTCAGGGAAGTTGCCCCGGGTGATGGCCGGTGTGATCCGCTGGTCAAGGCGCTCTTGAACAGCGTGATACGCTGGCAAAGCGGCAAAATGATAGTGAAACATCACAATCGGTCGGAGAGAAATGGTACGATTTTTCACGTAATTCTGAAAACACCTGATTAGTCGAAATAAAAAAACGAGTGCAGATCAAATTTTGGTTTTATATTTCACAAAAATCACCAATATCAGTTTTGTTCCATTCTGTGAACCAGATTCCATTCCCAATCTCGCTGGCTAAACCCCGCAATGGCAGTGATATGTTTCAGTCTCGCTTTTTGAGAATTAAATCCCGATAAACCACAATGAACTCAGATTAAAACACTAACAAAAAGTGAATTAGTAATGAGTTTATCTGTAGAGGCGACCAAGGAGCTATCCGGTTCCTGCTCCACCACTGCCAGCATCACCCGCTGGCGCCGTCACGACACCCACTGGGTTATCAGCCTGTTTGGCACCGCCGTTGGCGCCGGTATCCTGTTCCTGCCCATCAATCTGGGTCTGGGCGGCATCTGGCCCCTCGTCATCGTCGCAGTACTGGCAGGCCCCATGACCTTCCTCGCCCACCGCGGGCTGGCGCGCTTCGTGCTCTCTTCTTCACGCCCCCACGCCGACTTCACCGAAGTGGCGGAGGAGCACTTCGGCAAGATGGCCGGCCGCCTCATCTCTGCGCTCTATTTCCTCTCCATCTTCCCGATCCTGCTCATCTACGGGGTCGGACTGACCAACACGGTGGAGAGCTTTATGGTCAACCAGCTCGGCATGGCGACCCCGGATCGGGTGATGCTCTCCGGCGTGCTGGTATTCGCCATGATCGCCGTGATGCTGGCGGGTGAGAAAGCGATGCTGCGCGCCTTCGCCTTTATGGTCTATCCGCTGGCGGCCATTCTGGCGGCCCTCTCCTGCTACCTCATTCCCCAGTGGCAATGGCCGGAAGTGACCGCGTTTGAAGGGGTCAGCTTCCTCAACACCGTCTGGCTGGCGCTGCCGGTCACCGTGTTCGCCTTCAGCCACGCCGCCGCCATCTCCGGCTTTGCCAACGTGCAGCGTCGGGAATATGGCGAGCAGGCCGAAGCCAAGAGCGGCCTGATCCTGCGCAACACCACAGTGATGCTGGTGGGCTTCGTGCTCTTCTTCGTCTTCTCCTGCGTGCT
This sequence comes from Aeromonas sp. 600479, assembly GCF_049175515.1. Taxonomy (NCBI): domain Bacteria; kingdom Pseudomonadati; phylum Pseudomonadota; class Gammaproteobacteria; order Aeromonadales; family Aeromonadaceae; genus Aeromonas; species Aeromonas sp. 600479. The sequence continues at coordinate 96,273 of NZ_JAAKVF010000016.1, forward strand.
GAGCCTCTCGCCAGCCCAGCTGGCTGAAGCCAAGGCCCAGAACGTCTCTGTGCTCTCCTATCTCGCCAACATCACCGATAACCCGGTGATCGTGACTCTGGGGCCGCTCATCGCCTTTATCGCCATCAGCTCCTCCTTCCTCGGTCACTTCCTCGGTGCCCGCGAAAGCCTGAAAAGCCTGATCGCCAAGCCCACCGGCCTGCCGCTGGCCAAGGCGGACAAGGTCGGTATCGCCCTGATGTTCTTCTCTATCTGGGGTGCCGCCGTCATCAACCCGGGCATTCTGGGGCTGATGGAGACCCTCTCCGGCCCGGTCATCGCCATGATCCTGTTTATCATGCCGGTGATTGCCATCTACAAGGTGGAGGCGCTGGCCCGCTTCCGTCACGGCTGGACCAACGGCTTTATCCTGCTGACCGGTTCGCTGGCGGTATCGGCGCTGATCTTCAGCCTGTTGAAGTAACGACTCGCAACAGAAAACAAAAAGAGAGGCGACCTTGGGTCGCCTCTCTTGTCTCTGTTCGGGTGTGAGCTCAGCCCAGCCTGGCGCCGTTCTCCACCGCCTGCTCGGGGATGGCCATCACTACGGCGCCATCCGGCCGGTAGAAACCGGTCAGCAGAAACTCCGACTGAAACGGGCCGATCTGCTTGGTCGGGAAGTTGACTACGGCGATGATCTGGCGGCCCACCAGCTGCTCTGGCTGGTAGAGAGCGGTGATCTGGGCACTGCTCTTGCGAATCCCCAGTTCAGGGCCAAAATCCGCCCACACCTTGTAGGCCGGTTTGCGCGCCTCGGGGAACGGCTCGACCCGCACCAGGGTACCCACCCTCAGCTCCACCATCTCGAAATCCTGCCAGCTAATCGTCTCCATTTCGGCTCCAGTTTATCGTGCACCTTGCATGACCCGCAGCATGGCCCAAAGAGAGCATCCCGTCTTCGGCGATCAGCCGTTTCGTTACGGCAGGCGGCCGTTTTGCTGGCGCCAGAGGGACGGAGTGAGCCCGGTCTCGGCCAGGAAGCGCTCGCCGAAGGCCCCCTGATTCTGGTAACCGCAGCGGCTGGCAATCTCCCCAACGGGCAGTTGCGTACCGGCAAGCAGGGTGCACGCCAGCGCCATGCGTCGACTGCGAATGTAGTGGGAGACGCTCACCCCCAACTGCTGGCGAAAGGCGAGCTTGAACTGGCTCTGGCCAAGGCAGGCGATGACGGCGAGTTGCTGATTGGTCAGCGGGGCGGCGAGGTTGGCATCAATATGGCGTTGCACCTTGAGGATGCGGGCGGCAAGGCGCGGCGTGGCAGTGCTCTGCATCCCCTGCCCTTCCGCAAGCAGGGAGAGCCACACCTGCGCCATGCCCGCCACCTGCCGCCCTTCGGCAACCATGCGGTGCAGAAACGCGAGGTAGTGGCGTTGGGGCTCATCCAGCTCGATAAAGGGGCAGGCCGCCAGATCGCCGGGCAGCCAGTCGCTCTCCTGCACCAGAAACGAAAACGCGGGATCGGCGGCATAGTCGTGTCGCTCACCGGGGGCGATGACGCAGGCAGAACCGGGGGCAAGCCTGCGCCCCCGGCCCTGCACCTCGATCTCGAGGGGGCCGTCGAGGGGGATCACCAGTTGGGCAAAGTCGTGGCTATGACTGCAGACGTGGTGGTGATAGTGGCGCAGGCTGAAGCGGGACATGGCAGATAGCAATGACGCGGCCAGGGCCGCGTCATTGGGGGTTATTCCTTGTCGAAATCTTCGATCTCTTTGCCCAGCGCTTCCATGATGGCGCGCGCTTCGGCCGGGACACTGTCCGGTTGATCCTTGCGCAAATCTTCGTCGCAAGGGAGCGGCTGGCCGGTGAAAGCGTGCAGGAAGGCTTCACAGAGCAGCTCGCTGTTGGTCGCATGACGCAGGTTGTTCACCTGACGGCGAGTGCGCTCATCGGTCAACACTTTCAACACCTTGAGCGGGATCGAGACGGTAATCTTCTTGACCTGTTCGCTCTTCTTACCGTGTTCCGCGTAGGGGCTGACGTAGTCGCCGTTCCACTCTGTTCCCATGACTCACCTGTTCTCATTTAGCCGTGAGCGCGGATTTTAACCCTTAAGGAAATTAATGGCAATCCAACAGCAAAGCCATTTAGACGTCTGGAAGTGTTGACGGCTTTTTTAAGCTGGCGTAGTGTGGTTGTCCATGAGCCCGCAATGGCGGGATGGCGCGTGGCAGCAAGATGCCGGCGTGTAAAGAGACATCAAGGAGAGTGATATGACCCACAAGGCCACCCTGGCGGTTCGCACCGGGATTGAGACAGACCAGCAACACGGTGCCGTGGTGCCCCCCATCTACCTCTCCAGCAACTACACCTTTGCCGACTTTGGCGAACCCCGTCAATACGATTATGCCCGCTCCGGCAATCCGACCCGCACCAATCTGGCGGACGCGCTGGCGGCGCTGGAAGGGGGCGCTGGCGCCGTGGTTACCGGCACCGGCATGGGGGCCGTTCATCTGGTCACCACCGCCCTGCTCAAGGCGGGAGATCTGCTGATCGCCCCCCACGACTGCTACGGCGGCACCTGGCGTCTGTTTGAGTATCTGGCGGCCAAGGGCCACTACCGGGTGCAGTTTGTCGATCAGGGTGACGAGGCCGCTCTGGCCGCCGCGCTGGCGCAAAAGCCTGCGCTGGTATGGGTCGAGACTCCCTCCAACCCGCTGCTGCGGGTGGTGGATATCAGCGCCATCGCCAACGCCGCCCACGAGGTGGGTGCACAAGTGGTGGTGGACAACACCTTCCTCTCTCCCTTGCTGCAACAACCCCTGGCCCTCGGTGCCGATGTGGTGGTTCACTCCACCACCAAATACATCAACGGCCACTCCGACGTGGTGGGCGGAGTGGCGATTGCCAAGGAGGCCGCACTGGCCGAGTCGCTGGTGTGGTGGGCCAACTGTCTGGGGCTCACCTCCGGGGCGTTCGACTCCTACCTCACCCTGCGCGGCCTGCGCACTCTGGCCCCCAGATTGCGCACCCATCAGGAGAACACCGACCGCATCCTCGCCTTCCTGCAACAGCAGCCGCTGGTGAAACGCATCTATCACCCCAGCCTGCCGAGCCATCCGGGCCACGATATTGCGCGCCGTCAACAGTCCGGCTTCGGCGCCATGCTAAGTTTTGAACTCGATTGCAGCGAGGCGGGCATTCGCGCCTTCCTCGCGGCCCTCACCCTCTTCTCGGTGGCCGAGTCTCTCGGCGGGGTGGAGAGTCTGGTGGCCCATCCGGCCAGCATGACCCACAGGGCCATGACCCCGGCGGCGCAGCAGGCAGCAGGCATCAGCGCCCAGCTGCTGCGGTTGTCGGTCGGTATTGAACACGGTGAAGACCTGGTGGCCGATCTGGCTCAGGCTTTTGAACAGGCGCAGCAGGCAGAACAGGTAGCGAATTAATGGAACAGCAGCAACAAGGAGAGATCGCGGTGGCCACAGAAGCAGGATTGAAGCGACGTCACGTCCACAAATTTGGTGGCAGCAGTCTGGCGGATCCGGTCTGTTATCGCCGGGTCGCCAGCATCGTTGAACAACAGGTAGGCGGGGATGAACTGATCGTGGTCTCCGCCGCCGGCAAGACCACCAACCGGCTGATCCAGCTGGTGGAGCTGGCCGAAGCGGGGGACGAAGCCGCCGGTGAAGCCATCTCGGCCCTTCAGGCCTATCAGCAGAGCCTGATCGACGGCCTGCTGGAGGGCGAGCTACAGCTTGATCTGAGCAAGCAGCTGGCCGACGACATGCAGCTGATCGCCAAAACGCTGGAGGGACAGTTTGACCGCTTCGCCCGCAACGGACTGCTCGCCTTTGGCGAAGTGTGGTCGGCGCGCCTGCTGGCAGCCCTGCTCACCAGCCGCGGCGACAAGGCTATCTGGCTCGATGCCCGCAGTTTCCTGCGCGCCGAGGATGGCGCTCTGGTCAAGGTGGATACCGCCCTCTCCAGCGAACTGCTCAAGGCGCGACTGGCGGAGCATGCCGGTCGCATCGTGGTGACCGGCTTTATCGCCGCTGACATGGAAGGGCGCTCCCTGCTGCTCGGTCGCAACGGTTCCGACTACAGCGCCAGCCTGTTGGCGCTGCTGGCAGACGGCGAATCCACCACCATCTGGAGCGACGTGGCCGGTGTCTACAGCGCCGACCCGCGCCGGGTGAAAGAAGCGCGTCTGCTGGAACGCCTGAGCCTCGCCGAAGCGAACGAGCTGGCCCGTCTTGGCTCCTCGGTCTTGCACTCCCGAACCCTGCAGCCGGTGGCCGACAGTCGTCAGCGCCTCACCCTGCGTTGCAGCTACAACCCGGACGAGGGCTGCACCCACATCCTGCGCCGCGCCCCCCGCTCCGGCGGTGCCCGCATCGTCTCCTCGGTGGATCAGATCGCCCTCATCGAGCTGAAGGTGCTGCCACAAACCAACTATGAGCAGACGGTGGCCACCATCGAGGCCCATCTCGCCCGTCACCGTCTCAATCCGCTCACCCTGCAGCGCCAGCCGGATCGCAGGGTGCTGCGCCTCGCCTATACCCTCGAAGTGGCACAAGGAGCCTTCGAGTTGCTGCGCGACTTCCAGCTGCAAGGGAGCTTCACCGGCCTCATCCAGAAAGAGGGATACAGTCTGGTAGCGCTGGTGGGGGCAGGCGTCACCGACAACGCCGAGCAGTGTCACCGCTTCTACCAGCTGCTGGCGGATCAGCCGCTGGAGTTCGTCCAGGTGGCCAAAGATGGCCTGAGCCTGGTGGCCGTGCTGCGTCAGGTAGTGCTGGAACCCCTGCTCATCGCCATGCACAGCGCCCTGTTCAGCCGCCCCAATCGGGTCGGACTGGTGGTGTTCGGCAAGGGCAATATCGGCGGCCACTGGCTGAGCCTCTATGCCCGCGAAAAGGCGCGCCTCGAACATGAACTCAATCTGGCGCTCACCCTCTACGGCGTGTTCAGCTCTGAAGGGGGCCTGCTCGATGAAGAGGGGCTGGATCCGCTCAAGGTGCAGGACAACTTTGCCCCCAAAGCGCTGATCTGGCCCGAACTGCTGGCCCAGCTGGAGCAACACAGCTTCGATACCCTGATCGCCATCGATTTGACCGCCAGCGAAACGGTGAGCCGCTACTACCCCGACTTCGCCCAGCTCGGCATTCACATCATCGCCGCCAACAAGTTTGCCGGCGCCGCCGACAGCGAGTTTTACCAGCGCATCAAGCAGACCTGCCGCGACCATCAGGTGCAGTGGCGCTACAACGCCACCGTGGGCGCCGGGCTGCCAATCCAGTCCAGCATCCAGATGCTGCGCCAGAGCGGCGACCGCATTCAGGGGGTCTCCGGCATCTTCTCCGGCACCCTCTCCTGGCTGTTTCAGCAGTATGATGGCACCCGCCCCTTCTCCGAGCTGGTGGACGAAGCATGGCAGCACGGCCTGACCGAGCCGGATCCCCGCGAAGATCTCTCCGGTCAGGATGTGCGGCGCAAGCTGCTCATTCTGGCGCGGGAGGCGGGCTTCGAGCTCGACTCCGCCGATATCGAGTTGGAGAATCTGGTGCCCATCCCGCTGCGCAAGGTGACTGCCGATCAGTTCATGGACAGACTGAAAGAGCTGGATGGCCCGATCCAGACCGCCTTCGAAGGGGCCAAACGCCTCGGCAAGGTGCTGCGCTACGTGGCCCGCTTCGAGCATGACGGCAAGGCGCGGGTCGGACTGGAGGCGCTGGAGCCCCACCACCCGTTTGCCAACCTGTTGCCGTGCGACAACATTTTCGCCATCGAGAGCGACAGCTACCGCACCAACCCGCTGGTGATCCAGGGGCCGGGGGCGGGTCGGGAAGTGACCGCCGCCGCTATCCAGTACGATCTGTGGCAGATCTGCGCCAGCCTCTAAGGCAGATTGCAAAGGGAGCAGCACCTCAGCTCCCGCGCACAATAAAAAAAGCCCGAGTCGATGACTCGGGCTTTTTGCTGAATGCCGCTTCGATTAGGAGAAGCAGGCCTGCAGCACGTAGAAGATCGCGATAGCCAGAATGGCACCGGCAGGCAGGGTGATGATCCAGGAGACCACGATGTTGCGCAGAACACCCAGGTTCAGCGCCGCAATGCCGCGCGCCAGACCGACACCCATCACAGCACCGACGAGGGTCTGGGTGGTGGAGATGGGCAGACCGGTGCCGGAGGCAATCACTACGGTCGCGGCGGTCGCCAGCTGGGCGGCGAAGCCACGGCTCGGGGTCAGGTGAGTGATGCCGGTACCGACCGTCGCCATAACCTTCTCGCCCATGGTCGCCAGACCGATCACAATACCGATACCGCCCAGCGGCAGGATCCACCAGGCAATGGCAGCCTGACTGGAAATCTCGCCACCGGAAGCCACGATAGAGGCCACCGCAGAGAGCGGGCCGATGGCGTTGGCAACGTCGTTGGAGCCGTGGGCAAAGGCCATGGCACAGGCGGTAATCACCATCAGGATGCCGAACACCTTCTCCACGTTGGCGAAGTGCATCTTGCTGTCATCCTGCGGGTTGTACTTCTGACCACGAATGTAGATCCAGCCGGCAAACGCCACTGCGATGGAGATGGCGATGGAAAGCAGAATGCCCTCGCCATCGCTCAGGTGCAGACCGACGTGGGTCAGCCCCTTCTTGATGGTCACCAGACAGATCACCAGCGCGGTCAGGAACATGTAGAACGGCACATAACGCTTGGCGTTGTTCAGGGGATCATCAGTGTTGAAGATAAGCTTCTGCACGCTGATGAACATGAAGTAGGCGATGACACCTGAGATGGCCGGGGTGATGACCCAGGAGCCGACGATGCCGCCAAACTTGCTCCACTGCACCGCTTCCGGGCCAATGCTCACCACCGCAAAACCGACGATGGCGCCGATGATGGAGTGAGTGGTGGAAACAGGCCAGCCGAAGTAGGAGGCGAGGATCAACCAGGCGCCAGCCGCCAGCAGGGAGGCGATCATGCCGAGCACCAGCAGATCCGGGCTATCGACAAACGCATTGCTGTCGATGATGCCGTTACGGATGGTGGCCGTCACTTCGCCACCGGCCAGATAGGCACCGGCAAACTCGAAGATCATGGCAATGATGATCGCCTGACGGATGGTCAGGGATTTGGTGCCGACCGATGTCCCCATGGCGTTGGCTACGTCATTCGCGCCAATGCCCCAAGCCATCAAAAAGCCGAACAAGGCCGCCACGAGCACCAGAGTGGTGCCGTAATTCGCGATAATGTCCATTAATAGTGTTTACCCAGTCAGTCGATTACGAACGAGCCAGCATCAGTTCCAGACGGGCGCCTACACGCTCGGCCTGATCTGCCAGGTCACCTACCCATTCGAGGATCTTGTAAAGGAACATCACATCAATCGGATTGTAGTTCTGCTCAACCGCTTGCAGCTGTTGGCGCAGTCCGATCTGCATGGTGTCTGTATCGTCCTCGATCAGATCCAGCTGGTGGATCATCTCGGCAACCATTTCCACTTCCCGTCCTTTGAAGCCGGTCTCGAGCAGCTCGTCGAGCTCCCCGATCGCTTTCTCGGCCTGAGCGGTCGCATCAATACAACGTTTGAGGTAAGCCATGAAATCCGTCCGCATTTCGGCGGGGAACTCCATGCGACGACCAAGCATGCGGCCGGAGATATCCTTGGCACGGTTGGCAATCTTGTCTTGCTGGGTCAACAGCTCCAGCAGGTCGGTACGTGCAACCGGCAGGAACAGGCCGCGAGGCAGTTTCAGACGGATTTCACGCTTGAGGGTATCTGCCTCTTTTTCCAGTTGGGCGATCTGCTGCCGGATCTTCTCGGCATCTTCCCAACGGTCTTCGGCAACGGCGTCAAAGAAGGGAACCAACTGCTGGGAGCACTGGTGAACCTTGACGATATGCTTCTGCAGCGGCTTGATGGGGGACTTGGCAAAAAGCCCCAAAATAGTATTTACTGGCATGGCCAAACCTGTGTCGGTGAAAAAACACTCGATACGATTTTATGAGGCGCGCATGTTAACCGAACTGCGTCCTCAATTAAACCGCGAATTAATCTAGTCGTTTCGCGGGCATTATATCCCCGCGACCCGATTCCTGCCCCCCAAAGTTGCCTGCCAGCCCGGAATGAGTATGCAAACTGAGATCGAGATAAAGTTTTTTGTCGCCCGCGACATTGCGGCAGATTTATCCAACCTGTTGAATTCTTTTGAGATTAAAGAATCATCACAACAGCAGCTTGGCAACGTCTATTTTGACACGCCGACCCTCGACCTGCGTCGCCTGGACATGGGGTTGCGCATTCGCCGCTGCGATGCCTTCGCCGAGCAGACCATCAAATGCCGTGGCCAGGTGGTGGGCGGCCTGCATGCCAGACCCGAGTACAACGCCCCTGTCAGCGGCGATCTGCCGACCCTCTCGGCCTTTCCCGATGAGATTTGGCCGACTCTGACCGAGCGCGACCACATTCAGCAGCAGCTGGTCGCCCAGTTTCGCACCGACTTCTTGCGCCGCCACTGGCTGATCGCCTTCGAGGGAGCCGAGATTGAACTGGCCTGGGATCAGGGAAAGATAGTCGGCAGTCAGGGCAGCACCACCATCAACGAGCTGGAACTGGAGCTCAAATCCGGCGCTACCGCGGCGCTGTTTGCGCTGGCCCGACGCCTCGCCAAGCTTGGTGGGCTGCGCCTCGGCGCCCAATCCAAGGCCCAGCGCGGCTACCGACTGGCCGGGCTCGGCAAACCGCTGGCCCTGCAGGCGCTGGTCAAACATGAAGGTATGGATGGCATAACGGAGATAAGCGAAGGGCTGCGTCACTGGCAACACCACGAGCAGCTCTGGCTGGAGCATCCTCAGGATAAAGGCATTCAACAGCAGGCACTCGCAGCCCTGTGCCAAGGGATCGATCTGGTCGCCCGCAGTGCAGCCACGCTGCCACAACCCGCACCTTGGCTGCCAGCACTGACCAGCCTGCACGCCCATCTGCAAGCCCAATCGGACGAGCATGACGAGTGGCCTGCCGAGCTGGCCGCTCTCTTCCTCTATCCGACGTATGTCGAGTTGCAACTGGCCATCGCCGCCAAGCTGCATCACGCAGCCTGAGCGTGGCCATACCGGTACTAAAGGTCGGAAATAAAGACCGGAAACAAAAGCCAAAAACAAAACGGGTGAGCCTTGGCTCACCCGTTTTGCATTACAGCAGGTTGAGCTGCTGCATGGCGCTGCGAATGCGCTCGCGGGTCGCTTCCGACAGTGGCATCACCGGCAGACGGCACTCCTCGCTGCAGAATCCGAGCAGAGAGGCGGCATATTTGGCACCAGCCGGGCTCGGCTCGGCAAACATCGCCTGATGGAGCGGAATCAGCCGGTCTTGCAGCTCACGCGCTTCTTGCCACTTGCCGGCCAGCGCCAGATTTTGCACCTCGGCCACCAGCTTGGGAGCCACGTTGGCGGTCACCGAGATACAACCCTGACCACCGCCGATGTTGTAAGCAACCGCAGTGGCATCCTCACCGGAGAGCCAGGCGAAGGGCTTTTTGATCAGCTGGCGCTCGGTCCAGGGGCGCGCCAGATCGCCGGTGGCATCTTTCACCCCGGCAATGCGCGGCAGCTCGGCCAGACGGGCCAGGGTCGCCGGTTGCACGTCAACGATGGCGCGCGGCGGGATGTTGTAGACGATGATCGGCTTGGCGGTGGCGTCGTGTACCGCCTTGAAGTGGTGGTAGAGCCCCTCCTGATTGGGACGGTTGTAGTAACCGGCCACATGCAGGGTGGCATCGGCCCCCACCAGCTCTGCATGGAGGGTGTACTCGATGGCTTCGACCGGATTGTTGGAACCGGCCCCGGCAATCACCGGAATACGACCTGCGACCTGCTTGACCACCAGCTCCACCACCCAGCAGTGCTCGTCGTGGGTCAGGGTCGGGCTTTCGCCAGTGGTGCCCACCGGCACAATGCCGTGAGTACCCTGCTCGATATGCCACTCAACCAGACGCAGCAGCGCCTCTTCATCCAGCTTTCCCTGTCGAAACGGGGTGATCAACGCAACGATTGAACCTTGAAACATGGGATCTCCTTCTCCTAAATGACGCGCATATGGCAATAAAAAACCCCGGTACGATGTGCGCAACCGGGGTTTGAAGCTTCTCAGGGATGAGAGGTTACGCGCGAACGTCGGCAGGCCCGAATTTCAGGCTTTTTTTGTGCTTTCGTTTCAACCCGTTGAACCGCATTTCGTCATCTCTGGTCAAAAAATGGTGTCTGGGCATATTTCGGGAACACGGCATAAATGTCAAGGCGAAAGGGGCTATGTATAATGGCCGCCCAAAATTGCGTGGAGAGACCCGATGAGCAGCCCAATCAGTGCCGTCAGCCAGATGCTGGAACGAAATCAAGCCCTCTTTGTCGGCAAGCGGCTACTTGTCTGTGGCGCACTGGAAGATGACTACCCCCGCCAGCTGGCGAGCCTGGCCCGGACCCTGACCGTCTTTACCACCGATTACTGCTACTACCGCAGCCAGCAGGCCGCCCTCGGCGAGGCTATCCTGTTCGACCACCAGCTCGGTGGCGCCCCGCGCTTCGATGCCCTGTTGCTGCTGATGCCCAAGGCCAAGGCCGAGGCACAATATCTGCTGGCCATGATGACCCCCTTGCTGGAAGCGGGTGCCGATCTGTTCCTCGCCGGTGAAAACCGCGGCGGCATCAATGGCGCCGACAAGCTGCTGGCCCCCTATGGCGAAAAGCCGATCAAGCGCGATTCGGCCCGCCGCTGCTCGCTCTATCACGGTGAGCTCTGCAAACCGGTCGCCCCGTTCGATCTGGATAGCTGGTTTGGCCGCTATCAGTGCAAGGCCGGTGATACCGAGCTGACCGTGCTGGCGCTGCCCGGCGTCTTCAGCGCCGCCGAGCTGGATCTCGGCACCCAGATGTTGCTGGCCACCGTGCCGGCCATGAAGGGTTCACTGCTCGATTTCGGTTGCGGCGCCGGGGTGATTGGCTCCGTGCTGGCCAAGCGCAATCCCGGACTCAAGGTCACCATGGTGGACATCAATGCGCTGGCGCTGGAGTCAAGCCGACGCACCCTGGCTATCAACGATCTGCAAGGGGAGGTTCATGCCTCTGACGTCTACTCCGACATTACGGGAAGCTTTGACCAGATTGTCTCCAATCCCCCTTTCCATGCCGGGCTCAAAACCTTCTATGCGGCGACCGAGCAGTTCCTGGCCAAAGCACCGGAATTTTTGCTACCAAATGGCTCGCTGACCATTGTTGCCAACGCCTTCTTGCGCTACCAGCCTATACTGGAGACACACTTCAAACGGACTGAAGTGATCAGCAGTGATGCCAAATTCAAGGTCTATCTGAGCAAAGTGTAATTAAGTGTAAGCAGTACAAGAAAACAGCTAGAGAGCCCCATACGGGATCTGGTAAGGTACTAAGAGCACGATAAAAACCACCCCTTTAGGGGTGTTTTTATGCCGAGCTTTGAAAACCTTTTCATGTTGTTCATTCAGGGAGAGAAATACGATGGCAGGCATATTGACCATGATCCTGGCTGGTGGCGAAGGTACTCGCCTGCAGCCTCTGACCACTACCCGCAGCAAGCCTTCCGTCCCCTTTGGTGGCAGCTACCGGCTGATCGACTTTGTCCTCAACAACTTCGTCAACGCCGACTTTCTGCGCATCTATGTACTGACCCAATTCAAATCACAGTCCCTCTACCTGCACATGAAGAAGGGGTGGAATATCGTCGGCATCACCGACCGCTTTATCGATCCCATCCCGGCCCAGATGCGGATGGGCAAACGCTGGTATGACGGCACCGCCGATGCCATCTACCAGAACCTCGGCTTTATCGAGCGGGCCGAACCGGATCATGTCTGCATCTTCGGCTCCGACCACATCTACAAGATGGATGTGAGCCAGATGGTCACCTTCCACAAGCAGAAGAACGCCGCCATGACGGTTGCAGCCCTGCGCATGCCCATCGAAGAGGCGAGCGCCTTCGGGGTGATCGAGGTCGATACCGAAGGGCGGATGATCGGTTTTCAGGAAAAACCAAAGCAGCCCAAGCACATTCCCGGCGATCCCACCCAGGCGCTGGTCTCCATGGGTAACTACATCTTCGAGACCGATGCCCTCTGCCGCGAGTTGAAGCGGGATGCCGCCGAAGAGAACTCCAGCCACGACTTTGGCAAGGATGTGATCCCGAGCCTCTACCCGCGCGCCCCCGTCTATGTCTATGACTACAGCACCAACGTCATCCCCGGCGAGAAACCGCACGTCTACTGGCGGGATGTGGGCACCCTCGACTCTTATTGGCAAGCGCACATGGACCTGGTGGCCGACAATCCTCCCTTCTCCCTCTATAACCGCAAGTGGCCCCTGCACACCCACTATCCGGCGCTACCACCGGCCACCTTCATCGACAGCGACGAGTGCAAGGTGAAGATCGCCAACTCGCTGATCTCCGCCGGTTGCTTCATTCAGGGCAGCCAGATCCAGCGATCCATCCTCGGTTTCCGCTGCAATATCGGCGCGGGCAGCCATATCAGTGAATCCGTGCTGCTGGGGGACGTGAAGATTGGTGAAGGGTGCTCCATCCGGCGCGCGATTATAGATAAAAATGTTGAAATTGCGCCCGGCACCGTTATCGGTGAAAATCTGGACCACGATAGAGAGCGATTTACCGTATCCGAAGGCGGTATCGTGGTGGTACCTAAGGGAGCAAGAGTTGGCTATTAACCCACTGAAAATCCTGTTTGTTGCCTCGGAAGTTGAGGGGCTGGTCAAGACCGGGGGCCTGGCCGATGTCGCCAGAGCCCTGCCGATGTACCTGGCCCAGAAGGGGCATGATGTCAGGATCATGCTCCCCTTCTACAAGACGATAAAGCGACGGGATGAGGCCAGAATGGTGGCGTCACGCTGGTTGCCAACCCACCCCGGGCTGCCTGATATCGGTTATCGCATCTACCAGATGGAGCTGGATGGCGTCTGCGTCTATCTGCTCGACTGCCCGCAATATTTCGATCGTCCCCAGCTCTACGCCGAGAACAATCAGGCCTATCCGGATAATGGCGAGCGCTTTGCCTTCTTCTCGGCCGCGGCCCTCCATGCCTGCGAGCAGCTCGGCTTTGCCCCTGATATCGCCCACTGCAATGACTGGCACACCGGCCTGCTGCCACTGCTGCTGAAAACCCGTCACACCCACAACCCCTTCTTCCAGCAGACCCGCAGCGTAATTAGCATTCACAATGCGGCGTTTCAGGGGGTGTTTGGCCGCGAGCAGTTCTGGGCCATGCCCGAGATCGCCGACTACGAACGCCGCATCAACTACGACTACGGCCACGTCAATCTGCTCAAATGCGGGGTGCTCTACGCCGACAAGATCAATGCGGTCAGCCCCAACTATGCCCAGGAGCTGCTGACTCACCTCGGCGCCCACGGCATGGCGCATATCTTCCAGCAGCGGGCGGCGGATCTCTGCGGCATACTCAACGGCTGCGACTACAAGGACTGGGATCCGGAGTTCGACGAATTCCTGCCTGCGACCTACAGCATCGACAACATGGCTGGCAAACAGATCTGCAAAGAGAGCCTGCAACAGGAAGCGGGGCTGGCCGTGGCGGACTTGCCCATCTACGGCATGGTTTGCCGCCTGACCGAGCAGAAGGGCGTTCCCCTGCTGCTCCCTGCGCTGGAGAAATTCCTCCACCATCAGGTACAAGTGGTGATCGTCGGCTCTGGCGATCCTGCGCTCGCCACGCAACTGCAAACCATGGCCCGGGATTATCCGGGCAAGCTCGCCTTCATCAACACCTATGACGATCGACTGGCTCATCTGGTCGAAGCCGGTGCCGACTTCTTCCTGATGCCCTCTCTGTTCGAGCCTTGCGGCCTCAACCAGATGTACAGTCTCGCCTATGGCACCCTGCCACTGGTGCGCGCCGTGGGTGGTCTGAAAGATACCGTGGTGGATTGGGATGCCGATCCCGAGCATGCCACCGGCTTCTGTTTTAACGATCCGACTGCCGCCATCCTGCTCGATACCATGCGCCGCAGCCTGCTCTATTTCCTGCAGGACAAAGAGCGTTTTGCCAAGGTGCAGCGCAATGCCATGAGCACCCGCTTCAACTGGCCTGACTCAGTCACCCAGTATGAACGGATGTATCAGAACGCATTGGGCCGTTACTGAATGCCAGACGTCGGCTAATTGCTGAAGTTTTGTACCCTTGGCGCCACTTTGGGCGTCAACAGCGAAAAAAGTCCCCTTTGGCTGTTGACGCTCCCCCAAAACTCTATAGAATCCCCCTCCGCAGTGATGCGAAGGTGGCGGAATTGGTAGACGCGCTAGCTTCAGGTGTTAGTGTCCCACGGATGTGAGGGTTCGAGTCCCTCTCTTCGCACCAATACTGCCATGCTGATTCAGCAGCATGTAAATCCAACTAGAAAACCCGAATGTGCGAAGGTGGCGGAATTGGTAGACGCGCTAGCTTCAGGTGTTAGTGCCCCCCGGGTGTGAGGGTTCGAGTCCCTCTCTTCGCACCATGCTTCTCCAGACAGCATGTAAATCAAAACTGGTAACACAATGTGCGAAGGTGGCGGAATTGGTAGACGCGCTAGCTTCAGGTGTTAGTGTCCCACGGATGTGAGGGTTCGAGTCCCTCTCTTCGCACCATGCTTTATCCAGACAGCATGTAAATCCAGACTGGAAACCCGAATGTGCGAAGGTGGCGGAATTGGTAGACGCGCTAGCTTCAGGTGTTAGTGCCCCCCGGGTGTGAGGGTTCGAGTCCCTCTCTTCGCACCATGCTTCTGACATGTAAAAACAGAGCAATGCGCTCCAACCGCATTTAAAAACCAGCTAGAGAAAATCAGTGTGCGAAGGTGGCGGAATTGGTAGACGCGCTAGCTTCAGGTGTTAGTGTCCCACGGATGTGAGGGTTCGAGTCCCTCTCTTCGCACCATTCATTACGCAAAAGGCCCATCACGAAAGTGATGGGCCTTTTGTTTTTACTCCTTGTTATGGCTATGCTTTTGACGACTCCCCGCTCATCGTCATGCCAAGGAACGCATATGATACTGGATACCGACATTCACAACTTTTACGAACATCTGGTGCTCAAGGAGATTGAGAAACAGGGGCTGCAGCAAAAGCTCAACAGCGATCAGATGGCCGACCTCTGCTGCCTCACCCTCAACCAGCTTCCGGCCCACTATATTCGCCACAATGTCGACATGATCTACTTCCTGACCGACGCCAAGCGTACCGAAATGGAGAAACTGGTGGTCGAATCGCTCAAGGTGGCACAGCAGAAGATCAAGCAGGCTCCCGTCAAAAGCTCATAACCAGGGCTGCTGCCAGAGCAGGGTGACGATACCGGTCAACCCGGCCACTGGCAGCAAGATCAAGGCGGGCCGCAATCCGGGCTCCAGCATCACCCAGGCAGCCAGCAGAAAACCGGCACTCCAGGTGCCGTACTCTTTATCCTGACCCCATGCGAGTACGGCCACCGCCACCAGCAACATCATCCCCCGCAATATCCAGCGCATTGTTTTCTCCCCAATCAACAATTGATAATAATTATCATATTCATCTGCTGGGGATGCAAGTGGCGTCACAGGCAAGCTTCGTATGTGCCCCTTTGTGTCAACAGGCCGCTCAAAAACGGGTTATGAGATCAACTAATTTGTGATTTTTTCAATCAAATGTGCATTTTTGCCAATTTGATGGGGCTTTAACCCGCCGGGTTTGTGGTAGATTGCGGCCTCTTTTTGGGTTGCCTCCTCGGGATCGATGTATCCACAGGACGAGAGGGAGTGACCTTGGCGAGCAAGAGTTTAGGAAGTATCTATGCAAAACCAACAAAACCACATCCGACTACCGGGCATGGCACAGGTGTTTGCCTGTCTGGCCATTTTCCTGGCCCTGGCATTCTCGTTCACCAGCGTGCTCGATCTGCCGATCCAGCTGGCGTTGTTCATCGCCTGGTTCGTCATTATGGGGCTTGGCATCAAACTCGGCCACGATTACAAATCCCTGGAACAGGCAGCCGTTGACGGCGTTGCCAAGGGAATGGGGGCCATCCTGATCCTGGTCTCCGTCGGTGCCCTGGTCGGCACCTGGATTGCCGGTGGCATAGTCCCCAGCATCATCTACTTCGGCCTCAAGGTGATTCACCCGTCCATCTTCCTGCTGGCGACCCTGATCATCTGCTCCCTGACCTCGCTGGCCACCGGCACCTCCTGGGGCTCTGCCGCCACCGCCGGTATCGCCATGATGGGGATCGGCCACAGCCTCGGCGTGCCTGCGCCGCTGGTAGCCGGTGCCGTGCTCTCCGGCGTCTATTTTGGTGACAAGCTCTCTCCGCTCTCCGACTCAGTAGTGCTGGCTTCGACCATGTCCAACGTCGACGTGGTGGAGCATATCAAGGGGATGCTGCCTATCAGCCTGCTCTCCTATGTCATCACCGCCGTGCTGTTCACCGTGGTGGGCATGCAGTATTCGGGTAATGTCAGCCTGGAGCAGGTCAATCTGGTGATGGAGGCTCTCGACAACCAGTTCAACATCACCCCGCTGGCCATAGTCCCCGTGGTGCTGGTGCTGGGTCTGCTGGCCAACCGCAAGCCCGCCTTCCCGGTGATCAGCTTCGGCGCCCTGCTGGGCCTGATCTGGGCCATCGCCTTCCAGGGCATGGATCCGGTCAAAGCGATGCACTCAGCTTATAGTCCGTTTGCCATCACCTCCGGCATCGATTTTATCGACAACATTCTCGGTCGCGGCGGCATGGAGTCCATGCTGGGCTCGGTCGCGGTCATCATCTTCGGTCTCGGGTTTGGCGGCCTGCTGGAGAAGGTTGGCATTCTGGAAGTGATCGCCAGCGCCTTCGAGAAGCGCATCAATAGCGTCGGCAGCCTGACCAGCCACACCATCGGCACCGCGTTTCTGGCCAACGTGTTCGGCTCAGCCATGTATGTGTCGCTGATCCTGACCCCCAAGATCATGGCCAAGAACTACGACCGACTGGGACTGGCGCGCAAGAACCTCTCTCGCAACGCCGAGTTTGGCGGCACCCTCACCTGCGGCATGGTGCCCTGGAGCGACAATGGCATCTTCATGGCCGGGGTACTGGGAGTGGCCACCCTCGACTACCTCCCCTACATGTGGCTGAGCTTCACCTGCATCATTGTGACCATCACCCTCGCCTACATGGGCAAGGCGGTGAACCGGATCCCGCTGGTCGCGGCGGCAAGCTCCCGCTAAGCCATCCTGCAAACAACAAAGGCGCCATCAAGGCGCCTTTGTTGTTTCAGAGAAATGCTGTTTGATGGAGCACACTGATCACCACAAACAAAAACAGCCCTCGTTGCCGAGAGCCGTTTCATCAGACCGATACGCCGATCAGATGGAGAAGCTGGAGCCACAGCCACAGGTCGTGGTGGCATTGGGGTTGGTCACGGTAAAGCGTGAACCTTCCAGACCCTCGGTGTAATCCACACTGCCGCCTACCAGATATTGCAGGCTCATGGGATCGATCACCATGGTGACGCCATTCTTCTCGACTACGGTGTCCCCGTCGTTGATCTTCTCATCAAAGGTAAAGCCATACTGGAAACCGGAGCAGCCCCCACCCGTGATGTATACCCGCAGCTTCAGCTCGGGATTCTCTTCCTCGGTGATCAGGTTCTTCACCTTGTTGGCCGCCGCATCCGTCATCTGGATGGGCAGCGGGGCTTCTGCTACTGCACTCATTACTGACCTCACAACCATTAGATCCACAAACATGGAAACCGCGAAATTATCCAATACCCGACCATTCAGTTCAAGTATTCACCACGTTTAACCGGCAGCGGGAACCGGAGCTGGCGGTGCGGCAACCAGCGGCTTGATCACCTCACCCCACTCAACCAGCAGCTCTTGCGCCGGTTGCCTGCCGTCCTTGTTGATGGTGACACGGATCCGATCCGGCACAAAGCCTTCCGGCAACTGCCAATTCCCTTCCAGCAGCTGGAAATAACGCAGGGCATAGCGCCACTCGCTCACTTTCATCCCGAGATCGCGACCGGTCAGCGTCTTCGGCTTGTCGGCCAGGCTCCCCTCGACCCGGATCTGCACCTGACCACGGAACAGCTCCCGCTTCTTGGCAGGCTGGGTCAGGGCTAGACGGTAGTGGTAGCGACCGGGAATGCTGGTCTCCTGCAGGGTCAGGTTGTCGATCACCACCCCCACCTGTTCGCCGGTGGGGCGCATAATCCGCTCGAAAAAGGCCAGCTGGCGCTTGAGCTCCTGCACCTGCGCCTCCTGACTCTTCAGGGTGGTCTGCAACTGCTCGAAGGCCGCTTTCTGGGTCGCCAGCTGAGTATCTTTCACCCCCAACTCGGTCTTGAGCTGGCCGATGGCCTTGCCCTGACGATCCAGCGTCTCCTGCTGTACCACCAACAGACTGCTCTGGGCCAGCTCCTGCCGGTTACCGACAAAGTAACCAATGAGCCCGCCAACGGCTAACACGACCAATAACTTCAATAGATTGGACATAGCCCCTCATCCCGTTATCACGCCATTTACGGCAGCGCCTCTCCCTTCACTATACCGCCCTGACCGGGGTCAAAGGCGATAAAGGGAAAAATTAACTGGCCGTGGCGCTGCCATCACCCCGCTTTTGACGCGCGGCAAGCCGTAAAGTTCGCTCCAGGATCTGGGAATAGATGGGTCGGCCACCCAGCCACTGGGCAACCAGGGTCGCCCCAACCGTGGTGATCATCATGGGCAGGATCAGCTGATAGTTGTCGGTCATCTCGGTGACCAGCACGATGCCGGTGATGGGGGCACGCACGGTGGCGGCAAACAGCGCACCCATCCCGGCGATGGCAAAGGCGCCGGGCTCGATACCCAGTTCGGGAAACGCCGCATGAAACAGATGGCCGAACACCACGCCAAACAGGGTGCCCAGCGCCAGGGTCGGCGCAAACACCCCGCCCGGGGCACCGGAGCAGAAGCAGATGAGGGTCGCGACCAGCCGCACCGAGAAGATGAGGAACAGGGTCGCCATCGCATACTCATCCCCCATCAGATGTGGAATAAGCTCGGTGCCGCCCCCCGTCACTGCGGGGGCAAACAGCGACAGCACACCAAACGTTCCAGCGACCAGCATACCGATGGCGACGAAACGGTGGCGCTTGTTCTGATGCAGCGCCAGATAGCCATCCTGACAGGCCAGCACCAACTTGTTGAAGACAAAACCCAGCACCCCGAAGGTGGCCCCCATAAAGAGGAACAGCCAGAGCGCCTTGAGGGCTGGCGCATCGTAGTGGGGCAGAGTGATCACCGCCCCCTGACCTTTCATGTTCTGCAGCATCAGGGTCGCCATGATGGCGGAGATCCCCACCGCCTTGATGGCCAGAAAGGAGTAACGAAACTGCGGCCGCATCTCCTCCATCACAAACAGGATGCCCGCCAGCGGCGCATTGAAGGCTGCCGCCAGACCGCCCGCCGCACCGGCGGCCAGCAGGGCGTGACCATGCTCCTTGGGCAGCCGGAAGATATCCGCCACCATCTTGCCAAGGTTGCCGCCGATCTGTACCGAAGGCCCCTCCCGCCCCAGCACCATGCCGGAACTCAGGGTGCAGATGCCGCCGAAGAACTTGACCGGCAACACCCGCCACCACCGAACCGGGCGCAGATCGTCCATCGCCCCCTCGATCTCGGGAATGCCGGAGCCGCCCGCTTCCGGGGCAAAGGTATGAGTGAGGAAGTAACCGACAAATCCCAGCAAGGCGCTGAAGCCAAAGCCAAGCAGACCGAGCTGCCACCAGGGACGGTCTGCCAGCAAGGCGATACGTTGTTCTGCCAGCCAGTGGACTCCCGATTCGAACAGGCCGCACACCAGTCCGGCCAGGGTACCGACCAGCGCCGCCAGCAGCAGCACCAGCAAGGGCATCTTGTCTTGCCAGATAATGCGGGAAAGCGGCCCCCGCGCAGAGGTATCGGCTTCAGAGGAGAGAGCTTGTTGCGCCATCTTGTTACACCAACTTGGAAAAACCATATCGTCAGCTAGCTGAGATCAGGATCACCCGGCGCGTTGCTCGGCTGCCCAGGGCTGGGGCTTTCTGCTATAGTCGGCCCGTTAAATTTTTGTCACGGGAGCAGACCGAGAGTCCGGGTGGCGAGAGCGCAAAGCATACTCCTGATGCTCCGGCCTGCCGAGTCTCAATCGGCTGCAATCCCTTGTGTGACGCCCAAAATCCCATTAAGGATGATCCATGTCAAAATCAGATCAGCTGTTTGAACAGGCCCGCCAGACCATTCCGGGTGGCGTCAACTCACCGGTCCGCGCCTTCAATGGGGTCGGCGGCACGCCCCGCTTCATCGATCACGCCGATGGCGCCTATCTCTATGATGTGGATGGTCAGGCCTACGTGGATTACATCGGCTCCTGGGGCCCCATGCTGCTGGGTCACAACCACCCGGCCATCAAAGCCGCCGTCATCAAGGCCGTTGAGAAAGGGCTGAGCTACGGTGCGCCGACCGAGATCGAAGTGCTGATGGCCGAGAAAGTCCGCCAGATCGTCCCCTCCATGGAGCAGGTGCGGATGGTCAACTCCGGCACCGAAGCCACCATGAGCGCCATTCGTCTGGCCCGTGGCTACACTGGCCGCGACAAGATCGTCAAATTCGAGGGCTGCTACCACGGCCACGCCGACTCCCTGCTGGTCAAGGCCGGTTCCGGCGCCCTGACCCTGGGTCAACCGAACAGCCCGGGCGTTCCGGCCGATTTCGCCAAACACACCCTGACCTGCGTCTTCAACGATCTGGATTCGGTGCGTGAAGCCTTCACCCAGTACGGCAGCGAGATCGCCTGTATCATCGTCGAGCCGGTCGCAGGCAACATGAACTGCATCCCACCGGTCCCCGGCTTCCTGGAAGGGCTTCGCGCCATCTGTGACAAGTTCGGTGCCCTGCTGATCCTGGACGAAGTAATGACCGGCTTCCGCGTCTCCCTGCGCGGTGCTCAGGGTCACTACAACATCGACCCGGATCTCACCACCCTTGGCAAGATCATCGGTGCCGGCATGCCGGTGGGCGCCTTCGGCGGCAAGAAGAAGGTGATGCAACACATCGCACCGACCGGCCCTGTCTATCAGGCGGGGACTCTCTCCGGTAACCCGGTCGCCATGGCAGCCGGTCTGACCATGCTGGATCTGCTGCTGGAGCCGGGTCTCTATGAGCAGCTGAGCGCCAAGACGGCTCGTGTTGCCGAGGGACTGAAAGCGGCCGCAGCCAAACACGGCATCCCGCTCGCCATCAACTATGTGGGCGGCATGTTCGGCTTCTTCTTCACCGACGAGCCCGAAATCACCCGCTACGAGCAGGTCACTCGCTGCGACATGGAACGCTTCAAGCGCTTCTACCATCTGATGCTGGAAGAGGGCGTCTATCTGGCGCCGAGCGCCTACGAGGCGGGCTTCCTGTCGCTGGCTCACGGCGACAAGGAGATTGAACACACCCTGGCCGCCGCCGAGCGCAGCTTCGCCAAGCTGGCTGGCTAAATCACCGCTGGTTGTCGCCAAGGGCCCGTCATGGGCCCTTTTCTATTACAGAGACTCCATCACCACACAGGGCGGCAATACGCCCATTTATGGTGCATTGTCCCCTGGTCATCCGCCGATTTGTCATCCTCTGGTGCAACTTGCCCCATCATCCCTGTCATAAAGCAGGCCCACTATTTGCACATTCACCACAAGAGCCCACGTCACCGAGGTCCATATGGCAGAGATGAGCCCCATCGATGTGCTGCGGCGCTATCAGGAGTATCAGGAGGAGCTGACCCCGCTACTGCAGGGGCTGCTCAGCGCCCCCCTTGTCTCGCTCAAGGGGTATCCCTTTGTTGTCAGCATTGACCACTATCAGGGGCCGATGTGCATCCAGCCTGCGGCACCGACGGCCCATAACCGGCTGCACCTTATCGTGCAGGGGCAAGGACGGGAGATCACCGTCTGTCTGAATCAGCTGATTGGCTGGTTGATGGGGGACAGGGAGTGCCGCCGCGCCATGCCCTGGTTCAAGGCGGTCTATGTGGTGCTCAGCATGGCGCTGTTTTTGATCGTCGCCACCCTGATCTGGCACGGGCTGGAGCAGCTCTACCAGCTATTGTGCGGTGAGCAGCAGAACCAGCTCGGCGCCTTTAGCGCCATCATCTTCCTGACGCTGGCACTGGCGGTGTTCGATCTGGGCAAGACCATTCTGGAAGAGGAGGTACTGCTGCATAAGGATATCTTCCGCCACAGCGCTATTCGCCGCACCATCACCCGCTTTATCGCCGCCATTCTGATCGCGGTCTCCATCGAGGGGCTGTTGCTGCTATTCAAAGGCTCGCTCGGCCAGAGCGAGCTGCTCTGGCCAGCGGTCGGAGTGATGGGGTGTGCGGTGGGTTTGCTGCTGGCGCTTGGCCTCTATGTTTTTCTGGGGGCCAAGGCCGAAGCGGCACTGGTACAGGCTAGCCTGCGCTCTCCACCGTCAGCTGCACAGGGGAGCGACGCGCCGCCCGCCAGGAAGCGTACATGGTCCAGGAGGTATAGATGACGATAAAGGCAACCAGCCACTTCAGCATCTCCATATCCATGGATTTGACCAGCATGGCGGCCAGCACCACACCGATGGGGCCAAAGATGGCTACCGCCAGCACCGCCTTGGCATCAAACGCCCCTTTGCGGATAAAAGTGCCTGCGGAGAAAACGCTGAGCACGGCGGTGGAGCCCATCATGATGGGAAACGCCGCCAGCGGATTCATCCCCAGCAGATAAACCAACGTCATGCAGGGGGCAAACAGGCCGATACCGACATTCATCAGCACCCCGAAGATGAAATTGCCAAGCAGGGCAATCGTCAGCTTGTAGCCGCTGAGCCCCATCGCATCGCCGCCTACAGGAAAAAGCCCCAGCAGACCGGCAAAGATAAGCCCTGCAACGACCAGCAAGGAGATAGCCATCACCAACCGGATGGTCTGCCGATCAAACGAGGCCACATGGCGAGCCCCCCAGGCAGCGCCCGCTGCGGCGGCCATCATCATGCTGATCAGCGTCAGCGGCTCCACTGCGACTGCACCGACGAAGATCAGCGACTGAGTTACGGTCGGCAGCACGCACTGCCCATTGAGGGTACCCGGCAGTACCCGATCATCGATCAGCTTGAACTGCTTGTAGCAGGCGGTCTTTACCGCAAAGCTGCCCACCCCCAGGGTATCGAGGAAGTTGGCAACCCCACCGATCAACGCCACCGGCCAAAAGGGGGTCGCCTCAAAGGATCCACTCTGCTTCTTCCGACAGCAGGCTTGCACCAGCATGAAGACAAATACGAGGCCTCCGGCTATAAAAACCAGCCGTAAAATATCAACTAACATAGGGGTTTCTCCTGCAACGGGCGGCGATTCTAAGGCAAGCAGCAGAAAAAATCTTGACCGGAATTAAGCAATGCTCACGACACACCTCTGCGAGGCGAAATATTTATCATTAGACTCCGAACGGCTCTGCTAATACTTGTTACTGAGGCCAACAGGCCGGGTCCTGAGCACGTTGTTATGGTCCTTTCGCGACGACCACTTGTGCCAAAGGACATAATAAAAAAGAGGGCCGGTAGTGATACCGACCCTCTTTCTGTATCTGGCCGGGGCGCTAGGCCCTCGACCATGACAACCGCTTATTGAATGCTCTTGCCGGCACGCACGTCCTTGATAAACCCCTTCAGGCTTGCCAGATCACGGGGAGCACCGCGCAGGATCTGATCACCAATGATGAAGGCCGGGGTACCAGAGATACCGAGCGCTTCAGCCAGCGTACGGTTGGTACCGAGGTTCTGGTCAATGCTGCCATCCTTGATCTTGGCTTCCACCTTGCTCCAGTCAACACCGGCCGCCACAGCCAACTGCTTGACCTGTGCTTCATCAGCGAGCGGCCCCTGATGGGTATAGAGCTTCTCGTGGAACGCCTGGTACTTGTCAGGCTGACCCAGCTGGACCGCCAGCGCAGCACGGGCTGCGAAGTAGGAGGACTCGCTCAGAATGGGGAACTGCTTGTAGATGTAACGGATATCTTTATCTTCCGCCATCAGCTGCTTGACCAGCGGATGGGCCCGTTTGCAGTAACCACAGTTGTAATCGAAAAACTCCACAATGGTCAGAGATGCCTTCGGATTCCCCATCTCGGGATCCTGATTGGCATAAAGCTGCTTGGAGTGAGCCTTGATCAGCGCCTTGTCACTCTCGGCCTGCTGGCTCTCCTGCTTGGCACGCAGGGCATTGGACATCTCGACCAGGATCTCGGGGTTCTTGACCAGATAGTCGCGAACGATTTGCTCGACATCGCTTTTGGTCAGCTCGCTTGCATGTACCGGCGTCGCCAGCAGGGTCACACCAGCCAGCGCGCAAAACAGGGCATTTTTAATAGTCATAACGTTATCTTGCAGAGGATATGATAGAGGCCACTATAGTGGTTGAGTCTGTTTTCAAGTCAAGTTATCTGGCCAAAAAAGCGCTTGATGCGCCCTGATTGCCACTTTTTCATGTTGTTTAGCACAATTAACCAGCAATCGAACCGGACGGGGATTTACAAGCCGGATCAGCATGGTAATATTCGCCGCACTGCTGCGGAGGGGTGGCAGAGCGGCTGAATGCACCGGTCTTGAAAACCGGCGATGGGCGACCATCCGTGGGTTCAAATCCCACCTCCTCCGCCATTTATACCGAGCCCATGCAACCATGTTGCGTGGGCTTTTTATTTGCCTGCGATTTGCCACTCCTCATAGATCTCAACACATTAGTCTTCTTCAACTCCTTTCTTGAGCTTCTCACCTGCGGGCTCAACAGCTGCCACAAGATCACCTATCAATATCGAACCTCTGCATTCCTGTGCGAATCCCTTCCCATTACCCCAAACAACAAGGACCCAAAGCAGCAACCACTGCGCCTACGTGTTAGCACAGCCAACACACTCTCTGGCATAACGTCAGTGGGCGACTAACAAAATCATGGACAAGCAGAGGGCTCAAAAAGAAAGACTTCAGCTAACACAGGACGCAGATGTCCAGGAAAGATCGCAAGCAAGAGATCGTGGCGTACAGGCGAGCATAGGATTCGTGGGTCATTACTACGCCAGAGCCGCCATACAGAGCGACAGCGGTTCAAGCGTACCAAGCGGAACATCAGGCTATTTGTAGAACCAGAAAGCAGCGCCAAGTAACAATAAGAACAGAGGAAAGGAGATAGGGCCGGTCAAAAATCAGGCTACCTTCTGAGTTTCAGGTAATAAAAAACCCCGCTCGATGAGCGGGGTTTCTTGTATTGGGTGCCTGGCAGTGTCCTACTCTCGCATGGCGAATGC
>NZ_JAAKVF010000017.1:0-108952 GCF_049175515.1 Aeromonas sp. 600479
GAAGGATTCGAACCTTCGAAGGCAGAGCCGTCAGATTTACAGTCTGATCCCTTTGGCCGCTCGGGAACCCCTCCACAAGTGCGAGGCGCATACTAACAGATCTTCTGATTTTGGAAACCCCCAAGCAGGATTTTTCCATTAAAAGAATTGGATTTGTGGCCGATAACCAATGAAATCGCCATTTTCGAGAGTTATCTCATGCTGCCCAGTTCAATCCGTAATCACCTGCTCGTTGATGAGGGCCAGTTGGGGCAGCGCCTCAACCATGACCTGCAGCATGGTGATCGGGCGGATTTCCGGTTGCATCTGGCCTTGCTGACTGATGCGGTGGAGGAGCAGCCCTGGTTTGATGCCAAACCGGCGGCCACACCCCAGAGTCGTGACTGGCGTCTGCACTTTGCGCTGAGACCGGCAGAGGTGCTGGTGGCTGAAGGGGCGGGGAGTGACTGCAGTGCCATCAATGAGCGGTTGCAGCAAGGGGGGAGTATGGTGGATGTACGACTCTGGTTGGCGCTGCAAACACCGCCGCTGGCGGTCAAACAGCCGCTGCTGGATGATGCTGTCTACGACAACCTGTCGCCGCTGGCGCGGGAGCGGTTACAAGGAAAGCTGGCCGATATGCCACGCCAGGAGGATCCGCTGGTATTGTTGCCGCTCCTCGATCGTTTGCAAGAGGGGGTGGATGCCCGGTTGCACTGGCTCAGTTGATGGCGCCTATTCACTGGCGTAGTGCTGTGCTTGTCGGTAAATCACAGGCAACAAAAAGGCGGGTGACCCCGCCTTTATGCTCTTTAGAATTTTTAGCCTTGCGGCATGCTATCAAGCGTCAGCTTCATCCGGTTGTGGCTGCTCTTTGAGCGCTGCGTTGGCACGACGGGCAATCGGCTTCTCGGTGTGACGATTAAGTTGGCGCTCCAGTTTTTGCCCCAGTTCGTTGATGGCGGCGTAGAGATCCTCATGTTCTGCCTGGGCAAACAGTTTGCCGTTGGGGATGCCAGCACTGGCTTCGACAATGAACATCAGACGCTCTTTGGAAACAATCACATGGGGTGTGATGAGAGGCACCTGAAGACGTTCGAGCTTTTCAAAACGGGATTCGATGCGCTCGCGGATAGCCGGGGTGATGTCGATGATTTTGCTGGTAATTTCGATTTTCATATTGGCCCCCTTCGGGTCGTCTTGCTTGTGTCTTCACCTTCAGATTACTCATTGGCAAAGATTGAAATGTGATCTATGTCACATAAACTTCCCTTGGCTATTCAGCAACTTATAAATTGTGATCTTTTCCGGTTTCGTGCCAAAAACAGCTTGAGCTCCATGAAACTGGCAGGCAGTATGACGGGAATAGGATCGTTTCTGTCCCTTCTTGGCAGCACTTCGTGTCGACCTCATGTCCGGTTTTCACTGCTTGATATCGCATGTTTGTACTCTTCCCTCGCAACCTCTGATCTGATGAGCGGATGCAGGGGGCGTTGCTATGCCTGATTGGACATCAAACGTGGTTGGTTGTTGTGTTGGAGTGGTAAATGAAGCAGCAAGCCACGCAAGTCATGTGGTTTTTCGATCGGCAACATGATCAGTGGAGTCTCTCTGATCAGGGGGCCTACCAGCAGTGGCAAGGGGAGGGCAATCATCCCTGGGCCGCTCGCCTGTTACCGGAAGATGAGGAAGGCTTTGCCGATTTTCTTGTCCGGCTTCATGAATCACATCTGCCTGAACAGTTCATCGGTCATCTGAAGGATGATCGGGGGCAGCTCAACCATGTGCTCTGGAGCGGGCAGTTTGTGCCCACCCAGCAGATCTGCTGTGGCTGGCTGGCCCCTCTTGATACCGCCAACAGTGCGGTCTCCTCTCTCAACCTCTCTTTGCCGTTGCTGCAAACCACCCTGCTAACCCAGTTGGCGCAGGCGCTCTCTGCCCGCACCGGGCTCGATTTCTTCAATACCCTGGTCAGTCAGCTGGCCCATATCCTCAAGGTGGATGCGGTCTGGGTGGGGGAGTTGTGCGGTGCCGACCGGGTCAAAGTGCTGGCTGCCGACGGGCTGACGCTTAAAGACTACCCGCTGGCGGGCTCCCCCTGTCAGGAGCTCTACAAGCAAGGGGCCATCTGTTTCGAGGTGATTGACGAGTCGCAGGAGTATCAACCCTGGCTGGCGGCCGGGCAGACTTATTATGGTCAGCCGCTATTTGATGCCAGAGGCCAACTTCTGGGCCATCTGGCGCTGCTCTATTCGGCCCCGGCAGATACCAGCAACCTCACCTCGGTGCTCAATACCTTCTCGGTACGGATGGTAGCCGAGCTGGAGCGACTGCAATCCGATGCCCAGATGCGCCTCTCTGCCGTTGCATTCGAGACCCACGAAGGGATCATCATCACGGATCCGGGGTTCAAGATCCTGCGGGTCAACAACGCCTTCAGCCAGATCACCGGTTTTGACAGCCACTCCGTACTGGGTCTGCAGCTGGAAGAGGA
Source organism: Aeromonas sp. 600479 (assembly GCF_049175515.1). Lineage (NCBI taxonomy): Bacteria > Pseudomonadati > Pseudomonadota > Gammaproteobacteria > Aeromonadales > Aeromonadaceae > Aeromonas > Aeromonas sp. 600479. The sequence continues at coordinate 2,474 of NZ_JAAKVF010000017.1, forward strand.
TCTCTGGCCCAATCTTGGAGGGCTGGGCTACGAGCTCAACCCTCTCAACCGCTGGCAGGGAGAAACTCTGCGTCGTCATGCCGATGGTCACACCTACCCCCAGTGGGAGATAGTGACGCCGGTGCAGGATGAAAAAGGGGTGATCAGCCACTTTGTCATCTGCTTCGAGGATATCTCCGAGCGCAAGGCGGCCGAGCGACGCATTCAGGATCTCGCTTATTACGACGAGCTGACCGGGTTGCCCAATCGTCGTCAATTGCATGAAACCCTGGTACAGACGTTCAATGAGGCGATCCGAAACGGCCTGATTGGCGCGCTGCTCTTTATCGATCTCGATCACTTCAAGACCATCAACGACTCCCTCGGCCACGCCACCGGTGACTGGCTGCTCAAAGAGGTCGCCGCCCGTCTCAAACGGCTGGTGCGGCAAGGGGATTGCCTGGCGCGTCTCGGCGGTGACGAGTTTGTACTGCTGCTGCCATCGCTCTCGGCCAGCCCGCCCCAGGCAGAGATGCAGGCTGATATTATTGCCGAGCGTCTCATCACCGAGATTGCCGCTCCTTATACCTATGCAGGTCAGGTGCTGCACATCGGCGCCAGCGTCGGTATCACCCTGTTTCCGGATCGGGAGCAGGGGGTCGATGATCTGCTCAAGCAGGCAGATACTGCCATGTATCAGGCCAAGTCCGCTGGTCGCAAGACCCGTCGTTTCTTCGATGCCTCGATGCAGCAACAGGCGGATCGCCGTCTGCTTATTCACAACGAATTGCGTAACGCCCTCAGTCAGCAGGAGCTGACCCTTTACTATCAGCCGCAGCATATGGTGGACGGCGGTGACATCATTGGTGTCGAGGCGCTGATCCGCTGGCAACCTGCCGGTCGCTCGCTGGTCTCGCCAGCCGAGTTTATTCCCATCGCCGAGGAGACGGACCTGATTGTCGACATCGGCAACTGGGTGCTTTATGAGGCCTGCGCCCAGTATGTGCTGTGGGAAGAGAATGGTATCCACATTCCGCAGATCTCGGTCAACGTGAGCGCCAAGCAGTTCCACGCCACCGATTTTGTCGAGCGGATCCATGATGTGCTGGCGCAAACCGGCATGGATCCGGCCTGCCTCAATCTGGAGATCACCGAATCCGTGGTACTGGGTCATGCCGAGGACACCATCAGCAAGATGACCGAGCTCAAGGGACTCGGCATCAGCTTTGCCATCGACGATTTTGGTGCCGGCTACTCCTCCCTGAGCTACCTCAAGCGGCTGCCAGCCGATGAGCTCAAGATCGACCGCTCCTTCATTCAGGATATCCCGAAAGATGGCGACAACATGGCCATCGTCGAGGCGGTGATCGCCATGGCTCGGCACATGGGGTTCAACGTCACGGCAGAAGGGGTGGAGTCCCGTCAGCAACTGGAGTTTCTCAAGGCGCAGGGGTGCAGCTTCTATCAGGGCTATCTCGCCTCCAAGCCGCTGCCGGTGCCCTATCTGGAGAAATATGTACAGCGGCTGACCAGACCGGAACAGCTACGCGAAATGCAGATGAGCGATGCAGAAAAATAGTCCCTTCTCCCCGCTGTAGCACTGCCCGGCAACGGGTAGAATGAGTGGCAGTAGACCCGCCGCCACCGGGCGGTGTATTGCCCTCAATGGAGATGCTCAGTGAAAGCTGTATGGGGAATTGTTTTGTCGGCGCTGTTCGTGCCGACCCTGATGGCACAGACTGCCGACCAGACGCTCTACCGTCAGGCGTATGACGCCGTACGGGCCAATGATCAGGCCCGTTTCCAGCAAATTCGTGCCCGTTTGACCCACTACCCCCTGCTCCCTTACCTCGATTACTATCAGCTCGCCTTTCGTCCGGGGGCGGCGGATTACAACGATGTGACCCGCTTTATCCGCCAGCATGGGGATACCCCCCAGTCCAACCGGCTGGAGCGCAGTTATCTGACCTATCTGGCCCAGAGCCAGCAGTGGTCGCAGTTCCTGCGCTTCTATCCGGCCAAGCCGAGCTCCACCGACCTGCTCTGCATGCACTATCAGGCGCTCTATTATACCGGCAAGCCGAAAGAGGCGTTGCAGGGGGCGGGCAAGATCTGGATGAGTGGTCAATCGCGCCCCGATGCCTGCTCCCCGCTGTTCCAGCTGTGGCAGGCATCCGGTCAGCGTACCCAGGAGAAGATCTGGCAGCGGATGACGCTGGCGTTCGAGGCGGAAAACCCCAACCTGATCCGCCACCTTGGCGCGACCTTGGGTAGCGGCTTGCAAAGCTATGGCGATCAGATGGTGACCCTGTTCGAACAGCCCGCAAAGGCGATGAACCCGGCCTATTTCAGCAATAACCCCTATTCCCGCAAGCTGCTCTCCCTCGGTTTGACTCGCTATGCCAATCAGGAGCCGGAGTCGGTGCTGCGCCAGCTGGCGCTGTTTCGCACCCGTTTTGGCCTGACCCAGGCCGAGGTGAAACCGGTAGAGCGTGCCATTGCCCGCCGCCTGCTGCTGGATCGCTCCATTGCCCAGCGCAGCTGGGTCAATAGCACGGTGAAAAAGCTGGCGGATCCCGACATTACCGAGCTGCGGGCGCGACTGGCCATCTGGGAGCAGGATTGGCGTGGCCTCTCCGGCTGGGTGAAGATGATGCCGATGGCCCGTCAGAAAGAGGATCGCTGGCGCTACTGGATGGCGCGCTCCCTTGAAGTGCAGGGGCAGCAAAAACCGGCGCGGGATCTCTATCTGGAGACTGCCAACCTGCGCGGTTTCTACGGTTTCATGGCGGCCCAGCGCACTGGGGTGCCCTATCGCATCAAGAACCAGAGCGTCAAGCATGTACCGGACTGGCGTACTGCCAGCCAGCGCTGGCCCTTCCTGTTGCGGGTGCGCGAGCTTTTGTCGATGAACGAGATTGCAGCGGCCCGCTCGGAGTGGATCCACAACATGGATCGCAATCCGGTGGCCCAGCGTATCGAGTTTGGTCATATCGCCCTCAATCAGGGGTGGCATGAGCTGGCCATTCTCGCCAGCATTCGCGCCGAAGCGTGGGATGCTCTCGACCTGCGCTTCCCGCTGCCGCTCAAACGCACCTTCTCCCAGATGGCGCAAGAGCGCACCATGAACACCAGTCTGCTCTATGCCATCTCCCGTCAGGAGAGTGCCCTCTATCCGCTGGCCCAGTCGCCGGTGGGGGCGCGCGGTCTGATGCAGCTGATGCCTGCGACTGCCAAAGAGACCGCCGGCAAGCTGGGGGTGCCCTATCGCAACGAGCAGCAACTGTTTGATCCGACCATGAATATTCGTCTGGGGAGCGCCTATCTCAAGCGCTTGCTGGATGTCTATGACGGCAACCGGATCCTGGCAGCGGCCGCCTACAATGCCGGGCCGGGACGGGTAAAACGCTGGCGAGAGCAGAGTGACAACAAGCCGATGGACGTGTGGGTCGAGAGCATTCCCTACAAGGAGACCCGTAACTACGTGCAAAACGTGTTGTCGTTCGATCTCATCTATCAGCACAAGTTGCAGCAGCCGCTGCGCTTTATGTCAGATCGGGAGCTCAATCACGCCTATTGAGTCGGGGGCCGCCAGCCGGCCCCTGTTTTCAAATTGCCCTGCCGACGGGTATCATCGGGTAAGGTTTTGTTACCAAAGGAAACATGCCCGGTGACCTGGCTCCGGGAATTGCATCAGGCCGCAGGGTATACTCAGGCGTCGGCACCGACAGGTTCCCCCACAATAAAGGAATGGATAGTGGCAACGATTAAAGACGTTTCTCAGCTGGCAAATGTGTCTATCTCCACCGTGTCGCGGGTTATCAACAACACGGCACAGGTAGCACCGGAAAAGCGTGAGGCCGTACTGGCGGCCATGAAGGAACTGAATTTTCGACCCAACAGTTTTGCCCAGGCTCTGGTCAGCAAGCGTTCCAACTGCATTGGCGTGCTGGTTGGTGACCTCTGCGGCGGCCCCTTCTTTGCCCAGATGATGCGTGGCATCGAAACCATGGTCGATCAGGCCAACAAGTTCACCATCGTCATGTCTGGCAACCACGATATCGCCCGCGAGCGTCACGCCATTCAGGCGCTGCTGCAGCGCCAGTGCGATGCGCTGATCCTCCACAGCAAGGCGCTCCCGGACGAGGAGCTAAGTGAGCTGGCGGCTGGCTCTACCCCCATCGTTTTCATCAACCGTCAGGTGCCGGGCTTTGAGGATCGCTGCGTCTGGCTCGACAACAAGGCGGGGATCACCACTGCGTGCCAGCACTTACTGGATGCCGGTCATCGCAAGATCGCTTTTATCACCTCCGATGATGAAGAGTTTGTCGATGGTCAGCAGCGGATGGCCGGTTACACCCAGACCCTGGCCAGAGCCGGGATCGCTTTTGATCCCGCTCTCGTCAGCCGCGCCTTTGCCGACGAAAATGGCGGCTATGTGGCGATGAGTGAACTGCTGGCCCGTGGTGTCGAGTTCACTGCCGTGCTCGGTTTCAACGACGGTATGGTGGCGGGGGCGATCTCTTGTCTGCTTGAGCGGGGTTACAAGATCCCGCAGCAGGTATCGGTGGTGGGGTTCGACGATATCCCTTACGCCCGCTACATCTATCCCAAGCTCACCACGGTACGTTACCCCATCGAGGAGATGGGCAGCCGTGCTGCCGAGCTGGCGCTGCGCCTGCTCGATCACAAGCCGGTGGACGGCCTGGCGCTCAAGTTTGAAGCCCAGTTGGTGGAGCGTGAGTCAGTCGCCTGACGTGCGTCAGACAGTGAACAACAAGGTGGCCCCATCGGGGCCACACTATTTTCTGCGTTATCTGAATAATCCGCCGTTTATCCCGCCAGGGCGATCCGCTGCTGGCGGCGTGCCTCTACCCCTTCTGCCACCATATCGAGCAGCCGCCTTGTCTGTTCCCAGCCGATGCAGCTATCGGTGATCGACTGGCCGTAGCGCAGCGGTTTGCTGTCAATCTCCTGACGTCCTTCGCAGATAAAACTTTCCACCATGATGGCGGTGATGGCATTGCTACCTGCGCCCAGCTGGTCGGCGATATCTTGGGCAACCAGCAGCTGGCGGGCATGTTGTTTCTGGCTGTTGCCGTGGCTGCAATCGACCATCAGGCGAGGGGATAGATGGTGCTGGCGCAGCAGCTCACCAGCCTCAGCCACATGATGGCTCTGATAGTTGGGATGGCTGCCACCGCGCAGGATCAGGTGACCATCGGGGTTGCCATGGCTGCGCACCAGTGCCAGCTGGCCATCACCTGAAGGTTGGGTATAGAGGTGGGCTGCCCGGCTGGCGAGGATCGCCTCGACCGCGATCCGGATATTGCCGTCGGTGCCGTTTTTAAAACCGATGGGGCAGGGGAGGGCGGAGGCCAGTTGGCGGTGGAGCTGGGATTCGGTGGTGCGGGCGCCGATGGCACCCCAGCTGATGAGATCCCCCAGATAGAGCATGCTGGTGAGATCGAGAAATTCGGTGGCACAGACGAGCCCTTCCTGTCCAAGTGCCAGCAGTAACTCCCGGGCCTGGGATAGGCCTTTTTCCAGTCGATCGCTGCCATCGAGGTCGGGATCGAAGATAAATCCTTTCCAGCCGAGCGTCGTGCGCGGCTTTTCGAAATAGGTGCGCATCACCAGTTGCAGCTGCTCCCCGTATTGGCCCTGCAGTTCAGCGAGCTGGCCACCATAGTCGCGGGCGGCAGCCGGATCGTGAATGGAGCAGGGGCCGATCACCAGCAGCAGGCGATCATCCTCTCCCTGCAGAATATGGCGGGCTTGCTGGCGGCTGCGAGTGATCTGGCGAGCGAGCCGTGCCGGACAGGGTCTGGCCTTTAACATCTCGTCAGGGGTGGGCAGGGTGGCAAGGGGTGAAGCATTCAGAAGTGAGGTGAACATGAGCGATCCTGATGAAAATGGAAATCTGCATGCTCTTTGCTGTCCAGTGGGGATCTTCCCCTTATTCTCTTGGTTAACAGAGCGCGGGCATGGGCCCGCGCTCTGTTATACAGGTCTTGGCTACCTTAGAAGCGGGCTGAGCCGCTGACGTAGTAGCTGCGACCCGGTTCGACGTTCTGGAAGAGGGTGTCTTTCTCTTGCAGGCGCACGTCGGTCAGGTTGTTGATCCCCAGTCGCAGGTCAAAGTTCTCTGTGACCTTGAAGCCGGTGCCGAGATCAAAGGTCTGATAGCTGGGCAGCTTGTGCAGTACGACAACCTTGTTGACGGTCTGCTCGGCAAACTGGGTGCCGGTGTAGGTGGTGCCGACAAAGGCATTTACCCGCTCGGTGGCCTGCCAGGTGATCTTGGCGTTGGCCTTGTGCTCCGGCCGCTCGGGCAGAGCCTGACCCTGATCGCCTTCAGCCTTGAGGTAGGTGTAGTTGGCGCCGAGGTTGATATCGTCGGTCAGATCGAGCTTGCCGGTCAGCTCCAGCCCCTTGGTGGTGGCCTTCTCCAGGTTGTACCAGGTGCGGTCAGTGGAGCTCGGCAACTGCTTGAAGGTGAGCATGTCGTCGATGTCGGAGTAGAACAGGGTGGCGCTGGTTTCCCAGCTCCCTTCTCCTGCGATGACACCCAGCTCGTAGTTGGTGCTGGTTTCCGGCTTGACCTTGTCACTGCCATAGATGCGGCAGCTGCCGCCGCAGCTCTCGATGCTGTAACCGTTGGAGTACTGGTGTGGTGCCGGTGCCTTGAAGGCCTGGCTGACCCCGCCCTTGACAGTCACCACATCGTTCATCTCATAGACCAGATAGCCGCGCGGGGTGAAGTGGCTGCCGTAGATCTCGTGGTGATCGTAACGGCCGCCCAGCGTGAAGGTCAGGCTGTCGGTCAGGCCGATCTCGTCCTGAGCGAACAGCGCCTCCTGGGAGTGACTCTCTTTGCCGCCGATATCCTTGTAGCTCACCGCATCCACCAGCTCCCGATCCAGATATTCACCACCCAGGGTCAGGTAGTGGTTGGCCAGCGCCAGGTTGGTGTAGCCCTTGAGGGTCAGGGTGTTCTCTTCCAGCTCCCGTTGCTGCGGGGCAGAGTAGCTGGTGTTGAAGTCGTCGATCTGGGAGGTCTCGTAGTTGGCCATGACGGTGGTGTCACCCCAGCTCCAGTTCCCCTTGTGGGTCAGACCAAACAGGTTGCGATCGTTTTGCTGCTGGCGGCTGTGCACCTTGTTGCCGGTTTTGCGGAAGATATCGAGAGGCCGCTCATCCTGGTTGTAGAGGTAATCCAGCTCGAAGCGCTGCTGCTCATCCACCAGCCAGCTCAGGGTGGAGGCGAAGTTGCGGGTCTGTTTGGCTTCGATAAGGGGGATGCCGTCAGCAGCTTCGGTGGGGGTCCAGGCTTGACGGTCATACACCTCGCCGTTCATCCGGATCAGCAGGTTGTCGGTCAGCGGGCCGGTAAAGCCCAGGTTGGTTCTGTGCTGATCGCCGCCATCCTTGCCCTCGATGGCCTTGAAGTCGGCATCGGCCGCCCCTTGCCAGGTTTTTCCCGGCTGCTTGGTGATGATATTGATGACGCCACCGATGGCATCGGAGCCATAAAGTGCCGACATGGGGCCACGGATCACCTCGACCCGCTGGATCATGCCAAGGGGCACGGGAGTGTTGTCGAAGTTGCCGCCGCGCCACAGGGCATTGGAGGAGGAGAGGCGTTTGCCATCCACCAGTACCAGGGTGTACTTGCCGGACATGCCGCGAATGCCGATATCGCTGCGGCCATTGGTGTCCGCTTCTGCCTGAATGCCCACTTCGTGGCGCAGCAGGTCGGCAAGGTCATTGACCGGTGCGGCGGCGATCTGTTCGGCCGTGATGACAGAGATAGAGGCCGGTGCCGAGCGGGTATTGTGCGCCGTGGTGGTGACGGTGATCACCTCATCGGCTTGAGGGGCGTTGCTGGCGGCGATCGCTTGCTGGGTCAGCAGAGTGACGATGGTGGTGGCCAGCAGGCTGGGAGCAATAAAACGGGAGGTTGAGGATTTCATTATTTACATCTTCCATAATATACAAATGATAAGCGTTATCATTATCAAGTTGAATTTGCTCCGATCGCAACTCTTTTTTATCGGCGAAGCTCAGTTTCGTTCGTCACCCTCTTTTGACTAAAAAGAAGTTAATGAAATTGATTCTCATTTGTATTGATCGTTTTTTCGCTCCTTGTTAGGATGCCGTTCACCCTGATATCTGGTGAGTCAAATGACTCACCTTAAGTCGTGTCAGGCAGTGATTCATTCCAAGGAGTAGCACCGTCATGTGTGACCATGCACTGGAAGGAGAGTGGCCCGCCACAGCGGTCGGGCTGGATAAAGTGTGCTGTTTTGCAAGCGGTGACAGGGTATTGGTCGCCTCCGGTATCCACGACAGTTTTACCGGCATCCCGCCGGAGAAGCTGCTCGCCCATCTGCGTCAGTTGCGCCAGCAGGGGATGGTCAATCCCATCGCCATCGGCGCCATTCCGTTTGATACCCAATACCCCTGGCATCTGGTGATTCCGGCGCAATCGCAGTGGGTCAAACGGGATGCACTGTTACCCACCCGCTGTTGCCAGCTCCATGGCGAGGTGAGCGAAGTAACGGGCGCTGCCCACTATCAGGGGGCGGTGCGAGCGGCGCTGCAGCAGTTCAGCGAGGGTCAGCTCGAGAAGGTGGTGCTGTCGCGCGCCATCGACGTGCAGAGCGCAGAGCAGACCTCACCCGCACACGCCTATGGCTCTCTGCTGGCCCAGAATCCGGGCGCCTATGTGTTCCAGATCCCGCTGCCGGAGGGGGAGACCCTGCTTGGTGCGAGCCCCGAGCTGCTGGTATCGCGCAGCGAGATGGCGGTGGTGAGCAATCCGCTGGCGGGCTCCCGTCCGCGCCACGCGTTTTCCGATCAACAGGCAGCCAGTGCCGAACTGCTGGGGGCCCAGAAAGATCGCTATGAACATGCGCTGGTGGCAGATGCGGTCGCTGAGGCCCTAGCTCCCTTCTGCCGCGAGCTGGATGTCCCTCTGGAGCCGCAGGTGATCGCCACTCCTACCATGTGGCACCTCTCGACCCGCATCGCCGGGCGGCTCCATGACCCCTCTCCCGTGCTGGCACTGGCGTTGGCGCTGCACCCGACACCGGCGGTATGCGGCACGCCGCTCTCGGCTGCGCGTCAGACCATCGCCCGGCTTGAGGGGTACGATCGCCGTTTCTACTGTGGTGCCGTCGGCTGGATGGATGCCGATGGCAATGGCGAGTGGGTGGTCACCATCCGCTGTGGCGTGCTGGCCGGCAAGCAGCTGCGGCTCTATGCCGGTGCCGGGGTGGTGGTGGGCTCCTCGCCGGAAGCAGAGTGGCAAGAGACCGCCGCCAAACTCGGCACCATGCTGCGGGCGTTTGGCCTCGAAAGCCGGGAGCCGGAGGTAACTGCATGAAGCCGCTGGTGCCCTTTACCCCCTGGCCCGCCGAGCTGGCAGCCCACTACCGGGCACAAGGGTGGTGGCGCGGACAACCGCTCACCGCCCTGCTCGATGAATCTGCCGAACGTTATCCCGAGCGCACGGCCCTGATCTGCGGGGAACGCACTCTCAGTTATGGCCAGTTAAAGCGTGAGGTCGATGCGCTGGCGGTGCGGCTGGCAGTGCGCGGGCTGGGCCATGGCGATACCGCTCTGGTGCAGTTGCCCAACTGCGCCGAGTTCTATATCTGCTGGTTTGCCCTGATCCGCTGCGGTGTGGTGGCGGTGCATGCCCTCTACAGCCACCAGCGGCGCGAGCTGGTGGCCTTTGCCCGCCAGATTGAGCCCGCCTTGCTGGTACTCAGCCCCTCGCATCCCGGCTTTGCCGGTGAAGCGGGGAGCCTCGCGGCCCTTGATGAGCGGGTATATCCCTCCTGCCAGACACTGCTGTTCGAGCAGGCAGAAGGCTCCGATCTTCAGTCAGGATTTGCATGGTGTCAGCCTGACCCCATAGCCCGTGCTGATGGTTCGCCGCTGACGGCCATCGCGCCAACTCCTACCCCAGCCGATCAGGTCGCCTTTTTCCAGCTCTCCGGCGGCAGCACCGGCACTCCCAAACTGATCCCCCGTACCCACGATGACTATGGCTACAGCGTGCGCCAGAGCGTGGCGGTGTGTGGTTGGGATGAGCGGGTGATCTATCTCTGCGCCCTGCCGGCGCCCCACAACTTTCCCCTGAGCTCCCCCGGGGCACTCGGAGTGTTTTATGGCGGTGGCTGCGTGGTGCTGGCAAAGGATCCTTCCGCAGCAACCTGTCTGCCGCTGGTGCAGCGCCATCAGGTCAACTGGGCGGCACTGGTGCCACCGGCTCTGGCGCTTTGGCTGGAGGCGGCCAGCCACTATCCGCAGACCTCTCTGGAGTGTGTGCAGGTGGGCGGTGCGCGCCTCAGCCCGGCTCATGCCGAGGCGGTGGCGAGCCGCCTTGGTTGCCGTTTGCAGCAGGTGTTTGGCATGGCAGAGGGGCTGGTCAACTACACCCGCATCGAGGATGACCAGTGGCACATCGTCAATACCCAGGGCCGTCCGATGAGCCCGGGCGACGAGGTGGAGGTGCGAGACAGCGACGGGCACCCCTTGCCTGATGGCGAGTGCGGCGAGCTCTGGACGCGTGGCCCCTACACCTTTCGCGGTTACTTCAAGGCCGATGCCCACAATCAGCGTGCCTTCGACCGGGACGGTTTCTACTGCACCGGCGATCTGGTCTGCCGCTTGCCCGGCGGTCATCTGATAGTGGTGGGGCGCAACAAGGATCAGATCAACCGGGGTGGGGAGAAGATCGACGCCCTCGAGATTGAAGAGCTGTTGCTGACCCACCCGGAGGTGCGGCAGGCGGCGCTGGTCGCCATGCCGGATCCCATGCTCGGGGAGCGCAGCTGCGCCTTTTTGATGTGCCGCGAGCCCCTCAATCTGCCCCGCTTGCGCCGTTTCCTGCGCGAGCAGGGGGTGGCCGATTACAAACTGCCCGATCGCCTGGTGCTGGTGGAGCAACTGCCCCACACCCCGGTCGGCAAGATAGACAAACAGACGCTGCGCGAGCAGCTCGCCAAGGAGTGTGCATGACCATTCAATCCCTCGCCGCCTACCCGCTGCCTACCGCTGAGGAGCTGCCAACCGGGCGGGTGAACTGGCCCTTCGAACCGGGCCGCGCCGCCTTGCTGGTCCACGATATGCAGCACTATTTCGTCGATTTCTACGGGCCGGACAATCCGCTGATCAATCAGGTCATCGACCATATCGCCACCCTGATCCGTCAGGCGCGAGCTCTTGGCATGCCGGTGGTCTATACCGCCCAGCCTGCCGAGCAGAGCCTGGCCGATCGGGCGCTACTTAACGACATGTGGGGGCCGGGACTGACCCGGGCGCCGGAGCGTCAGCCGATTGTTCCGGCGCTGGCACCCGAGCCGCAGGATACGGTGCTGACCAAGTGGCGCTACAGCGCTTTTTGTCGCTCACCGCTGGCGGAGCTGATGGCCGGATGGGGGCGGGATCAGCTGGTGATCTGTGGCATCTACGGTCATATCGGGGTGATGCAGACGGCGGTCGATGCCTTTATGCGTGATATCCGCCCCTTCCTGGTGGCTGATGCCATCGCCGACTTTTCCCGCGAGGATCATCTGCTGGCGCTCTCCTATGTCAGCCGCAATGCCGGTCGGGTGATCACCGTGGCCGAGGTGATGGCGGTCAGCAAACGCCCTCTGACCCGGGAGTCGCTGCGTGCTCAGGTGCTGGCGCGGCTGCCCGCCGAGATGCAGCAGGAGCAGCCCACCGAGGATGACAACCTGCTCGACTACGGTCTCGACTCGCTGGCTGTGATGGGGCTGGTGGAAGAGTGGCGTCAGCAGGGGCTGGTGGTGGAGCTGGCCGAGCTGGCCCGCACGCCGACCCTGGCTCACTGGTGGGCGCTCCTCTCCCGTCAGCTTCACGTCAGTCAGGCCACGGCTTATCAGGCCAACGAAGAGCACGTCAGCGAACCGGAGTGCACCCTATGAGTGAGTGGCAAGGCAGAACCGTCTGGGTGACCGGCGCAGCGCAGGGAATTGGCCATGCGGTGGCACGCACCTTTGCCGAGGCGGGGGCCAGCGTGGTGGCGTTCGATCGGCAACTGGCCGAGGCGCTGCCCGGCAACGTGAGGGAGGTGACTCTCGACGTGAGCGACAGCGAAGCCGTGACCCGCGGCTGCGAACAGCTGCTGGATGAGGGGGTGGGGCCCGATGTGCTGGTCAATGTCGCCGGCGTACTGGCGACCGGCAGGCTCGATGAGGTGGATGATGCCCTCTTGCAGCGCACCTTCGCCATCAACACCTTCGCCCCCTTCTATCTGATGCGGGCCCTGACCCCCTGGTTTCAGGGGCGGCGCAGGGGCGCCATCGTCAATGTCTCCTCCAATGCCGGTCGGGTGCCGCGAGTGGGGATGGGCATCTATGGTGCCTCCAAGGCGGCGCTGACCAGCCTTACTCAAACGGCAGGGCTGGAACTTGCCCCCTATGGGGTGCGCTGCAATCTTGTGTCGCCGGGCTCGACCCGTACCCCGATGCTGTACGGCATGTGGCAGGAGGGGGATGCGGTGCAGCAGGAAGGAGAGCTGCGCACCATCGCGGGCCTGCCCGGGCAGTTCAAGCTGGGGATCCCCCTTGGCAAATTGGGAACACCCGACGAGGTGGCTGCCTGCGTGCTGTTTCTCGCCTCCGATGCCGCCAGCCATATCACCTTGCAGGATCTGGTGGTCGATGGCGGTGCCACCCTGGGGGTCTAGCCCGCGCACTGCCGATCGGGCAGGCGTGACACTCTCTTTATGGAGGAGGCCTGGCCTCCTCGCTTCTCAGCCATGCGGGCAGGGGCAAGCCGCTGCCCGCTCGATGTTTGCGCAAGGACATTCCCATGGAACAGACAATGGCGATGCGCGCCACCCACCAGCGTGGTGAGCACCCGCGCTGGCCGCTAACCACCGCTCAGGCGGGTATCTGGTTTGCCCAGCAAAAATACCCGCAGAGCCCCGCCTGCAACACCGGCGAGTACTGGCTGCTGGAGGGGGCGCTGGCTCCTCATCACTTCACCCGCGCGGTGCGCCAGACCATTGACGAGACCCCCGGTCTGCACTGCGCCTTTGTGGCTACTGCCGATGGCCCGCAAATGGTGGCCAACCCCGCCTGCTGGCAGCTGACCGAGCGGGATCTGCGCAGCGAGGCCGACCCGCTCGCAGTCGCGCAGGCCGAGATGCGTGCGCAGCTGGCCGTCCCCTTCAATCTGGCCGGGGGGCCGCTGTTTGCCACCACCCTCTATCGCCTTGGCGAGGGGCGGTGGGCCTGGTTTATCGCCGTGCACCATATCGCCATCGACGGCTTTGGCCTGAGCCTGCTCTGCCAGCGGGTGGCGAGCTGGTATGAGGCGCTTTGTGCGGGCGAGCAGCCAGCCCCCTGTCGTTATGCGACCCAGCAGGAGTTGCTGGCCGAGGAGGCGGCCTATCAGGATTCGCCGCGTGCCGCGCGGGATCGCGATTTCTTCGTGCAGCAGCTGGCTGGGGTGGAGAGCCCTGCGTCGCTCTCCCGCCGTCCAGCGCAAGGGCCGGGCCCCACATATCGCCTTGAACTGCGCCTTTCTGGCCGCCAGTGGCAGGCACTGGTGGCTCGGGCGAGTCGTTCGGCCTGTCACCCCTACAGCCTGCTGCTGGCAGCAGTGGCCAGCTATGTGCAGCGGATGAGCGGCGCCGGCGAGGTAGTGCTGGGTATTCCGCTGATGGGGCGACTGGGCTCAGCGGCAGCCGATACCCCCTGCATGAAGGTCAATGTGGTGCCCCTGCGCATTGAACTGAGCGGCACCAGCCGGGTAGGAGAGTTGCTGGCACAGGTTGAGCGGCAATTTGCCGCCCTGCGCCGTCATCAGGGCTGCCGTCAGGAGTGGTTGCAGCAGCGTCAGCCGGGCCAGCCGCTGTTTGGACCTCAGGTCAATCTGATGCCCTTTGCCCGTACCCTCAGCTTTGGTGAAGGACACAACGAAGTTCGTGGCGAGGTGCAGGTGCTGGCGGCGGGGCCGGTGGAGGTGTGCGCCTTCTATTTAGCCGAGGAGGCAGGCGCTATGACCCTGACCCTCGAAGCACATCAGGGGCGCTTCAGCCAACAGGAGAGCGAACGTCATCTGGCCCGGCTGGTAGCCTATCTGGCGGCCTGGAGTGAGGCGGATGACGAGGCCCAGGCAGTGCGCTTGCCGCTGCTGCTGTCCTGTGAGCAGGCTGAGCTGGTGCGCTGGAACCAGACCGACCATCCGTTGCCGACTACCACTCTGAGCGCACTGCTGGCCGAGGGGCTGGCGGCGGCAGATCAGAGCGCCATCGCGCTGGAGTGTGGTACCGAGCGCTGGTCGGTGGCAGAGCTGCGCCAGCGTACCCGCCAGCTGGCCAGCTATCTGGCGGGAAGAGGCGTGGGCCCCGGTTGTCGGGTGGCGGTAGTGATCCCGCGCTCTCCCGAGCTTATTCTCGCCCAGCAGGCCATCATGGCGGTGGGGGCCGTCTATGTACCCGTTGATCCGGACTATCCGGCGGAGCGGATCGGCTACATTCTCGCCAGCAGCGATCCTACGCTGGTGTTGACCTGTCGCACCTTGCGGATGCCGCTCGATGTGGCCGCGCCACTTGTCTGCCTCGATGCCCCCGGTGTGGCAGAGCAGCTGGCGGCGGTAGAGTTGGCAACGATAGCACCTTGTGATCTGCCAGCCCCCAAACCGGAAGATGCGGCCTACATCATCTACACTTCCGGCTCGACCGGTCGGCCAAAAGGGGTGGTGGTGAGCCATGGCGCCATCGTCAACCGGCTGCTCTGGATGCAGCACATGTATCCCATCGGCCCGGCGGATCGGGTGCTGCAAAAGACCCCGGCCGGTTTCGATGTCTCCATCTGGGAGTTCTTCTGGCCCTTTATGACCGGGGCGCGGCTGGTGCTCGCCAAACCGGGCGGCCACAAGGATCCCGCCTACCTTGCCGAGCTGATTGAGCAGGCCGGGATCACCACCTTGCACTTTGTCCCCTCCATGCTGCAGATCTTTGTCACTCAGGCCAAGCCTGCGCGTTGCCAGGCACTGCGGCAGGTCTTCTGCTCCGGCGAGGCGCTGCCCGCCGATCTGGTGCAACGCTGGTATGGAACATTTTCAGCCCCCCTGCACAACCTCTATGGCCCGACCGAGGCGGCGGTGGATGTCACCTGGTATCCCTGCCGGGCAGACGAGGCGGTGACCAGCGTGCCCATCGGCTATCCGGTCTGGAATACCTGTATCCACATTCTCGACCCCTGGTTGCAGCCGGTGCCCCCCGGTGTGGCGGGGGAGCTCTGGATCGGCGGCGTACAGGTGGCGGAGGGCTACTTTGGTCAGCCCGAGCTCACTGCCGAGCGCTTCATTGCCAACCCCTTCGGGGCGGGACGGCTCTATCGCAGCGGCGATCTGGCCGCCTGGCGCGAGGATGGCGCCATCGAGTATCTGGGGCGCCTCGATTTTCAGGTGAAGATCCGCGGCCAGCGCATCGAACTGGAGGAGATCGAACAGGTGCTGCTGCGCCATCCCCGGGTGGCGCAGGCGGTGGTGCTGGCCCCCGAATTTTCCCCCGGCGATCGCCGTCTGGTGGCCTATGTGGTGGCCGCAGATAGTGGCGAGTTGACGCTTGCCGAGTTGGCACCCGCCCTTGGCGCGGCGTTGCCCGACTACATGGTACCGGGGCTCCTGGTAAACCTGGCTGAGCTGCCGCTTACCCCCAATGGCAAGCTGGATCGCAAGGGGTTGCCGCTGCCCGACATGGCGTCGGCGGTGGGTCAGTCACTGCCGAAAACCCTGCTGGAGGAGCGGCTCTGTCGCCTCTTCGCCGAGATACTGGGGCTGGCGCGGGTCGGCGCCGACGATAACTTCTTTGCCCTCGGCGGCCACTCCCTGCTGGCGGCTCAGCTGGTGGTGCGTATTGAGGAATCAATAGGACAGGGTCTCATTCTGGCCAGCCTGTTCGAAGCGCCGAGCCCCGCCCAGCTGGCGCGCCGTCTTGGCGGCGAGCGGGAGGCAATGCCCATGCTGTTGCCCCTGCGGGCGCCCGGTGTGCAGGCCGGTACATCGGGTCCCACCCTCTTTTGTGTCCATCCCGCAGGGGGGCTCGGCTGGTGTTATGCGCCGCTGGTGCCCCATCTGCCAGCCGACATGGCGCTCTATGCCCTGCAGGCGCGAGCGCTCTGCCAACCGGATGCGCCGCTGCCCGCCAGTTTCGACGAGCTGGCCCTCGACTATGTGACCGAGCTGCGTCGTCAGCAGAGCGAGGGGCCCTACTGGCTGCTCGGCTGGTCCCTCGGGGGCATGCTGGTGCACCGGATGGCCGCCATGCTGCAAGAGCAGGGACAAGAGGTGGCCATGGTGCTGCTGCTCGACGCCTACCCCTGCCTGCAGTGGCAGACCCAGCCGCTGCCCGACGAGCAGCGGATGCTCGATGCGCTGCTGCGGATGGGGGGCATTGCGGTTGCGGACGAGGCGCTCGACTCCCTTACTCGCGATGAGGTGGTGGCCCGACTGGGGGCAGAGGGGAGTGCGTTGGCCATGCTCGACGAGCAGGTGGTGAGCGCGATGATTGAGCTGGTGGGCCACAACAACCGGCTAATCCGTCAGCCGGTCGACTACTGCTACCACGGGGAGGTGATCTTTATCGAGGCGTCAGCCTCCCGCCAGCCCTGGCTGGATGGACGCGGTTGGGAGTCGCTGACAAAAGGGGACATCCGCTATGAGCGCTTCCCCTGTCTGCATCAGGAGATGGTGCATCCCGACTGGCTGGCGAAGATCGGCGCTTTTATTTGTGAACGGGTCGATGGGGTCGGGCAACAACCGCACATCCGGCAGGAGGGGGACGCATGACCCCTGTTGCCGCTATCAGGGAAGCTTTGTTGGCGGGCAAACTGGTGGGGCTGGGGGAGCCGCATTGGCACCCGGATTTTATCCGGCGCCAGCACGCCTGGCTCTGTGATCCGGCGCTCTGGGGAGTCATGACCGATCTGGTGCTGGAGTGCGGCAACCGCCGCCATCAAGGCTTGCTCGATGCCTGGCTGACGGGGCAGGAGAGCTGGCAGGGTGAGCCGCTGACGCTGGTACGACTCTATCCGGTCTGGCTCGACTCCTGCGCTTTTCCTGCCTGGATGGCCCCCGAGTTTCCGGCTCTCTTTTCCGCTCTGCGCCAGAGCAATCTGGTGCGCCCTGAACATATGCGGCTGCGGGTGCATCTATGCGAGCCCTTATTCGAGTGGCAGGAGATGAGCCCGGAGCGATGGCAGCAGCACAACAGGGGGCGGGATCAGGCGCTGGCCGACTATCTTCTAACACTTCCCCAGCGCGGCTTGGTGGTGCTGGCGGGGGCGCGTCATCTGCTCAAAGCCGCAGGGGATCCCCATTTTGCGCAGCCGACGCTGGGCCAGTTGCTGGAGGCTGCACGGCCGGGCTGGCTGCAGGTGCTTCACCCCTGGCCAATGGTTGATGGGAAGGGAGATGGGGAAGAGGAGCGGGTGTGCGAGCTGGCCGGGATCGCGACGGCCGACCTCTATCCTCACTGGCCGGCGCATCCGCCGCTGGAGACCCTCATCGATCGGTTGGTGCGCGTGGCTGACCGGGGACGGGAGATGCGAATTTGCCCCACCTTGCAGGCCGAGCCCTGGCGCAGCCGCTTGTTGAGTCGCGCTCACTTGCTGCCAGCTGGCATGGCCAGCCAGCTGCAACAGTGGCTGGCGTAACAGCTGGTTGGCGTAACCGCTGGCTTGAGTAACAGAAGGGGGAGCAAGGCTCCCCTTTTCAATATTTGGCATCCTGCATTCAGCACTGCAAAGTTGCACCATTTACGGCATACCTTGCCGCTCATCGCCGAAAATTCAGCTCCTTCGCTACTTTAAAGAAGTTTCTACTGGTCTTACCTGAGTAAATCCCTTTGCTTTTTATTTAACAAGGTATTTACATCTAAGTGTCACCAGCATCGGTGACGCCTACAACGGCAAGGAGCCAGTTATGACCCATGTCGACATCCCTTTCCTTCGTTACCTCGATGCGGAAGGGTGCCCGGTCGCCACCTTACCGACCTGGCTGGACAAGGCGATACTGCACACTTTCTACCGCAATATGGTGATGGTGCGCAGCTATGACAAAAAAGCGATTGCGCTGCAACGAACCGGCAAACTCGGTACTTTTCCCTCCCATCTCGGCGCAGAAGCCGTGGGAATTGGCATTGGTCTCGCCATGCAGCCGCAGGATGTCTACGTTCCCTACTATCGGGACATGCCCACCCTCTATGTGCGGGGCGTACCGATGGAGAAGAACCTGCAATATTGGGGTGGTGACGAGCGGGGCAGTTATTTTCTCAAACCCGATGGGACCCCCTCTGAAGATCTCCCCATCTGCGTCCCCATCGCTACCCAGATCACCCATGCTTGCGGTATTGCCTCGGCCTTCAAACTGCGTAATCAACCGCGTGTCGCCGTAGTCACTATCGGCGATGGCGGCACCTCCAAGGGGGATTTTCTGGAGGGGCTCAACTGCGCCGGGGTCTGGCACCTGCCGATGGTCATCATCGTTAACAACAACCAGTGGGCTATCTCGGTGCCACGCAAGCTGCAATCGAGCGCCCCTACGCTGGCCCAGAAGGGGATCGGCGCCGGGGTGCGCAGCCAGCAGGTGGATGGCAACGATGTGGTGGCGGTCTACGATGCTGCCCGCAGTGCCGTCGAACGGGCCCGCAGCGGCAAGGGGCCGACTCTGATCGAGGCAGTCAGTTATCGTCTCGGCGATCACACCACGGCCGATGATGCCACTCGCTATCGCGACGGGGCCGAGGTCGAGGCCGCCTGGGCGAAAGAGCCGGTCAAGCGGCTGCGGCAGTTTATGCATAGCAAAGGCTGGTGGGATGAAGAGCAGGAGCAGAGTCTGCTGGCGGAAGCCACCCGAGAGGTCGAACAGGCGGTCGCCCGTTATGAGGCGATGGTGCCCCAGCCACCGGAGGCGATGCTCGATTATCACTATGCCAGCCTGCCCGCCGAACTCTTGCCCCAGCGCGAGCGAGTGATTGCCAAGGGGATGAAGCAGGAGGTTGGCCATGAGTGAGATCAGTTTGCTGGAGGCGGTCAACATGGCCCTTCACTACGAGATGGAGCATGACCCGGATGTGGTGGTGTTGGGCGAGGATGTGGGGGTCAACGGCGGGGTGTTTCGCGCCACGGTTGGCCTGCGCGACAAATTCGGTTTCAAGCGGGTGATCGACACGCCGCTGGCTGAAGGGTTGATCGCCGGGGTGGCGGTCGGCATGGCGACCCAGGGGCTCAAGCCGGTGGCTGAGTTTCAGTTTCAGGGCTTCATCTTTCCAGGGATGGAGCAGATCATCTGTCAGGCGGCGCGGATGCGAAACCGTACCCGAGGTCGCCTCTCCTGCCCCCTTGTCTATCGCTCTCCCTATGGCGCAGGCATTCACTCGCCGGAACACCACAGCGAGAGCGTCGAGGCGCTATTTGCTCATATTCCTGGGCTGCGAGTTGTGATCCCCTCCAGCCCGAGACGCGCCTATGGCTTGCTGCTGTCGGCCATCCGCGACCCTGATCCCGTGATGTTTTTCGAACCGGATCGCATCTATCGCTCGATGAAATCCGAGGTGGTGGATGACGGTGTCGGCCTGCCGCTGGATGTCTGCTTTACCCTGCGCCCGGGCCGGGATATCACGGTAGTGGCCTGGGGGGCCTGCATTCAGGAGGTGATGCGGGCGGCGAACCTGCTGGCCGAGCAGGATATCCAGTGCGAGGTGCTGGATCTGGCCACCATCAAGCCGCTGGATATGGAGACCATCCTCACTTCGGTGCGCAAGACCGGCAGGTTGCTGGTGGTACACGAGGCGTGTGGCAGCTTCGGGGTTGGAGCCGAAATTGTGGCGCGAGTGACCGAGCAGGCACTTCCCTGCCTCAAGGCGCCGCCCAAGCGGCTGACCGGCGTGGATGCAGCCGTTCCCTACTATCGCAACGAAGCGTATTACCTCATCACCGAGCAGGATATCGCCGATGCCGCTCACCAGCTGATGGAGAACCAGTGGCTATGAAATTTTTCAAATTACCGGATCTGGGTGAAGGGTTGGCTGAAGCCGAGATCGTCGAATGGAAGGTGAGCGCCGGTGATACCGTTGCGGTCGATCAGGTGCTCTTGTCGGTGGAAACGGCCAAAGCGCTGGTGGATGTGCCCTCTCCGGTGGCCGGGGTGATCGCCCGTCTCTGCGGCGCCGAGGGGGATATCCTCCATATCGGTGCGCCGCTGGTGGAGTTCGAGGGGGGCGAAGATGATGGGACCGTGGTGGGCAAGGTGAGCGCCCATCAGCAACATATCGAGGATCATTTCGTGGTGGGGGCCATTGCCCCGGGTGGCGCGCTGGTGCAAGCCATGCCTGCCGTGCGCCTGCTTGCACAAAAACTGGGTGTGGATATCGAGCGGATCAAGGGGAGTGGCAGCGGCGGCATGGTGACCGAGCTGGATGTACAGCAGGCATTCGAGGCGCAGCAGAGCAGTGGCAACGAATTCCTCAAAGGGTCGCGGCGGGCCATGGCCAAGGCGATGGAGCTCTCTCATCAGACTGTGGTGCCGGTCAGCATCACCGACGAGGTGGATTTACGTCACTGGCGGCCTGATGAGGATGTGACGGTGCGCCTTATCAAGGCCATTGGCGTGGCGTGCCGCGCCGAGCCCTCGATGAATGCCTGGTTTGATGGTGACACCCTGTCACGGCGGCTGTTCAAAGAGGTCAATGTAGCCATCGCGGTGGATTCAAAGCATGGCCTTTATGTGCCGGTGATGGAGAACGTGGCCGAGCGGGAGGGGGCAGATATCCGGCAGGGGCTGGATCGGATGATCGCCGATGTGAAGGCGCGCGCCGTGCCGCGCGAGATGTTGCAGGGGGCGACCATTACGCTCACCAACTTCGGTGCCATTGCAGGGCGTTATGCCAGCCCCATCGTCACGCCGCCGCAGGTGGCCATCATAGGGGCAGGCAAACTGTTCGAAAAAGTGGTGTTCATCCACGGTGAAGCGCGTCCCGTCAGGGCATTGCCGCTGTCGATGACATTTGACCACAGAGCCTGCACTGGCGGGGAGGCGGCTCGTTTTCTCAGAGCGCTGGTCGAAGCGTTGGAAGCAGCCACCTTATAAGGGGTTGTGCCCTGTCATTGGCAGGGCACAAATTTGTTTGCGTAATCTACAAAGCCACGTATAATCCAAACCAGCTTGAAAGGGCGATAGTTATGTCAATGAATACGATGTTTCACATCTTGTCCTGTTGTTCATAAGTTAATCCCGTTTTTTGAGCTTTACCCGCTGAAAAGCATAAGTAATTATTTTGAATACAGGTTTAAAAGATATGTCTAACATGATCACCGGTACCGTTAAGTTTTTCAACGAAACCAAAGGTTTTGGCTTCATCCAGCAAGAAAACGGCCCGGACGTTTTCGTTCACTTCAGCGCCATTCAAGGTAACGGTTTCCGTACCCTGGCTGAAGGTCAGCGCGTACAGTTCTCTGTGACCCAAGGTCAGAAAGGCCCGCAGGCTGAGAACGTAACCGCTCTGTAATTCTTACAGAATTTAAGAAAGCCGTGGTACCTCTGGTGCCACGGCTTTTTGTTTATCTGGCTTCTGCTACTGACTCCCATGTGCTGAATCATGCTGCTATCGCTCCTGCTTGCTGCCACCTTGACTCCGACGTCCAATGCGCCGGTACCGGTTCAATCCGCGATGGAAGCGCAGGTGATCTGCCAGCAATTTGTCCAGGTCCGGATGGGCACTGCACAGCAACCCGATGAGGTGAATGCGCGACTGGTGCCTGAAAGGGAGGGGGAGTGGCTGGTGGATGGCAAAGTAAAAGGACCCGAAGGTCCTTTGCTGTTTGCCTGTCATCTTCACCAAGGGGAGCGCTGGGAGCTACTCAACTTTTCACTCTGGGCACCACAGCCGCTCAAAGCGGTTTGAGTGCGACCAGCAGATGTTGCAGGTGTTCAACCATGGTCATGCCAAACGGGGTGAGATAGCCGCCATCTTCTGCGCTGATGAGCCCCTGCTGATGCAGACGGGCTGCCGCCTGGCACAACTCTTCAGACATATCGCTGCGTAATTTAATCCCCAGGCTCATGTTGGCCGGATCAAAGCATGCCAGTATTTTCAAATCGTTCACGAATTCGTTAGAAACCTGGTCGATCCCAATCATGGATTTACTCCTTACGCTAAAGATGTATGCAAACTAGCATCCCCGTATCCACTTTAGTGGGCGCTGGCTCAAATTATTGATCTTTGGCTGGATGCTGCGTTTCAAATGTTGTTTTTTTCGGCGTAATCAGATGGTTGGCTGACAGCTTCGTCAAGGGTCGAACCGGGCCAAACGTGGTAGGATAGGGGCATTCTATATATCGGACGGTCCATTGGCGGCTGTTCGCCCAGTCCAAGGTATTGCTCATGGTCAAGATCACGCTGGTATCTCTGCTGCATTCACACACCGCCACTTTCCCTGTTTACCCAGTCTCCTTGCTGACCTCCTTGTTAGAGGGCCATGAGGGAGAGGTGTGGCTACCTGCCCGCAAGGGGGGCGACATTACCCAGCTTCGCAAACATGCTAAAGGGGCTCGCGCCCGCGAGCTAGCAAATCTCGATGCCGGTTGGTGCGATTTTATATCTGGTCAGGAAGGGGCGACTGCGGAGCTGGATGCGCTAGCTAACTACGACACCGAGATGATGGACAACTTGCAGATGTACTGGCACAGCGCAGCCAAGATCAACAGCCCGATCACAGATAATTTGTTCGAACTTCGTCGCGAAGTGGTGGATGAGGCCCATGGCGAAAAGCTTGCCGTTCTCTGGGAGCAACAACAACAGCAGCGATTTGAGCAGTTGATGAAAACTGCGGCTGACGGTCAGGATCAACTCTGCTTCGTCGAAGTAGAGTCTGCCTACTGGCTGCGACAGAAGTTGAGCGAACAACCTGATGTAGAGCTGATAACCCCGACCTTTTAATCAGGTCTGGAAGGTTGGTGAGACGTTTTATTCGGCGCCCTGCTCTATCCTTATGAGCGTTGCTGTTTCCCCGACGGGAGTCAGGAGGCGGCAAGCTGGACAAGCTGACCACAAGATGTGAACATGGCGCCCTTTATTGAGAGAGAGACTTGGCCAATGAGCTATGAACTGAGCGACACCGAGCGCAATGCCGCGCTGCAACTCAACGCTGACTACCGTTACGATCACTTCATCAGCAAGCTGGTCGAGCATGAAGAGCTTTTCGTTCTGACCGACGAACATGGCGTCATGATGCTGACCACCGACGATGAAGATTGCATCCCGGTATGGCCGCACCCGGAGTACGCCAAGGCGTGGGCCGAAGGTGAGTGGGCAGATTGCAAACCACAGTCCATCACCCTCAAGGTGTGGCTGGAGCGGTGGATTGACGGCATGGAGCAGGATGAACTGTGTGTGGCTGTGTTCCCGACCCCGGATCAGGAAGGCATCGTGCTGGAGCCGGCCGATGTGGCCGACGCCATCGCCCAGAAGCAGGCCAAGCGCGGCTAATTGCCTCTTTTGCTTGCAAGCAACCCGGTTGCAAAACAAGACCCCGCCACTGTGCGGGGTCTGTCGTTTTTGGGGATGGACATCCTGCGTTTGCAGGAACAGAGGAGGTTGGCCAGAACTACTGTTGCCGGTAAGTGGTGTCAATCAGGAGTATGGCCGGGAAGGTCTTGCCGTTCTTGATAGCTGCCCTGGTCTCGGATTTTAGCTCTTCATCAATCCACAGCAGACCGCCATAGCTGTAACCGCTGTTGTCGCCCCCGAGAGGCCAGTAGAGCTGCTCGCTCTTGGGTGTTGCAGGTACTTTTGGCAGTTTTATCCAGCGCCAGGCGCTTTCCCGGGTGTAGGGCACCTGATAGGCGGGGACGAAGCTCGCCAGCTCATAGAGACGCTGCTGGATCTGCCGTGACAGAGCAGCCTTTTTGGCAAAGTCGAACTCCTTGTCATACTGCTCCACCAGCGCTGTGATGGCATCGTCATCGATGTTCATAATGTTGTTGGTCTGGGGCTTGTTGGCGTTGACCTTGTGGAAGAACTCCCAATAAGCGGGATAGCGGCTGCCCGCCCAGGCCATCCAGGCGCTCTGGTGCTTTTTCTCCAGCATCGATTTGAAACCGGCCGATGCATCCATCAGGTTGAGCTCCAGATTAAGCCCCGCCTTCTTGGCCTCTTCCCGCAACAGAGTGAGCCGCTGGGCGTGCTCTGCGGTGGTGTAGGTGATGGCGAGGGTCAGTGACTGCCCCTTGTCGTTTTGCAAAATCCCCTGTGGCCCCACTTTGTTAAAGCCTGCCTTGGCAAAGTATTCCCGTGCCAGTTTGGGATCGAACGGACGGGCCTTGATCTCGCTGTTGGTAAACTCACCCTGACCTGAGCCATAACTGTTGAGTCGCTGGTAATCCCCCCGCAGCAGGGTGGTAAGCATCTTGTCGAGGTTGAGGGCATGCTGGATCCCGAGCCGCACATCGAGATTATTCAGCAGCGGATCGGCGGTGTTGAGATAGAGCCCCATCGGCGATTGCGGAGTCTGATTGTAGAACCAGGTGCGCCCGATATACCCCTTCTCGAACTCCGCGGTTTTGGTCTTGTCGTGCCACCAGTTGGGCATCACCAGCGGGAAGGTGTCGAGATCGCCGCGCAGGAAGTGCTGCCAGGCGATGTTCAGATCCCTGAGCACCTTGATCTCGATCTGTGCAGGATTGAAGCGATGCTGGAAGTAGCGCTCTTCATCCCCCCACCAGTTTTCAACCCGTTTGAAGGTGACCGATTTGCCCTTTTTCACCTGATCGAGCTGATAGGGGCCGGTGACCGGCAACACCTTCCAATTGTACTCCTTGACCCAGTTGGCGGTGAGCTTGATGGCGTGGCTCGGCTCCGGGCTGATGGGCAGTGACTCGAGCAGATCCTGGCGGCTCTTTTCGGTGCCGCTGGTGATAGCCAGGGTGTGATCATCAAACTTGGTGATGTCGGTGATCTGGGTGCTGTAGTAGTTGTTGTACCAGGGGTCGTTGATCTCCTTGCTGCGCATCATTTTGAGGGTAAAGAGCCAGTCATCAGCAGTGACCGGCTGGCCGTCTGACCAGCGTGCCTTGGGATTGATGCGAAAATAGAGGGTCTTGTTGTCGGCGCCGAAGGCCCACTCATTTGCCAGCATCGGCATGGGGTTGCCGGTGACGGGGTGGGTGCTCAGCAGTGGCAGGTTGGTTTCCCGCACGTAACCGGCAAAGCCGCCGTTGGAGTCGGGGCCATATCTGCGCAGGGTCAGGGGGAAGCTGGTCATAAAGGTGCGAAAGGTGCCGCCGCGCTTGGCGGCCGGATCGGCATAGAGAGGATCCTGGTTGTTGCTCTCCCACTTCAAGTCAGCGGGCAGCGTGGCACTCCAGCCAAACGGGCTCCAGCACAGGGTCAGGGTGATGGCGGTGGCGCGAATGATAGGGGAGAGTCGGCGCTCCCCGGCGATGATGGTCGATGGCATGTCCTTGCTCTCCTGAAGTCTGCTTCCTGCAGATCACACACTGGTGATGTCAGTCCCGATGGGGACTGGCTCATCATGGAAATTTTATCCTGTCAGGTCAATGAAATAGCGTAAATGGGCAGGCGCTCATCATGTCGCTCTCTGTGGTTTGAACCAGCGCAGTCGGCTACCCAGCAGATGGACCACAAAGCCGAGCAGCACCAGAGCTGAGCCCAGCCACTGCAAGGGTGTTGGATGTTCATCGAGCAGCAGCGCTGCCGTGACAACGCCGACACAGGGGATCAGCAGGGAGAGCGGTGCCACCTGCGTCACCGGATAGCGCATCAGCAGTCGTCCCCACAGGCCGTAACCCAGCCAGGTCGCGACATACGAGAGATAGAGCACGCACAGCAATCCCTGCCAGCTGAAGTCGCGCAGGCTGCTGGCCATCAGCTCCGGCCCTTCGAACAGCCAGGAGAGGGCGAAAAATGGCAGGATGGGCACCAGACCGCCCCAGGCGATCAGGCTCGGCAGCGTGGTCTGGTAGCGCAGACCAATCTGGCGATTGATGACGTTGCCAAGGCCCCAACAGGCGGCGGCACACAGCGTCAGGACAAACCCTAACAGGGTCAGGTTGCCTTCACCGTGAGTGGCGATGAGATAGAGGCCGAATCCCGCCAAGGGCAGCGCCACCCAGTGGTGGGATTGCCAGCGCTCCCCCAGCCAGATCATTGCAAAAAGCAGGGTGAACACCACCTGGGATTGCAGCACCAGTGAGGCCATGCCTGCCGGCATACCGAACTTCATGGCACTGAACAAAAATGCGAATTGACCGAGGCTGATGGCGCCGCCATAGGCCAGCAGCCAGCGCCAGGGCATGGCGGGCTTGGGCACCAGCAAGATGGCGGGAAAGACCACACCGATAAAGCGCAGCGCACCCAGCAGCAGGGGGGGGATCCCCTCCAGCCCCCACTTGATGGCCACGAAGTTGAGTCCCCAGCAGAGGATGACCAGAGCGGCCAGAAACTTGTCTTTGGTGTGCATGCGGTGTCCTTCGGTCTGTGGCCTCTGCCATGTGAGGCCAAAAGAGGACGAGCATACCCCCGCCAGGGTGGGCGCCGTCAAGCCGTCAGGTGGTGGAGCACCCCGGCAACGGGGGCCAGGTGCGATTCAGGCAGAGACGCAGTGCACTGTGATGCCGCGTGCGGCCAGGGTGGCCCGCATGGGGGCGGGCAGGGCATCGTCGGTAACCAGCACGTTGATCTGGCCCGGCGCGCCAAGCTGGCTCGGGTGGATGGCGCCAAATTTGCTGCTGTCGGTGATGACCACATTGGTCATCCCCTTGGCCAGCACGCTGTTGACCACGTCCGCCCGCATCATGTCGCGGCCGGTGAACCCCATCTCGGGATGAAAACCGTCGACCCCGATAAAGGCCTTGGAGAAGTGCACCTGCTCGATGCAGAGGCGCGTGAGCGGCCCCACCACGCTCTCGCTCTGATGCTGGAACAGCCCGCCGAGCAGCACCACCTGAGCCGGGGTGTCTTTGAGCAGATGGGCGATATAGCTGCTGATGGTGATGATGGTGACCCGTTTGTGCAGGGCCAGATGGCGCGCCAGCATGGCGTTGGCGCTGCCCCCTTCGATAAAGACCGTCTCGCCATCTTCCACCAGCTGGGCGGCCCGCTCGGCGAGGCGCTCCTTGAGCAGGTAATTGATGTTCATCCGGGCATCCGGGTCATCGGTCTCCAGCGCCATGGCCGAGCCGTGTACCCGTCTGAGCAGTCCCTGTTTCTCCAGCGCGGTGAGGTCGTTGCGCACCGTCACCTCAGACACGCCGGTATGTCGGGAGAGTTCACTCACGCTCATCTTGCGAGCCTGATGGACCAGAGTGAGGATCAGTTGATGGCGTGGATTCATGGTGCGCTCACATGCAAGGTGGTGGATAGCGGCAAGCCACCCGAGGGTGGCTTGCCAATCATATGACGTCACAGGCGCCATGGGGGGCGCCCCGTCAGAGACTGTGCTCGGTGCGGGCGATGATATCATCTTGCGCATCGGGGGATAAGGCGGTGAAGAAGGCCGAATAGCCCGCCACCCGTACCACCAGATCCCGGTACTGATCCGGATTGGCCTTGGCCGCCAGCAGGGTTTCCCGCGAGACGATGTTGTACTGCACGTGCCACCCCTTGTGCACCTCGAAGAAGGTGCGCAGCAGGCTCATCAGCTTGGCCTTGTCCCGCTCGTTCTCAAGGCTCGCCGGACTCAGCTTCTGGTTGAGTAGCACCCCGCCGAGGATGGCCGCCGTGGGCAGCTTGCCGATGGAGTTGAACACCGCCGTCGGGCCGAGACGATCCGAACCCGACGAGGGGCTGGCCCCTTCCGCCAGCGGCGTGCGGGCATGGCGACCATCCGGGGTGGCCATGGTGGCGGCACCGAAGGGCACGTTGGCGGAGATGGAGGAGGTGCCCGCATAGTAGGTACCGCCGATGGGGCCGCGGCCGAAGCGGGTGTTGTGCAGTCCCTTGAGCTCATCGATGTAGCTCTGGTAGGCCTGCACCAGTAGCAGGTCAACCTCGTCCAGATCGTTGCCATATTTGGGGGCGGCGTTGGTGAGGCGCTGGCGCAGTTGCTCGCCTCTGACCCCGGCAAAATCCTGCTCGAGTGCTTCGGCCAGTTCACTCTGATCTACCACCCCCTGCTCGAACACTAGTTTCTTCAGCGCCGCCAGACTGTTGCCCAGGTTAGCGATCCCCACTTGCAAGCCGGAGACCCAGTCATAGACGGCGCCCCCCTGCTTGATGGTCTTGCCGCGCTCGATGCAGTCATCCACCAGCGCGCTGCAGAGGATGTCGTGGGCCTGAGCCTCCAGCACGCTGTCGACCACACAATCGATCTCGATGGACTTGCGGGTGAAGTAGCGCACCTGCTCGTCCCAGCGGGCCATCACCTCGTCAAAGTTGCCAAAGCTCCCGTCTCGCAGCGACTGGGGCTGGGGCAGGAATACCTTGCCTGTGGTGGCATCGCGGCCGCCATCCAGTGCCGCCAGCAGGATGCGGGCGAAGTTGATAAAGCTCATGCCGGTGCAGCGGTAGCCCCACTTGCCGGGCACGGCGGTCTCGATGCAACCGATGGCGGCGTAGTGGTGGGCATCCTCCACGCTCACCCCGAGCTTGATGAACTCGGGGATCACCACCTCGTCGTTGTTGAAGGCGGGCATGCCAAAGCCGCAGCGGATCACCTGAATGCAGGCGTCGAGGAAATCCTCGCTCATCCCGGCATGGTAGCGCACCGAGAGGTTGGGCTGGGTGGATCGCAACTGGCCGCAGGACTCCAGAATCGCGTAGGAGAGGCCATTGACCGCGTCATGGGCTGCACCATCCCGCCAGTTCTGGCCGCCGATGGTGACGTTTTGATAGAGCGGGCTGCCGGCGGAGGCCTTGGAGTGGGTGCCGGAGCGGATCTTGTTCACCTCCAGCAACTTGAGCCAGCACCCTTGCAGCAGCTCGATGGCGCGTGTCCGAGGCAGGGATTCCGACAATTCCACCTCGCGGCGATACCAGGGGTAGAGGTACTGATCCATCCGGCCAAACGACACCGAGTGACCGTTGGATTCGATCTGCAGGATGAGCTGGATAAAGTAGCAGAGCTGCAGCGCCTGCCAGAAGGTCTCGGGGGACTGGTGGGCGATGTGGGCGCAGTTGAGCGCGATGGTCTCAAGCTCGTTTCGGCGCTCGGGGCGAGATTCTTGTGCTGCCATATCATGGGCAAGTGCGGCGTAGCGCGAGATATGAGCGCTGACCGCATCCAGAGTGATGGCGACGGCGTGCAGGAACTGCTCGCGCTGCAGATCGGCCCAATCCGCCAAATCCAGCCGACTGCGCCGCTCGGCCACCTTGGCCTTGAAGCCATCGAGACCCAGAGTGAGCAGCTGCTCATAGTTGACCGCGAGGTGGGCATCCCCCGAGGTCATGTTGCCCTCGGCCTTGATGATGCCGCTCTCCAGCAGCGCTTTCTGCTCGTCGGTAAAGAGGCCGAAGCAGCGATCCTGCACCGTCTGGCCGCGCCAGAAGGGGGTGAAGGCGTGGATGATCGCCTTGTCGGTTTCGCTGACTGCAAAACCGGCGCCGGGACGGTCTGCCAGCTCGTCGATCTCCTTCTCAATCCAGTTCACCGTGTATTCAGGAAACAGTGGCGCCGCCCGTACCTGACTGGCCTGATTGCCGACGATCAGCTCGTCGTGCTTGATCCAGATGGTGCGCTCCTTGAGGTGATGGGCCAACGCCAGAGCGCGGCGCACCGGCAGCGGCCGGGCGAGATGAGCCTGATAGGCCTCGGTGTAGTGGCGGGCACGCTCGGTGCAGACCGGTGGCTGAACGATGTGGATCAGGCTCTCTTTGTGGGCGCGGATCCGCGGGCTGAGGGTATTGAGGTCGAGCTGGGTCATGATCTTATCCTCTGGTCACAGGGGTCAGCCCCTGACGTTGGGCGTATGCATGGGCAAAGTGGAGTAAATCGGGATCGTCGAGCGGTGTGTCCGGCGCCTGATAGGGCAGATCCAGCAGGGCATATTTGCCCACGCCTAAGGTGTGGTAGGGGAGGAAGTGGATCTCCTGCACCGTGCCGAGGCTGGCGGCGGTGTCGGTGATGGCGCTGATCGATGCGCGGTCGGCATTGAAGCCGGGAATGAGCGGCACCCGGATCTGCATCGGCACGCCGTGCTCGGCGAGGCGTTTGAGGTTCGCGATGGGCAGCTCCACCTTGCCGCGGGTCCAGTGGAAGAAACGTTCTTTATCAACGTGTTTGAGATCCGCCAGCACCAGATCCAGTGAGGGAAGGCTTGGCTCAATCTGGTGCCAGGGCACATGGAGGCAGCTCTCGACCGCGGTGTGCAGCCCTTCTGCCTTGCAGCGGGCCAGCAGGTTGGCAGCAAATTCGGGCTGCATAAACGGTTCGCCACCGGAGAGGGTGACGCCACCGCCGCTGCGCTCGAAGAAGGGACGATCCCGCAAGATGGTGTCCATCAGGGTGTCCAGGGTGTCATCCCGACCACACACCTGCAGCGCTTCGCTGGGGCAGAGGCCGCGCAGCCGTTCCATATCATCGGCCTTGAGGGCAGAACGGCTGAGCTGGATGCCCTCGCTGTCACGCAAGATTGCCGGACACGCCTGGCTGCATAGCTGGCATCCCTCGATGCACTGGCGCCGGTCGAGTAGTATGTCCGGCTTGGGAGAGCGGCTTTCCGGGTTTTGACACCACAGACAGGCCAGCGAGCACCCCTTGAGAAACACCAGGGTGCGAATGCCGGGGCCGTCGTGAGTTGAATATCGTTGCAGGTCGAAAATCATACCGCCTCCTTTTGTATTTGCATTCTATTTGCTTTCATTCGAAAGTTGATTTGATTTCGATCAAGCTGTTTGCAGATGTTTTATCGCTAGAATGGCGACATATTGAACATCCCGTTAAGGAGTTAGAGATGGAGCTGTATCTCGATACCGCCGATGTGGCGGCAGTGCGTCGCTGGTCACGGATCCTGCCGTTGGCCGGTGTCACCACCAATCCTTCCATTACCGCCGCCGGGGGATTGCCGCTCTGTGAGCTGCTGCCCGCCCTGCGCGACGTACTAGGGCCCAAGGCGCGCCTGTTTGCCCAGGTGATGGCCAAAACCGAAACCGAGATGGTGCGTGAGGCGTTTGCCCTGCGTGAACTGGACCCGGATCTGGTGATCAAAATCCCGGTATGCGCAGAGGGGCTGGCGGCCATCAAGAGCCTGACCGCCAACGGCGTGCCGACTCTGGGCACCGCTGTCTATACCCCGCTGCAGGGTTGGCTGGCGGCGGTGGCGGGAGCGGAATATGTCGCGCCCTACGTTAACCGGCTGGATGCCCAGGGTGGCGATGGCATTGCCACCGTGCAGGAGTTGCAACAGCTGCTTGCGCTGCATGTTTCGGGTAGCAAGGTGCTGGCGGCGTCGTTCCGCACGCCCCGTCAGGCGCTCGACTGCCTGCTGGCGGGCTGCCAGTCCATCACTCTGCCGCTCGACGTGGCCGAACAGCTGTTGAGAGTGCCGGCGGTGGATGCGGCGCTGACGAAGTTTGATCAGGATTGGCAGCGCGCTTTCGGTTGCTGATCCCGGTGACAAGCTGATTACAGTGATTGAGGGGGGAGGGTGAAGAGGCGCGGGTGATAGGGATTGACCGACTAGACTAGAAAGAGGTGGCTACATTCGCTGGTCGCCTTGCAGCCTACTGGAGGTATCCCATGAGCGACCATCTGCTGCTCCCCCATGGTGAAGATTTACGTCGTGCGGTGCTTTGGCTCAGCGAGCATCACCAGCACGATATCGCCGCCATTGAAGAGGCCAGCCTGCGTTTTGATCTCTCGCCGCTGGATGAGGAGTTTTTGATCCGGCACTGGCTCGATAGTCAGCGCCAGTCGTGAGGACAGAGTTAGAAGAAGTTGGTGAGGTTGATACCAAACTCTTTGGGGTCGACCGTGCACTCGATGCTCTCCTTTACACTCGATCTGGCCAGATCCAGCCACTGCACATCGAGGTAGTGTCGCTGGGTAGCGTGATAGATCACCTTGACTACCGGCTTGAGCGGCTGCTGCTCGTTGCGCTGCATCACGATGGCCAACCGCTGGTTTGAAAGCTGTACCAGCGTTCCCACCGGATAGACCCCCATGCACTTGATGAACTTGGTCACCAGTTCTGCATCAAAGTGCTGATTGACTCCCTTTAGCAGAATGCG
Organism: Aeromonas sp. 600479; assembly: GCF_049175515.1. Classification (NCBI taxonomy): domain Bacteria; kingdom Pseudomonadati; phylum Pseudomonadota; class Gammaproteobacteria; order Aeromonadales; family Aeromonadaceae; genus Aeromonas; species Aeromonas sp. 600479. The sequence goes on from NZ_JAAKVF010000017.1 coordinate 34,689, forward strand.
GAAGGCCTGGGTGGGTTGCATGCCAGCCTTGTAGACTCTGTCGGCAGTCACTGCGTCATAGACATCGACAATACCGCTCATGCGGGTATAGAGGGAGAGTTCATCCCCCTTCAGCCGCTGCGGGTAGCCGGTACCGTCGAGCCGCTCGTGGTGGTTTGCGGCTACCTCCAGCATGGTTGGGGTGATGCCGGGGGTATTGCGGAGAATGTCGTAGCTATGCACCACATGCTGGCGCATAATGGCAAACTCCTCGTCGGTCAGCTTGCCCGGTTTGTTGAGCACCTCGTCCGGCGTCATGATCTTGCCCACGTCGTGCAACAGCCCTCCCAGAGTCAACTCCTTGAGCACGCTGCGTTCCAGCCCCAGATAACGGCCGAAGTTGGCCAGCAGAATGGCCACGTTCATGGAGTGCTCCATCAGGTAAGCATCCTTGGCACGAATACGGGCCAGGCAGAGCATGGCATCGCCGTGGGTGAACATGGTGTCCACCATCTCTTCGGCGACTTGGGCCAATGGGGTAATGTCGATGGGCTCACCCGCCTTGAGGTGGCGAATGAACTTGCCTTGCAGCTCGCGTGCCTCTTGGTAAAGGCGGCGGATCTTCAGTTCCCCACCTTCTCCGTTGGCACTGGCACGGCGTCCCATCTGGGCGCTGTTGGCATTGAGGTTGGGGGAGGTAACGGCGTCACTCTCGGCACTGCCCAGCTTGCTGCGGGCCAGATCGATGCGTACCGTGAGCACCCCCTGACGTACCAGATTGGCAATTTGTGCCACGTTGGTCACCATGCCCATCCGGGCGATCTCCATCCCACCTGTCTGGCTGGCAATAGCAATCACATACATGCCGGGTTTCAGCTGGTTGACGGGAATGACGGGGTAGGATGCTTGAGACTTCATGAGGGCTTCCTGACTCTTATTATTATGTGTATCGTGCGAATGGCTCGCACCCGAGAAGTGTAACATCGGATGGTTGGTTCGTCATAATTGGCAGCTCCTTAACAGTGGCGTTGTCTCCTCCGCCCGATATAATGACGCCCCTTTACTTGTTGGACTCCGAGGTTGTGCATGCGGCTTGATAAATTTCTGTGCGATTGTTCCGATTTGACCCGTTCGCTGGCTGGCAAACTGATCCGTCAGGGAGAGGTCATGGTGGATGGTATTGTTGTCAAGCAGCCCGCCTTTCATATCAATGAGCAGAGTCAGGTCGAGTTTGACGGCGTATTGCTGACATTGGAGCAGCGCAACCGCTATTTCATGTTGCACAAGCCAGAAGGTTACGTCTGCTCCAACGAGGATCCGGATCATCCGACAGTCTTCTTCCTGATGGATGAGCCGGCCATGGGCAAGCTGCATGTAGTGGGGCGCCTTGACCTCGATACCACCGGGCTGGTGCTGGTGACCGACGATGGTCAATGGTCCCACCGCATCACCTCGCCGCGCCGTGAATGTGCCAAAACCTATCATGTATGGCTGGCCGATCCGGTGAGCCAGGATGCGATCGAGTTGTTCGCCGAAGGGGTCTACCTGCGCAATGAGACCGACAAAACCCGTCCAGCCCAGCTTGAAATCCTCGGGGAGTGTGAGGCCAGGCTGACCATTCATGAAGGCAAGTACCATCAGGTCAAGCGAATGTTTGCCTCCATCGGAAACAAGGTGGTGGGACTGCATCGCGAGCGAATTGGTGGCCTGACGCTGGATGAGGCGCTAGCTCCCGGTGAATACCGTGAGTTGACCGCTGAGGAGATTGCCCTGTTCTGAGCTGGGATGGTGCCGGGTGTCAATGAGTGCTGAAACCCAGCACCAGTGCCGTACCCAGGGTGGCAATCAGTGCCCCCGCCCAGGCGGCAACGGATGGCCGCTCCCCCGAGTGCCACCACAACAGCGGCAGCAGCAGTACCGGAGTGGTGGAGGAGAGAATCGCCACCATGCCCACCTCGCCTTGCCGCAACGCCATCAGGATCAGCGTCATCCCCAGTCCCATCGCCAGAAAACCGTTGGTGGCAATCATGGAGAGGATCTGGCGACTCACCGGTTTGAGCGGCATGGCGAGCGGCAAGCGCCCCAGCCGCAGGACGCAGTGGGCCAGCAGGGCACTGCCCATCCGGATACCCGATGCACTCACCGCGTCCACCTCACCACTCATCATCACTGGCTTGGCGATGATGGCTCCCACGCTCTGACACAGTGCCGCCGTCAGGCCAAGGCCAACTCCCAGCGCCAGATTGCCACGGATCTGCTCCCACTCGTTGCTGCTACTGCGTCTGCCAAACAGGATCGCCAGCATCACGCCGGCAAAGACCAGCATGGCCCCCAGCAGTCGCCAGCCCGTCAGCTGTTCATTAAAGAGCCAGAGCCCAAGCAGGGCGGAAAACAGCGCATGGCAGGAAAAAAGCAGGGCACTGCGTCTTGGCCCCAACCGGTTCATGCAGGCAAACAGCGCCGTATCGCCCACGAAGATGCCGACCAGCCCCGAGATGGCGAGCAGGGGCAGGGCGTTTGCGGTGAGGGTTTGCCAGCCACCGGTGAGCAGACTCATGGTGCCGAGCATCAGGCTGACCAGAAACATGCGCCAGCGGCTGTAGGCAAATGCGCCGAGATGACGGGCCGGTTTGACCGAAATTAGCGCTGCAACTGCCCATAAACTGGCCGACGCGAGGGCCAGCCACTCATAACCCATAAAAACTCCTGAAAAAATTAACCCGAAAGACTCCATCTCCCGGGCAAGCCCGATACAATACGGGGCGTTTTCGGGGATAACAAGAGCGGCATCAGGCATTCATCAGGCGCGCCGTCGGCCTTCCCCTCCTGCAGTGGTGTTATTCGAGGTTTTGTCATGAGGTATGGTTTCTTCCCCAAGCTGGCGCAACGCTGGCTCTCCCCGCTATTGCTTGCCGTGCTGGCTGGGCCCCTGGCCCATGCCACCACCGTTGAGCAGCAGCCTCTGCTTGCCGATCGGCAAACCCTGGTCAAGGGCAACGGTGCCGAGCCGGAGTCACTGGATCCGGCGCTGGTGCGATCCGGTTTTCCGGGGGAGGCGGTACTGGTCGATCTGTTTGAAGGGCTGGTCAGTGATGATGGGCAGGGGAATATCGTTCCTGCTCAGGCCCAGCGCTGGGAGGTGAGTGACGATGGGCTGGAGTGGCGATTCTTCCTGCGCCCTCAACTGAAATGGTCCAATGGCGAGCCGCTGGTGGCCGCTGATTTCGTCTATGCCTGGCGCCGTCTGCTCGATCCGGCCATCAACTCCCCTTCTGCCGGATTGCTGCTGGCGACGGGGATCAACAATGCGCAATCCATCTATGCCGGTGCGCTGGAGCTCGGCAATCTGGGCATTGAAGCGCAAAGTGATCAGATTTTGAAAATCACCCTGGAGCGGCCGGCTCCCTATTTCCTGCAGCTCATCAGTCAGCGCCCCTTTGTGCCGGTCAATCAGAAGGCGATAGCTAAATTTGGCAAACAGTGGACCGAGCCCGGCAAGCTGGTGAGCAATGGTGCTTACCGGCTGACAAGTTGGACGCCAAACGAGCGGATAGAAGCCGAGCGCAATATCCACTACTGGGATGACCTTCACACCCGTATCGGACGGGTCACCTATCTGCCGATCACTTCGCAACATGCCGAACGGCTGCGCTATGAGGCTGGTGAAATCCAGCTCACCAACAAGGTCTCCCTCGGCTATTACCAGAAGATGAAGCGCGAATCTCCGGAGCGGCTCTGGGGCTTGCCGCTGTTTGGTACCTATCTCTATGCGTTCAATTTGAAGCGCCCCGAACTGCAGGATGTGCGGGTGCGTCAGGCGCTCTCCATGGCGGTTGATCGACAGCAGCTCATTGGATCGGTGAGCGGGCAGGATGAACAGGCAGCATGGTCGCTGTTGCCGGAGATGCCGGGTTACCCCCGGGTGATATTGCCTGTGGCGCTTGAAGATATGCTAACCCGCCAGGCCAAAGCGGCAGCGTTGCTGTCAGCGGCAGGGTATAACAGTGCCAATCCACTCAAGCTGAGCATTACCTACAACAGCGCAGAAACCCACAAGCAGATGGCGATGGCCATTGCCGCCATGTGGCAGAAGCTGGGGGTACAGGTCACCCTCAACAGTCTGGAGTGGGGTGCCTATCAGGTGGCCAAGGATAGCGGTGATTTCCAGGTGGCCAGAAGCTTCCTGTTTGGCGATTACGTGGAGCCGTCTGCCATGTTGGGCAGCTTCCGTTGTCAGGATCTGCGCAACGAGAGCGGCTACTGCAATCCCGACTTTGATCTGTTGCTGGAGCAGGCTGCCAATACGCTGGACAGCGCGAGCCGGGTTGAACTCTACCGGCATGCCGAACAGTTGCTGCTTGAGGAGGCGCCGATCCTCCCCGTGTATCATTACAATCAGATGAGACTGGTTGACCCCACCCTGCGGGGACTGCCCAGCCAGAATTTGAAAGGGACGATTGCCACCAAGGATCTCTATTTCAGCCCGCAGTGAGGAGCATTTCATGAAACTTGCCATCATTTCCGACATCCACGGCAGCATCATTGCGCTGGAGCGGGTGCTGACCCAACTTGAGCCCTGGCAGCCGGATCACTATCTGCTGCTCGGCGATCTGCTCAACCATGGCCCGCGTAATCCTCTGCCGGAGGGATATAACCCGGCTGCGGTGGCCGATCGGCTCAACGAGCTGGCGCCACAGATCATCGCGGTGCGGGGCAATTGCGATTCCGAAGTGGATCAGATGCTGTTGCGCTTTCCCATCACAGCCCCCTACAACCAGTTGCTGGTCGATGAGCGGCGCTGGTTTGTCAGCCATGGCCATCTTTATCGCCCGGACGAGGTACAGCTACCGCCGGGTAGTCTGTTCCTGAGCGGCCACACCCATGTGCCGGTGCTGGAGTGGCAGGGGGAACGGATCTTGATGAACCCGGGGTCGATCTGTTTCCCGCGCGGCGAGTTGCCTGCCAGTTACGGGAGCTATGAGGACGGGATACTGCGCGTCAATGCGTGTGAGGATGGGCGAGAGTTGTTGCGACTGGTGCTTTAAAACTGCGAGCAAAAATGCAAGGCCTGATAAGAGATGTCAGGCCTTGATACCGTAGGAGCGGGTGCCAGAGCGAGTATTACCCTTGGCGTCATAGGTCAGGCTGTTGCGATCGCGCAGTTGACTCAGAAAGGTTGCCAGACGACGGTTTGAGACGATGCTCAATTCAAGCAATCGACCGTTGATATCATTTTGTGCCTGGCAGGCATCCAGTTTTGCACGAAGCTGCGCCATCTCGTCTGGATAGGCTGCCAGCTGCAGTGCCAGTTCCGGCATCTCTGCGAGGGTCTTGTCCAGCGTTTCTATCGCAGCAAGCAGCTGCTGTTTGCGCTCGGTCAGTGCAGGCAGGGCCAGTGCCTGATGCTGTTCGAGCAAGCTGAATTCCTCTTCCAGAATGCATTGCATCTGGCTGAGGTAATCATCTTGGGTGTGCAGTAACGAAGGTAAATCCATCATCCCAGAACTTTGTCCAGATTGGCCTCGAAACTGAACATCTTCTTGGCCACAGCGTCGCTGTTAACCTGATATTCGCCACTCGCGACGGCTTTCTTCAGTCGTTCAACCTTGCTCTCGTTGCCGGTTGAGGCGGTATTGAGGTTCTGTTGCATTTTTTGCAATTGTTGCGCCTCACTGGTCAAGGAGACTGAGTCCAGCTTGACAGTGGTCGCTTTGTTTTCGGGCGATGAGGTGACTGACTTGCTGCCTGTCCCCTGGCTATTAGCGGTATTTTGCAACCGATTATTCGCCAAGTTGTTGATATTGTTGATGGCCATTTTAGTTACCTTCGTCTGCTTTAAGGTTTGCTTACCTGTTTATCGGTGCGGCAGGTCAAAACTTTAGAAAAAATTGTTCAGGCTCCGGATATCAAAAAGTGACCGATGCGGCACCGACAGCTGTGACTTTACCTTCCACCGTTTTGCCGGAGCGAATATTGACGAGTTTGATGATCTCTCCGAAACTGCCATCTTGCAAGGCTCGGGCCATGGTTTTGATCTGGAAATTGCTGTTCTCGGCAGTCAGGGTGACCTGATCCCCTTTACATACCACGCAAACTTGGCTCAAACGGATGGGCTGTCCCGGTTTGATCTCCCGCTTGCTGCGGACTCCGATAAGAGGGGCTGTGTCAGTCAGGTAGTCGCCGCGGATCAGGGTTTGATCCTGAAACGCTACTACCAGCTGGCTTTCACTCAGCAGATCCCCTTTGGCTATCGGAGCCGTGACGGTAACAAAGGGTTTTTGAATACTGACCCTTACAGGTAAGTAGACATCCCAGGGTTTGTCTTCTTCACACTTAATGTAAACTGTTGTATTACGGCGAATTTCCATTTTTGCTGGTAAGCTGATGGTCAACAGATCTTCGCAACGGGTCAGTGGGAGTCTCTCATCAAGAGTCGCAGCTGTGACCTCTGCTCTGGCATCCAGCTGCAGATCGAGTTGGCTATAAACGAACTCTTCTGCCCGCTCCCTCAGATAGGTTGTGACCTCCGAGGCATAGCTGGAAGATATGCAGCCAAAAAAGAGGCTGATGAGTAAAAGTCGGTTAATCATTTTCGCTCGTCGGTCGATAAGTTGTTCACGCATATCACCATATTTAACTATGATTGCTTCAGAATCTGTTTGTTGTCACATCGATAGTCTGACGCAATCCATCACGCATGCATGATTAATGCCAAGCGTTTTTAGGGAGTGTTTATGGCCAGTATCCTGGACTCGGTCAACCAACGTACCCAGCTAGTGGGGCAAAACCGGCTGGAATTGTTGTTGTTTCGTCTTAATGGACGTCAAAGATTTGGCATCAACGTATTCAAAGTGCGTGAAGTGTTGCAGTGTCCCCCGTTGACCGTGATGCCCAAGTTGAACTCCTGTATTCGCGGGGTTGCTCATATTCGAGGCCAGACTATCTCGGTCATCGACCTCAGCATGGCGATGGGCAAGCGTCCAATTGAAGATTTGAGCAAGTGCTTCATTATCATCTCCGAGTACAACCGTTCTATTCAGGGTTTTTTGGTTCACTCTGTGGAACGCATTATCAATATGAATTGGGAGTCTATTCTGCCTCCCCCCAAGGGGGCCGGCCGTATCAACTATATGACGGCGGTTACCGAGGTTGATGGTGAGTTGGTCGAGATCCTCGACGTTGAGCGCATTCTCAACGAAATCTCTCCTGTTTCTACCGAGGTCAGTCAAGAGCTGGTGGAAGCCAGTGTCGAGCATCCGACCTTGGGGCGTCCTGTGCTGGTTGCTGATGACTCGTCTGTTGCACGCAAACAGGTACAGCGTGCGCTTGAGGCAATCGGTGTCGAATGTGTGCTGGCAAAAGATGGCCGCGAGGCATTGAATATGTTGCTGGAGATGACCAAAAATGGCCCTATCAAGGATCAGATTGCGCTGGTGATTTCTGATATCGAAATGCCTGAGATGGATGGCTATACCTTCACTGCCGAGATCCGGAATAATCCCAATCTCAAAGATTTGCATGTTATTCTGCATACCTCGCTCAGTGGTGTATTTAACCAGGCAATGGTGCAAAAAGTTGGTGCAAACAACTTTATTGCCAAATTCCAGCCTGATGAATTGGCCAAAGCCGTACAAAACGCACTCTAATTAAAGAAGAACAGCTGCATGAAGACACTTTCGGACGACTTATACAAACAGTTCAGCAACTTTCTTGCGGTACAGAGCGGAATCGTGCTGGGTGATAACAAACAGTATCTGGTGAAGAGCCGTCTCTCACCGTTGATGGCGCAGTTTGGCATCGAGAGTCTGTCTGAACTGGTCACCCGTGCAATGAGTGTGCGTGAGCGTGACCTGAAAATGGCGGTTGTTGATGCGATGACCACTAATGAAACACTCTGGTTTCGCGATACCTATCCGTTCCAGCTGTTGACCGACAAGATTTTTCCTGAACTGGGTAAAAGTGGTCGTCCTGTCAAGATTTGGTCTGCCGCTTCGTCTTCGGGGCAGGAGCCCTATTCTATCGCCATGACTGCGCTGGAGCAGCAGATGAAGAAACCGGGTACCTTGCCTGGTGGGGTGCAGATTGTCGGGACAGACATATCGACTACTATGCTGAATCAGTGTAAGGAAGGGGTATATGACAGTCTGGCATTGGCCCGCGGATTGTCGCCAGAGCGCAAGAAGATGTTTTTTGAGCCCTATGGTGATAACAAAATGCGGGTGGTAGAGCGAGTCAGAAAATTGACCACCTTCCGGCCGCTTAATCTGCTGGAAAGCTATAGTCTGCTCGGTAAATTTGACATCATTTTTTGCCGTAATGTGCTTATCTATTTTGCACCGGAAGTGAAGTCAAAAATCCTCAACCAGTTTGCCTCCAGCCTCAATCCTGGTGGGTACTTGATGCTGGGAGCCTCAGAATCACTTGCGGGACTGACCGACAGATTCGAGATGATACGCTGCAATCCCGGAATTGTTTACAAGGTCAAATAGCGTTGTAGCCCTTAGTATTCGAGGGTGTCGGGATTGTTGACACTGTTTATAAGAGGGGAGGCACTGCGCCTCCTTCTCTCTTTTCGGCTCCATTCATGATGGCATTGTGCCATGTTCCTATATACCGCACTGCAGAGCTTTTCATTCCGTCCACAAGGTTGAGCATACCTGGACTCGACAGCCAGCAGAGTCTTGTAAATCGTCTGGCACATCTCTTGCAGGCAAAATATACCAAGCAGGAGGTGTGCTATGGCTTTTTCATTTGACAAGGCATTTGGTATCCATCAATACACGCTGGGTGTTCGCGCCAAGCGTGCCGAGGTGTTGTCCAGTAATATCGCCAATGCGGACACGCCAGGTTTTAAAGCAAGAGATATCAACTTTGCACAGGCGTTGCAGGATGCCCAGCATAAACAGGGTTTTGGCCTGGTAACAACCAGTGAAAAGCACTTTGCCTTGAATATGGATGCCCCCGGTACTGTCCAATACCGCAATCCGTTGCAGCCCGATACGGGTGATGGCAACACGGTGGATGTGCAGCAGGAGCGGAGCGAGTTCTTGCGCAACAGTCTGGAGTACCAAACCTCCCTGGAATTTATGAACCGCAAGATCAGTGGCTTGCTTAAAGCCCTGAAAGGAGAGCAGTGATGAGTTTGTTCAAGGTCTTTGATATTGCCGGCTCGGCCATGAGTGCGCAGTCTGTGCGTCTCAACACGGTTGCCAGCAATATGGCCAACGCGGACAGCGTCAGCTCCAGCGTGGAAAACACTTACCACGCCAGGCGGCCAATTTTTGCCGCTCAGCTCGATCAAGCCATGTCAGATAAACAGGGGTCGGTCGGCGTTGAGGTGAAGGGCATTGTCGAAAGCAAGGCTCCACTGCTCAAGGAGTACAACCCTAACCACCCGATGGCGGACAAGGATGGCTTTATCTTCAAACCAAATGTCAACATGGTTGAAGAGATGGCTGACATGATCAATGCCTCGCGCAGCTACCAGACCAACGTACAGGTTGCAGATTCGGCCAAGAAGATGCTGCAGCAGACGCTTCAGCTTGGCAAATCCTGATAGGAGGGATGCAACATGGTCGATACCACCAACAGTGTGAACGGCATTGGCCGTACCACGGCCCAGACTACTGGCACCACCACTACGCCGAAGAAAGAGCTGGATCAGGCTTCGTTTATGAAACTGCTGACCATGCAACTGTCATATCAGGATCCCTTCAAGCCGGTGGACAATGCCCAGATGCTCTCCCAGATGGCTTCCATGTCGACCTCGGAGGGGATCAACAGTCTGTCTACCCAGATGGGCAAGCTCAATGAGCAAATGATCTCCAGCCAGGCTCTGCAAGCCTCTTCTCTGGTTGGCCAGAATGTGCTCTTGCCCAGCAATGTTGGCTATCTGGACAAGGAGGGCCCTATCTCAGGCGTAGTGCAGGTTGGCACTGCCAATAAATATGCGGGAATAAAGATTACCGTGGAAGATGAAGCTGGCCAGGTTATCAAGGAATTTAGCCTGGAAGGAGAGCAGAAGGGCAATGTGGAAATCGCCTGGGATGGCACTGACAAGGCAGGTAACCGGGTCAAACCTGGAAAATATGTGCTCAAGGCCAGTGGCAGTGTGGATGGCAAGGCGGAAACTATCCCTACATACGCTTATGGCAAGGTCGATAGCGTTGCCTTGGGGAATGCAACAAACCCCACACTGCTCAACTTGAAGGGATTGGGCAGTACCCTGCTGAGTTCCGTCCTTCAAATATCAGGAACCAATGCAAACCAGACGGTTACTCCGTCAAAAACCACGTCGACAGCATCGATCTAAGGAGCTGGATATGTCATTTAACAATGCCTTGAGCGGTGTTAACGCGGCACAAAAAGACTTGAACGTCACCGCTAACAACATTGCGAACGTTAATACTACGGGCTTTAAAGAGTCCCGTGCCGAGTTTGCGGATGTCTACGCCAACTCCATTTTTGTCAATGCCAAGACCCAGGTTGGTAACGGTGTGGCGACCGGTGCGGTGGCTCAGCAGTTTCATCAGGGGGCTCTGCAATTTACCAATAACGCGCTGGATTTGGCTATTCAGGGGAATGGCTTCTTTGTGACCTCTGACAGCTTGACTAACCTGGATCGCACCTATACTCGGGCTGGCGCGTTCAAGCTCAATGAAAACAGTTATATGGTTAACAATCAGGGCCATTATCTGCAAGGTTATGAAATTAATGCTGACGGTACGCCGAAAGCTGTGAGTATCAATGCGACCAAGCCGATCCAGATACCGGATCGAGCGGGTGAGCCTATAAAGACCAGCAAGGTTGAAGCGAGCTTCAATTTGCCTTCCAAGGCGACCCCCTTGTCGGCGGGAACAATGCCGGATCCTCTTGCGGTGCCTCCTGTGGTTGGCAGTCTGTCGAGTTTTGATCCAAAAGACTCGAAAACTTACTCGTCTTCCACGTCTGTTGTGGTGTACGACTCTTTAGGTGAACCCCATACCATCACCCAGTATTTCGTCAAAGAAGCAAGCGATGCGGATCCTACCAAACCGGCAGATCCTACAGCATGGCGTATGTATTTATATGAGGGCGACAAGCCTATTGATATTGATAGCGGGGTTCAAACCCAGATGGCAACAGGTGTGAATCCTGTACCGTTAGCTGCTCGTTTTACCTTTGGTGCCGATGGTAAAATGATCACCCCAACTACCCCTGCAACAATTCAAACAGTGGCGTTGGGGGCAGGCGGCGCAGGCATCATCACTAATGGTGCTGATCCCACTCAGACCTTTGAGATTTCGTTGGGCACAATAACCCAATATGCCTCACCGTTCGAAGTCAACAAGTTGTCACAGGATGGTTCCACAGTCGGCCGTTTGACCAAAGTCGAGATCACGCCGGATGGCATTGTGTCCGCGACTTACAGTAACGCGACAACCATCAAGGTGGCCATGGTGGCCATGGCAAAGTTTGCCAACTCACAAGGGTTGACCCAGATAGGAGATACCTCCTGGCGGCAATCCCTGCTCTCTGGCGATGCATTGCCGGGAACGCCCAACTCCGGCACCTTCGGTACCATCAAATCGTCGGCGCTGGAGCAATCCAACGTGGATTTGACCTCCGAACTGGTTGACCTGATCACTGCCCAGCGTAACTTCCAGGCCAACTCCCGCTCTCTGGAGGTAAATAGTTCGCTGCAGCAGACCATCTTGCAGATCCGTTAATTCCTCTCCGGCAACGGGGCACCTTGGGTGCCCCGTTTTTTTATAGATCTCTGCTGCCGAATGGTGCGGCATTCCCCCTTCTGTTGGCATCCAAATTGCAGCTCTGCTGTCAGAGTCATCTGTTTGACGGAGAATCCCATGGATCACCTGCTTTATATCGCCATGTCCGGGGCCAAAGAGAACATGAACAGCCTGGCTGTTCGCGGTAATAACCTCGCCAATGCCAATACCACCGGCTTTAAATCAGATTTCGAGCAGGCCCGCAGCATGCAGGCTTTTGGTGAGGGGCTGCCCAGTCGGGTATTTGCCATGACGGAACGTCCCGGCCAGAACTTGCAGCATGGCATGTTGATGACCACGGGGCGGGATCTTGACGTGGCGGTGGATGGTCCCGGCTGGATTGCAGTGCAAGATCCCAAGGGGGGGGAGGCCTATACCCGTATGGGAAATCTGCAGGTCAATGCGACTGGTAACCTGCAAACCTCGACCGGTCTGAACGTCGTGGATGACGGTGGTCAACCCATCGTGCTGCCAATGCCGATGGAGAAACTCGAAATCAATCGGGATGGCACTATCAGTGGTCGTCCTGAAGGGGCAGCTGCGAACTTGTCGGAAGATTTTCAGCGGATCAAGCTGGTTAACCCGGCTGCAGATGCGGTAGAGAAGGGGCAAGATGGTCTGTTCCGGCGCAAGGATGGCCAGAATGAACCCGCCTCGGCCAATGTTGGCCTGATTGCCGGCTCCCTGGAGGGGAGCAACGTCAATGTGGTGGATGAGATGACCAACCTGATCAGGTTACAACGACAGTTTGAAACCCAGGTCAAGATGATGAAAACGGCCGAAGAGAATGACGAGGCCCAAACCCAGTTGCTGCGTATCAGCTAATCGAGGAGTTACCTATGAATCCTGCACTCTGGATCAGCAAGACCGGGTTGGATGCTCAGCAGACCAATATTTCGGTCACATCGAACAACCTGGCGAACGCCAGCACCGTTGGTTTCAAGAAATCGCGGGCCATTTTTGAAGATTTGCTTTATCAGAACATTAATCAGCCCGGTGGCCGTTCGTCGGCCGATACCGAGCTCCCCTCCGGCTTGATGCTCGGTGCTGGAGCCAAGGTCGTGGCCACCCAGAAAAACCACAGCCAGGGCAACGTACAGACGACTGACAATTCGCTGGATCTGATGATCAGTGGCCGTGGCTACTTTGAAATCCAATTGCCCGACGGCAGCCTTGCCTATACCCGTAATGGGCAATTCACCCTTAACAGTGAAGGCACCATAGTGACACCGGGTAACGGCTATCCTCTGCAGCCAGAAATCCAGATTCCGGAAAATGCCCAGAGTGTCACTGTCGGCACTGATGGTCAGGTCTCGGTACAGCTCAAGGGGGATGGTGCCTCTCAGGTGGTCGGACAGATCACCCTGTCAGACTTTGTTAATGCCAGTGGCCTGCAGCCGATGGGTGAGAACATGTTTCTGGAAACCCAGTCCAGCGGTGCCGCCATTCAGGGGACTGCGGGGGCGGATGGTATGGGAGTCATTAAGCAAGGGATGCTGGAGAGCTCCAACGTTAACGTCACCGAAGAGCTGGTGAATCTTATCCAGGCTCAGCGAGTCTACGAGATGAACTCCAAAGTCCTCTCAGCGGTGGATGGCATGATGTCCTTCCTGATCCAGCGGACCTAATGGGGAGAGCCATGATGAAAAGCGTATGGATGCTGGGGTTGCTGGTGTTGGGGGGGTGTAGCAGTACTCCCAATACACCCAGGCCTGATGACCCCGAGTTTTCCCCCGTATACGGGGAGTCGGAACCGGTCTCGGTGAGACCGACGGGTGCTATTTTTCAACCGGATCAGGTTAATGGCATCTACTCGGACATCAAGGCGCACAAGGTGGGTGACATCATCACCATCGAGTTGTCGGAATCAACATCTGCATCGAAGAAGGCCAATACCCAGAGTGGCAAGGACAACAAGTTTAATCTGGAACCAGTGACGCTGGGGAGCGTACCGGTTACGGCCAGCCCCTATGATCTCTCCGCATCCATCGGTCAAAACAGTGCGTTCAAGGGGCAGGCAAAAGCAGATCAAAGCAACAGTTTGCAGGGCAATATTTCGGTCAGTGTGGCCAAGGTACTGCCCAATGGCAATCTGCTGGTACGAGGTGAGAAGTGGATCATGCTCAACAATGGCAATGAGTATATCCGTATCACCGGCCTGATTAGACCGGAGGATGTCACCTCGGATAACAGTGTGTCATCCCAGAAAGTCGCCAATGCCCGCATTTATTACGGTGGTACCGGCGATCTGGCCAATACCCAGGAACAGGGATGGCTTACCAGCTTTTTCAATGGTCCCTGGTGGCCGCTCTAGGAGATGTTATGAAGTCACTCCGTCTCTTGACTCTGCTCTGCTGTCTGCTGCCCTTGGGGCTGGCGAATGCCGCTCGGATAAAGGACATCAGCTCAGTGGAGGGGGTGCGTAGCAACCAGTTGATCGGTTACGGTCTGGTCGTGGGCCTGCCAGGTACCGGCGAGAAGAACAACGCCTTTACCGAGCAGACCTTCCGCACCATGCTCAACAACTTCGGCATCAAGGTCCCGGACAACATCAAACCCAAGATCAAGGATGTGGCGCCGGTGGCGATCCATGCGGATTTGCCGCCGTTTGCCAAGCCGGGCCAGACTATCGACGTCACTGTCTCTGCCATCGGTGAGGCCAAGAGCCTGCGCGGTGGTACGCTGCTGCAGAGTTTCCTGAAAGGGCTGGATGGGCGGGTCTATGCAGTCGCACAGGGCAGCCTGGTGGTAGGCGGGCTGGGTGCCGAGGGGGCTGATGGCTCCAAGGTAGTGGTCAATACTCCGACCGTCGGCCGGATTGCCAATGGTGCAACCGTAGAGCGAGAGGTGCCCAACTCATTTAGTCAGGGAGATACGATCACCTTCAACCTCAACCGCCCCGACTTTACTACTGCGCGTCGGCTGGCTGACGTAGTCAACGATCTGGTGGGGCCCAATACCGCTCAGGCTCTGGATGCCACCTCGGTCAAGGTCTATGCCCCGCGGGATCCGGGCCAGCGTGTCTCCTATCTGGCGACTATCGAGAACCTGGAGGTGGACCCGGCCAACGAGGCGGCCAAGATCATCGTCAACTCTCGTACAGGCACCATCGTTATCGGCAGTCAGGTGAAGCTCAAACCGGCTGCTATCAGTCACGGTGGTTTGACGGTGACCATCGCCGAAAACCAGCAGGTCTCTCAACCCAACCCGCTGGCGGGGGGCGAGACCACGGTCACCAACAACTCGACCATCAATGTCCAGCAGGAGCCTGGGCGGATGTTCAAGTTTGATACCGGTGCGACCCTGGACGATCTGGTCCGGGCGGTCAATCAGGTTGGCGTCGCCCCCGGTGATTTGATGGCTATTCTTGAGGCGCTGCAGCAGGCCGGCGCTATCGAGGGGCAACTGGTCATATTGTAACTGGCGGCAAGTGATTGCCACGGGTGGCAATGAGGTAAACAAAATGGCGGAGTTTGACACCAACAGCGGCATTAATCTCGGGGTGGTACAGGATATCAAGAACCTGGACCGTCTGCGCCAGATGAGCCACAGCAAAGAGGGGCAGGCCGAGGCACTGCAGGGAGCTGCGCGCCAGTTCGAGTCAATCTTTACCCAGATGCTGTTTCAGAGCATGCGTCAGGCCAACGGGGTATTGACTCAGGACAACCCGATGAACAGTAGCTATACCCAGTTCTATGAAGGGATGCTGGATGAACAGAGAGTGGCAGACATGTCCAGCAAGGGGGGGCTTGGATTGGCTGACATGGTGGCCAGGCAGCTCTCACCGGAGACATTTGTCCACCAGGATGGTCGGGTGCTGAAGATGCCGCAGCGTACGGAACGAGTTTATAAACCCTACGAACCACCCACGACGGCAGCCACTGATTTGATCTCAGCATCAAAAGTTGGCAAAGATTTTGCTGAAAAAGAGATGGAAAAGGGGAAAACCCCGCTCGTCATGCCCACGCGCGCCCACCGTAGTGTACCGCCAATGGTGCCTGTGGCTCACCATCGTAGTCATGGGGAGGGGAGCGCACAGTTTGATAGTCCGGAAGCGTTTGTGCAGCACCTGATGCCGTTAGCCAAGAAGGCTGCGGACAAGTTGGGATTGAGTCCGGCGGTGCTGGTGGCTCAGGCGGCATTGGAAAGTGGTTGGGGCAAGCGGGTGATCAAGGATGGAGAGGGGCAGATGACTCATAACCTGTTTGGCATCAAGGCCGACCCTCGCTGGGAGGGCCCCAGGGCGGTCGTCAGCACCCTGGAATATGAAGAGGGCGTCGCATCCCGCCAGAAAGCGGCATTTCGTTCGTATGGCTCGTTTGAAGAGAGCTTCAATGACTATGTGGACTTTCTCACCTCGGGTTCGCGCTACAAGGGGGCCCTGGCCAAGGTGGACAGTCCGGATCGCTACTTCGAGGCATTGCAACAGGCAGGTTATGCCACCGATCCGCACTACGCCAGAAAACTGAAACAGGTATTGCGCAGTGATGCCATTGCCCGATACAACGAGATGGAGCTGTAAATATGGCAAGCGATCTGCTTGGAATTGGATCATCGGGCGTGCTGGCCCAGCAGCGTCTGTTGCAGAGCACCAGTAACAACATCGTGAACGTCAATAGCCAGGGCTATGTGCGCGAGCGTACGCTGGTGTATACCAATGCCATCGGTCTTGGTACCGGTGATATCAAGACCGAGCGAGTGATCAACAGCTATATGCAGGGAGAGGTGCGTCGCGATACCTCTGCCTTTTACGCATCTCTGACCCA
The DNA here is from genome assembly GCF_049175515.1 of Aeromonas sp. 600479. Lineage (NCBI taxonomy): Bacteria > Pseudomonadati > Pseudomonadota > Gammaproteobacteria > Aeromonadales > Aeromonadaceae > Aeromonas > Aeromonas sp. 600479. Next base: position 51,202 of record NZ_JAAKVF010000017.1, read on the forward strand.
TTACGAACAGCTGGCCGATGTGGATCGCCTGCTGGGAGACACCAGCAACAGTGTGGGTGAGACCATTACCTCTTATTTCAAGTCCTTTCATTCGGCAAATGAATCGCCCGCCGAGATCGGGGGCCGCAAGGTAGTGATGACGGAGTTGAGTGGTATGGTAAACCGATTTCACACACTATCGGCCCAGCTCGACAAGCACAGCGATACCCTCAATACCCGTATTGAAGATGAAACCAAGCAGGTCAACAGCTTGTTGACCAGTATCAATGATCTCAACCAGGCGATCATTCGCACTCAGGGATCACCCGAAGAGAACCTGATGTTGTTTGATCAGCGTGACGAGGCAATAAGACAGCTTTCCGAGAAGATGGATATTCGCACCGTTGCTCAACCCAACGGTAGCATGCTGGTCAATATGAGTACTGGTCATTCGCTGATCCTGGATGGAGGCGTTGCCCAGTTCAAGGTGGTGGCAGGAGACCCTGATTCCCGTGATCAGGAGTTGCAACTGACCCTTGGCGACAATCAGGCTCTCATTGATCACGATACGTTTGGGGGAGCCATAGGAGGGTTGTTCAAGGCGCGTACCGACCTGGAGCCGACCAAGCGTGAGCTGGGGCAGTTGGCCGTTGCGATGGCAGATGCCATGAATCAGCAAAACCGTCTCGGGATGGATCTGGACAACGAGTTGGGCAGCGATATTTTCACCCTGCCAACCAGCAAGGGATTGCCTTATGGCGACAACACGGGGTCGGTCGGGGCGAATGTCAGCTTCGTCGCAGGCAAAGGAAGCTCAGTGACCCCTTTCGATTATGAAGTACGCTTTAGCAGTGCGACCGGATATGAGGTGTTCTCGCTGGACAAAGCAGGAAATCGAACTTCTGTGGCAACAGGCACCACGCCGCCAGCGACGTTTGAACTGGCTGGTCACGGGATCTCGATCGATCTTACCGGCACACCGGCGGCAGGAGACAAGCTGCTACTGCAACCGGCAAAGGGGGCTGCTGCCGGGCTTGCTCAGCAGATCACCCGGCCGGAAGACCTGGCCCTGGCTGCACCGCTTAAAGTGCAGAAGACAACCAACAACATCGGCAGTGCGGACATTAAACTGGATGGTGTCTTCAATACCGGAACGGGTTCCGGTTTTGGTACCAATAGCCTGGATCCCGCCGCGCCCCAGATCGTCAAGATCGGCAACAACGGCAACTATGAGGTATATGCCGGTGATGGGACTACCTTGATAGGAATCGCTCCGGCAGCCAGCAAAGGGCAGAATTTGATGGCATCTATCGTCAGCCCCTTTCCGAGCGGACCCGCGGTCTATAGCAACCCTAAACAGAGCCCGGGCTACGAGTTCAGTATTACCGGCACAGTAGTACAAACCGACAGCTTCCAGCTCAGTTACAATACCAATGGTTTTGCTGACAACAGTAATGGCTTGGCTATGGCGGAGTTGCAAAACAAGGATCTGGTGCGCAAGAGTACCAACGGGGGAACGACCAACGACAAGATGACTTTCAACCAGGCTTACTCAGGCTTGGTGATGGAAGTGGGCAACAATACGAGCCAGGCAAAAACTCAGCTTAAAGCCAATGAATCCAAGCTGATCCAGAGTACCGGGATCTATGAGAGCGTCTCCGGGGTCAATCTGGAGGAGGAGGCGGCCAATCTGATCCGTTTCCAACAATCTTATGCGGCATCCGCCCAGGTGGTCAGTACGGCCAAAACCATCTTCGATACATTGCTTTCGTCCGTGAGGTAACGTCATGCGCATCACCACCAACATGATCTACGATCGGAATCTTTACTCCCTGACCAATACCAACGAGCGGCTGGACAAGGCCTATCAGCAGTTGCAAACCGGCAACAAGTTTCAGACTGCTGGTGAAGATCCAGCAGGCATGAGCCAGAAGATGGCATTGACCAAAGAGATTGAGTTGTTCAAACAGTACAGTGTGAATGGCAGTTTGCTGCAGAACAGCCTGGGACATGAAGAGACAGTATTGGACTCTCTCAATACTGCGATGCTCAGTGCTCAGACCCTGATCCAGAAATCCAATAATGGTGCCATTAGCCTGGATGACCGAAAGGCCATTGCCAGCGAACTGGAAGGGTTGCAGCAGCAAATGTTTGACCTGATGAACAGCAAGAACTCATCGGGTGAATTTATTTTCGGGGGCAATCAGAGCAAGACCCAGCCCTATGTGAAAGATGCCAACGGTAAATACATTTATCAGGGAGATCCTGGCCAGCGAAATATTCAGGTATCGCCCACAGTGCAAATTGCTGCCAATGACTCCGGACAAGATCTGTTTGAAATCGTAGCAACCAGAAGAACCGCCAGTGCCACCAGTGCGAATATCAAGGTCGGGGTCGGGGATCAGGGGGATTTTGATAATTTCTATAAATCCAGTTACGACCCGGCACTGCCCAGCAACACCTACACAGTCTCCACCACAATTGGCCCGCCCGATACCTATGATATCAAGGATGCGGGTGGCAATACCCTGCAGACAGGTAATTACACTCCCGGTACCAAAATACCGTTCAATGGTCTCGAACTGACACTGGATCAGCCTGCAGGTGGTGCAGCACAGCAGTTTGCTCTCAATCCTCCCAAGAATGACAACGTGTTGAACGGGATGTCAGACTTCATTACGGCTCTGCGTGATCCCAATATTTCAGCCGAGAGTTTTGAGCAAAAAGTGGCCGATGCCACCGTTCATATGAAAAATGCCCGTTTGAACATTGATCATGGGCTGGGTGAACTGGGTGGCCGGATGAACAGTCTGGAGCAGGTGATGGGTTCCAACGAGGGGTTGAGCACCCTCAATGCCGAGGCGAGAGCCAAGGTGTCGGAAGCCGATCTCTATGAGGTAATTTCAGCACTGTCAAAAGAGGATGCGGCATTGAGTGCCTCGCAGCTCTCGTTCAGCAAAATAAGTCGTCTGACGCTATTTGACTATATTCGCTAAGAAAAGGCCCCTATGGGGCCTTTTTGCTATGCATCCCCGGCAGAGTTCCCCTGATATGTTCCGACAATTGTAACAAGCTGTTGCCATACCCTGTTTCCTGGTTGAGGCGGGGTTGACCTCCCTGTGGGATTGGATAATCATGCCGCCCGCACAACAGAGCGTTGTGCAAGTTTAATTGCAGCATCTCGTTAGGCGAGGCTCCTGTATAAACACAGGCCACTGATCTCACGACGTCCAGAGACGCCCAAGATCAGGACAGTTTTCATCGGATTAAGGTGTAAACCCAAGTGGCTTCCGGCATGCCGGATACGTTATGCAGTGCTAAAGCTGGTACGTGGGGATGATGACACGCCGAACGGCGTCATTTCCTGCCTATTACTCGTCAATCAAATTGCTGTTTTCTTTCAGATGGCGAACGGATCTCCGCTCGCGCTCAGGCTCGCCTGAAATCACATGGGATTATTTGTGATGAAGAAAACACACACCATTCTCAACCGTCATCAACTGCTCGATCTCGCCAGCCTGCAAGGCTGGTTGGAACACAATCTGGATCCGGTTCAGCGCGCCGATCAACTGCTGACCCTGCGTCCGGAAGAGCTCAACTGCATCTTTGATACCTTGCCTGTGCCGCAGGGGGCTGAACTTATCGCCTCTCTCTCGGCAGAGAGTGCGGGACGCCTGTTGCAGCGCATGCATGGCAGTATCGTCAGTGTCTTGCAAGAAGCCATTCCCCGTCGCGAGATGGTGGCTATCCTGCGCAAGCTCGGCCGTCAGGATCGCACCATGCTGTTGGCGCGTTTTCCGACCCAGGCTCAGGCCATGTACTACTCCCTGCTCGACTGGCCTACCGAGTCGGTCGGGGCCAACATGCGTCATGAATACCTGGCCGTGAGCGAACAGGATACCGTGGGCAAGGCCAAACAGCTGATCCACGATGCCTGGGACAATGCCCAGCTGTTTCGCCACATCTATGTGGTCAACGCGGATGGGCGTCTGCAGGGGAGCATCTCGCTCAAGACTCTGCTGATCGCTGACCCGCTGGCCAGCGTCGCAACTCTGATGGACCGTGAAACGGTGCGGATCAACGCCCGTGCGGATCAGGAGCTGGCGGCGCGCCTACTGATCGACCGCGACCTGTCGGTATTGCCGGTTGAGGATCAGGGGCGGCTGGTCGGTATTTTCCACGTTGATGATGCCGCCGATATTCTGGAGCTCGAATCCACCGAGGATGCCGAGATGCAGGGGGGGTCATCGCCGCTGGATACCCCCTATCTGCAGGCAACGCCCTGGCAGTTGTGGCGCAAGCGGGTGGGCTGGTTGCTCATTCTGTTTGTGGCCGAAGCCTATACCGGCACCGTGCTGCGGGCTTTCGAGGAGCAGTTGGAAGCGGCCATTGCCCTGGCATTCTTTATCCCTCTGCTGATCGGTACCGGCGGTAACAGCGGTACCCAGATCACCACTACCATAGTACGCGCCATGGCGGTAGGGGAGGTGAGTCTGCGCAACCTCGGCACCGTGCTGAAGAAGGAGCTCTCTACCGGTCTGCTCATCTCGGCGGCCATTGCGCTGGCGGCCTGGGTGCGAGCCTGGAGTCTGGGGGTGGGTCCCCAGATTGGCATGGTAGTTACTCTGACCATCATCGCCATCGTGCTCTGGAGTGCCACCGTGGCGTCGGTGATCCCCATGGTGCTGCGCCGCTTCCGTATCGACCCTGCGGTCGTATCGGCTCCCTTTATCGCGACGCTGGTGGATGGTACAGGTCTTATCATCTACTTCGAGATTGCCAAGTTGCTGCTGCCCGAACTGCAGTAAACCACAACCTGAGAATGCAAAAGGCAGCCCACGGGCTGCCTTTTTTATATCTCTCTTTGCGGTTCAGCCGAGCTGGAACAACAGAGGCCAGCCCTGCTCTTGGCAATAACGGTGCTCCTTCTCCAGATTCTGCATCAGGAGACGGTTCTCCTCGCACCAGTCGATCGGCAGGGTTACTACCAGCTGATCCCCTTGTACCGCGACTTTCCACTCTGGCAGCAGGTTGTCCTGGCGCTTGTGGTGCGCGGCTACCGCTAGGCGCAAAATGCGGATGCAGCGCAGCACCGTCTGCAGGTCGTGGTTGGGCAGGGGCGGTAGCTCGGCGAGTTTTAGCCCCTTGCGCTGGAAGCGTACCAGCGCGGCCAGCAATGCCTGATCGTCCTGGTTGAAGCCGGGCAGGTCGGTGTGTTGCAGGATATAGGCGGAGTGGCGGTGGATGCCGCTGTAGTTGATGGCAAGGCCAATTTCGTGCAGCCGCGCCGCCCAGCCGAGGATGGCGCGATAGGGCTCTATCTCCATCTGCCAAGGCTCTTGCAGGGCATCAAACAGGGTCAGCACGCTCTGCTCCACCCGGGCGGCTTGTTTGCGGTCCATCCGGTAGTGGGTGCCGAGGGCTTGCGCCGTCCGTTCGCGGATATCGTGGTGCTGCAAGCGCTCCTCGAACTCATACAGCAATCCTTCACGCAGGGCTCCGTCAGAGTAGTCGAGCCGCTCGATGGGCAGCGAGGTAAACAGGCCGAGCAGGATGGCGACCGCGGCGGCAAACACCTCCTGACGCTCCTCGGTGAGCCCGACCAGTTTGAGGTTATCGACCCGTTTATGTTCGATCATCAGGGCCTTGAGGCGCTCCAGCCCCTCCAGCGTAATACTGCCGTCAGTCAGCCCCTCACCCTGCAGCACGTCGCGCACGGTGCGGATCGAGCCTGAGCTGCCAAGACAGCTCTGCCAGCCCAGCTTGCGGTACTGGTTGACGATGGGGGCGAGCTGGTGCTGCGCCTCCAGCACGGCATTGGTGAAGTGCTTGTCGCTCAGCTTGCCGCTGGCAAAGAAGCTCTGGGTAAAGCTGACGCAGCCCATCTTGCGGCTGGTGAGGGCCTTGTGTTCAAACCCTTCACCGATGATGAGCTCAGTGCTGCCGCCACCAATGTCGATCACCAGTACCTGACCTTCAATATGCTGGGTATGGGCGACCCCCTGATAGATGAGGCGCGCCTCTTCCTGGCCGCTGATGATCTCGATGGGGTGGTTGAGTACCTTGGCTGCTTCGCTGACGAATTCACGGGCGTTACTGGCGCGGCGCAATGTGTAGGTACCGGCAATACGAATTTGATCCGGTTTGATATTGGTGAGCCGTTCGGCAAAGAGTGACAGACAGGCGAGGCCGCGTTCCATCGCCTCCGGGCTCATGCGCTTCTGCTCGTCCATCCCCTCGGCCAGACGCACCCGCTCCTTGATGCGATCGACGATGCGAAAACGCCCTTCGCTCAGATGGGCGATCACCATGTGAAAACTGTTGGAGCCGAGATCGACGGCGGCATAGAGACTATTGTCCATTGTTTGACTCGATACGTTTGAGATAGTCGTAAATCGCGACCTGAGAGCGGATTTTTCGGCGATTGCCCCGCTTCACATATTCGTTTTTCTGGTCGGCATCGATCACCCGCGCCTTGCAGGTATCACTCAGTTGTAGCTCGAGAATATCCATGATGCGCTGCTTGAGCCGCTCGTCATAGATGGGCGTGCCCACCTCGATCCGGCCGTCAATATTGCGGCTCATCCAGTCAGCGCTGGAGATATAGAGCTGGGGGTTGCCCTTGTTGTGGAACACCATCACCCGCGGGTGCTCGAGGAAGCGGTCGATGATGCTGATCACCTTGATGTTGTCACTCAAACCCGGCACGCCCGGCCGCAGGGCGCACATGCCACGGATGATCATCTGGATCGGCACGCCCGCCTGACCGGCGGCATAGAGCCGGTTGATGAGATCCCGGTCCACCAGATTGTTGATCTTGAGGATGATGCCGCTCGGCTGGCCCGCCTTGGCGTTGGATAGCTCGTTGTCGATGAGACGATAGAGCTGACGTCTGCTGTTGATGGGGGAGACCAGCAGGTGGTTGAATTTGTAACGCTTATAGGGGTACTCGATATATTCAAACACCCCCTCTACTTCGGCGGTGATATCCGGATTGCGGGTCAGCAGCGAGAAGTCGGTGTAGATCTTGGCGGTCTTCTCGTTGAAGTTACCGGTACCGATGTGGGCATAGCGCACTGGCTCGCCATTTTCGTGGCGAGTGATGAGGCATAGCTTGGAATGGATCTTGAGGCTCGGTACCCCGAACACCACCTTGACCCCGGCATCGGTGAGGATGTTGGCCCAGTCGATGTTGGCCGCTTCGTCGAAGCGGGCACGCAGCTCGACCACCACGGTCACCTTCTTGCCGTTGTTGGCGGCATCGATGAGGGAGTGGATGATCCGCGACTTCTTGGCCACCCGATAAATGTTGATGCGAATGGCGCTCACCGCCGGATCGAACGCCGCCTGGCGCACCAACTCGGTGAAGTGGTGGAACTTGTGATACGGGTAGTAGAGCAGAATATCCTGCTTGGTGATGGCATCGAAGGCGTTGACGAAGCCGTCAAAATCGCGGCAATCCAGCGCCGGCAGTTTGGGGTTTTCCAAATAGTCACGGCCCACGTTGGGGAAGCCGATGAAATCCTTGAAGTTGTGGTAACGCCCACCCGGCATGATGGCGTCGTAGGAGCTGATCTGCAGCTTGAGTTTCAGGAAGCTTATCATGGCGGCGGGCATCTCCCGCTCGTAGACGAAACGCACCGGCATTGCGGTGAGGCGCTGCTTCAAGCCGTCACTCATCTTGTCCACCAGGCTCAAGTCCAGCTGGTCGGAGAGGTCGTATTCGGCATCCCGGGTCAGCTTCACCGCATAGGCGGCAATCTCGTCGTAGTCGAAGAAGCCTTTGAAGATCTCGTCGAGGCAGAAGCGGATGACGTTATCCAGAATGATGATCTGCTTCTTGCGGCGGGTCCCTTCCGGCGGCAGCTGGAAGAAGCGGGGCAGGTCGTCGGTCGGCACTTCCACCAGAGCGTACTGGATCACCTGACCGTTCTTCTTCATCTCGATGGCCAGATAGGTGTACTCATCCTTGAGGAATTTGACCGGATTGACCTCTTTGTTGAGCAGGATCGGGATGATGTGGCGCAGCACCTTCTCCTTGAAGAAGACCCGCAGCCACTTCTGAATGGCATCGGAGAGCTGGTTCTCGTTGACCAGAAAGATGTTGTGGCGAGCGAGCGCAATCAACAGCTCTTTATAGGTGTTGTCGAACGCTTCACCGAGCGCCATCACTTTTTGCTGGATGGCGCGCAGCAGCACTTTTGCTTCATCGTCGCCACCATGTACTTCATTGATGAGGATGCGGCGCTTGACGTCCGATACCCGTACCTTGAAGAACTCATCCTGGTTGGAGGAGAAGATCCCCAGAAAACGAACCCGCTCGATGAGGGGCACCGTCTTGTCCATTGCCTCTTGCAACACCCGTTCATTGAATGAGAGCCAGCTCAGCTCTTTCTCTTCATACTGCTTGTCGGTGCTCATCTTGTGCCTCTGTTTCAGGTCGCGTCTGCGCGGCAGTTATGGCGTTAATATATGACAAATAAATGACAGTATTGTTACTGCTCGCTGAACGCTTCGTCGATGTCGACGACCAGATCGTCGGAGAGGGATTCCAGCGCGGTGATAAGCGTATCCATCGCGAGCCCGTCGGGCAGGGCTACCAGCGCATGGGCATAGAAGAGCGGGGCGCCGGAGTGGGGAGCCGGTTCACAGCCAGTGGTGAGATCGGCCACATTGATCTCGAGCTGACGCAGGATGCTGGCTACTTCATGGACGATGCCGGGGCGGTCGTTGCCGGTCACCGTCATCATGACTTGATGGGCTGGCTCGGTGGTCGGTGTCCCTTCGGCAAAGCTGATGGTCAGACCCGGTAGCATGGCCAGTGCTTCGCACAGGCTGCGATAGTGCTCATCGGGGACAGAGACATGGAGAATACCGGCAAACTGGCCCGCCAGTTCGCTCATGGCGCTGCCCAGCCAGTTGCCCTGCTCGCGGCTGATGACTGCTGCCAGACTCTCGACGATCCCGGGTTTGTCTGCACCGATCACGGTGACCACCAATTGCTTTTGCATCCTGCTCTCCTTGAAATGGGATTTCTTGCTCTATCCCTATTGTGCCTGCTGGGGCTGGTCATATGAACCCCCGCCTGCTGACAAATAGATAAAAAGACGGGACTTTTCACTTTCTATACACGGGTCTGCTGCCTTGCTCCGTGGCGGCTGTGGTAAAGTAATTCCCCTTTCGTGTCGTGAAATGGATCGTGCTCTCATGAATACCCTTGTCCTATCGGGATTGTTGTTGCTGGCGCTGCTTGTGCTGGCGATCTTCTGGAGCAGAGGCAGACAGCAAAAGCGCCTGCCCTATGATGTGCAGGAGACCCTGTTCAGTCCCGCCGAGCGATCCTTCCTCGGGGTGCTGGATCTGGCGGTGGGTGACAAGGCCCGGGTCTTTGCCAAGGTGCGGGTGGCCGATGTGCTGACGCCGCAGGCCGGGATCGGCAAAAGCAAATGGCAGCAGTACTTCAACAAGATCAGCGCCAAGCATTTCGACTATCTGCTTTGCCACCCTTCTGATCTCTCCTTTATCTGTGCCATCGAACTCGATGACAGCTCCCACCGCCATCAGAAGCGCAAGGCGCGGGATCTCTTTCTGAAAACCGCCTGTGACAGTGCCGGTCTGCCGTTGCTGCAGATCCCGGCAAGTGCCAGCTATCTGGTGGAAGAGCTGCGCGAACAGATCTTGCCGCTGCTGCTCAAAACCAGCGAACCCTTGATTGACGATCTGCCGCACGGGGCGCGCCGCGAGCCGACGTTCAACCCTCTGCTGCTGGACGGCGTGGATGTCGGTGCCGGGATGCGTGGCCGCACTGCCCATGCCGAGGCTGTCTCGCCCTCGTCGCTCCACGAACCTGCCATCCGGGCCAAGGGGATGGTGGAGACACCACAGAGTGAGGGTGAGCTGGTCGATGGACTGTTCGCCGATGTAGAGGAGGACGAGGAGCTCGAGGTGCAGCATTGCCCCCGCTGCGATGCGCCGCTGGTGGAGCGGGAGGCGAAAAAAGGCCCCCACGCCGGTCGACTCTTCCTGGCCTGTAGTCGTTTTCCCGCGTGTCGTTATGCGGCGCCGCATCACCACCACAGCCACTGAGTTCATCTGACCGTATTGCATGCTGCCCTCTGACGAGGGCAGTTTTCTTTCCGCCATTGGCGGCGTTTGCTAGCGGCGCCAATGCAGAAAATTCCTCGGCAAAATTTATCTAATCTCCCGTTTCTATCGATACACTTAGCCTGAATACGACAATTTTTGACAATGTGTCGGTTTTTTGGCACTTTGTGTGCCTGCAAAAAGACAGTCAGTAGCTGTTTTATTACTAAATAAAACAATAAGTTAGTTCAGGATATCGCGAGGGATGGATATGGTGGAGATGGGCGTGTTGATTGTTGATGCCGATGCGCAGCGGCGCCAGCAGTTGGGAACCGTGCTCACGTTTATGGGGATCCTGTGGCAGGATGTCGCAGAAGGGGACCTGGATGTCGCCATCGAATCTTCTGGCCCACTGCAAGGGGTGCTGGTGGGTGAACTGGCAGGTCGCACCTTGCCCGAGTTACTTGCCGCTTTCCCTCGTACCCCCTTTATCTCGCTGGTTGAGGCGGAACTGCCCAACAGCAACTTTATCGGTGTTGCCCAGGCCCCCTTTACCTATGAGTCGCTGACTCGTCACCTGCACTTCTGTCAGGCTTTTGTCTCTCTCCATCCCCGTCAACAGACCCATGACAAGGGGCAGACGTTGCTGCGTTTGCTGGTGGGCAAAGGGAAGGGGATCCAGGAGGTTCGCCGCCTCATCAGCCAGGTGGCCGAGACCGATGCCAACGTGCTGATCCTTGGTGAATCGGGAACCGGCAAAGAAGTGGTGGCCCGTGCCATTCACGAACTCTCGGCCCGCAGTAGTGGCCCCTTTGTGCCTATCAACTGTGGTGCCATTCCTGCCGAGTTGCTTGAGAGCGAACTGTTCGGTCACGAGAAGGGAGCCTTTACCGGCGCCATCGCAGCTCGTCGCGGTCGTTTCGAGCTGGCGCAGGGGGGCACTCTGTTCCTCGACGAGATTGGCGACATGCCGATGCCGATGCAGGTCAAACTGCTGCGGGTATTGCAGGAGCGGCTGTTCGACAGGGTCGGTGGCGGCAAGCCCATTCAGGCCGATGTGCGCATCATTGCGGCGACCCATCGGGATCTGGAGGCATTGATCCGCAGTCAGGGTTTTCGTGAAGATCTCTACTACCGCCTCAACGTCTTCCCCATTGAGACCCCGCCACTGCGGGATCGCATCGATGACATTCCGCTGCTGCTGCAGGAGTTGCTCAACCGTCACGCGGAGCAGCACCACAGTGTGATCCGTCTGACCCAGCGGGCGCTGGAGTCGCTGATGCAGTACCCCTGGCCGGGCAATGTGCGCGAGCTTTCCAACCTGCTGGAGCGGCTGCTTATCCTCTACCCGCAACAGATCGTCGATGTGGCGGATCTGCCGAGTCGTTATCGTCTGTTGCCGAGCGAGCCGCGGGATGAGCGGCTGACCGAGATGGATGAGCGGGATGCGCTGGCGGCGGTGTTCCAGGAGCCGCCGGAGCTGGATCACCCCCTCGCCTCTGCCCGCACCATGCAACTGCCGGAGGAGGGGGTCAATCTCAAGGAGATGCTGGCCGACCTTGAAGTGGAGCTGATCCGCCAGGCGCTGGAGTCGCAGGACGGGGTGGTGGCCCGCGCCGCCGATCTGCTCGGCATGCGCCGTACCACCCTGGTAGAGAAGATGAAAAAGTACGGGATGAGCAAGGACGTTTAAGGGTCAAAGCCTTGACGTTAACATGCAATCTATTGTTTTAATTAACATATTTTAGTGGCATGGAAATTGAATGACCTGACCAAATAGCCAGTTTGAGGTCAGGTTTATGACGATCCAGCAGCAGGACATGCCACTCCAGTCCCACGAAGTGAGCCAGCTCTATGCCATCTTCAAGGCGCTCCCCACCGGGGTGTTGCTGCTTGACGGGGCTGGGGTGGTCACCCGCGCGAATCCGGCAGCCATCTCCCTGCTGGGGGAGCCGTTGGAAGGAGAGCTCTGGCGCCGCATCATTGCCCGCTGTTTTGAACCACGTGAGGATGATGGCCACGAGATCTCCCTGCGCGATGGACGACGGGTCCAGCTTTCTACCCAGCCGCTGCCGGATCAGAGCGGCCAGCTGGTCTTTATCAATGACCTCACTGAAACCCGCAAGCTTCAGGATCGCATCAACCACATGAAGCGGCTGTCGGCGCTGGGCAATATGGCGGCTTCGCTCGCCCACCAGATCCGCACTCCGCTCTCCGCCGCCATGCTCTATGCCGCCAACCTGGCCAACCGTACCCTCAAGCCGGAGTCCCGCAGCCAGTTTCAGCAAAAGCTGATGGCCCGCCTCCAAGATCTGGAGAAGCAGATCAACGACATCCTGCTGTTTGCCCGCAATGGCGACAATCAGGTGGTCACCCCCATCTCGGTACAGGGCTTGCTGGCTGAAGTGCAGGCTGGTGCCGAGGCTTTCTGTCAGCAACAGGGCTGCGAACTGCACATAGAGGCGCCGGAGCCCGATCTCTGCCTGCTGGCCAACAGCAGCGCACTGGCGGGCGCCATCAACAACCTGATCGCCAATGCCCAGCAGGCGGGGGCCACGTCACTCTTGGTCAGCGCGGTGCGCAGTGGTGTCCGGGTGGAGATGCGTGTCATCGACAATGGCAAGGGGATCCCTTCTCACCTGCTTGGTCAGGTATTCGAACCCTTCTTTACCACCCGCTCCCAAGGCACTGGCCTCGGGCTGGCGGTGGTGCAATCCGTCGTGCGTGCCCATCAGGGGGAGGTCGGTGTGGCCTCGGTTCCCGGTGAAGGCACCTGTTTTACTCTGTCGTTCCCCCTGCATCAGCAGCAGGTGCAACTTGGAGGTGCAGCATGAGCCTTGTTAAGGAGCTGTGCCTGCCGAGAGGGAGCCATATCAATGCGGCCAGGTTGGCTGTCGTGGGAGGTGTAGCATGACTCAGGCCCGGATCCTGGTTGTAGAAGATGACAATGGCCTGCGCGAAGCGCTGGTGGATACCCTTTTGCTCGGCGGTTATGAGTGCCGCGAAGCGGACAGCGGCGAGCGTGCTCTGCTGGCCCTCTCCCGTCAGCCGTTTGACATGGTGATCTCCGATATCCAGATGGGGGGAATGGACGGCCTCACCCTGCTGGCTACCATCCGCCAGCAATATCCGCAGATACCTGTGTTGCTGATGACCGCCTACGCCAATATCGACGGCGCGGTGCGCGCCATGCGCGAAGGGGCCATCGACTATCTGGCCAAGCCCTTTTCGCCGGAGGTGCTGCTCAATCAGGTTAGTCGTTATGTACCGGCCCAGAAGGTGGAGAAGCGCGCCGTGGTCTACGGGGATCCCAAAACCGCCGAGCTGTTCCAGCTGGCGACCCGAGTGGCCAGAAGCGAAGCGACCGTGATGGTGACCGGCCCGAGCGGAACCGGCAAAGAGGTGTTGGCCCGTTACATTCACGACAACTCCAACCGCGCCGAGCAGCCTTTCGTCGCCATCAACTGCGCCGCCATTCCGGAAAACATGCTGGAGGCGACCCTGTTTGGCTACGAGAAGGGGGCTTTCACCGGTGCGGTACAGGGGTGCCCCGGCAAGTTCGAGCAGGCGCAGGGGGGCACCCTGCTGCTTGACGAGATCACCGAGATGGATCAGGGGCTGCAAGCCAAATTGCTGCGGGTGTTGCAGGAGAAAGAGGTGGAGCGGCTCGGCAGTCGCAAGATGATCCCGCTGGATGTGCGGGTCATCGCCACCAGCAACCGGGATTTGAAAAAAGCGGTACAGGATGGCCTGTTTCGCGAAGATCTCTACTATCGTCTCAACGTCTTCCCGCTGCGCTGGTCTGCTCTGAACGAGCGGACCGGTGACATTCTGCCGCTGGCGGAACATTTGCTGGCCCTCCATGCCAGCCAGCAGGGGTTGCCGACACCCAGATTGACCGAGACATCACGGAGGAGGCTGCTAGCCCACAGCTGGCCCGGCAATGTGCGGGAGTTGGACAACGTGGTACAGCGCGCCCTGATCCTCAGTCCGGACGGGCTGATCGATGGGGAGCACCTCATTCTGGAGGAGCTGGACGAAGAGAGCATGGAGTCGATCTGTGTGGAGCGCAGTTATGGCGGTGATCGCCTTGGCAGCGAGCTCAAGCAGCAGGAGCACCAGATCATTCTCGACACCCTGCAAGAGTGCAACGGCAGCCGCAAGGATGTCGCGGACCGACTCGGCATCAGCCCGCGCACCCTGCGCTACAAGCTCGCCCAGATGCGGGATGCGGGGATCGATTTGCCCGCCTGAGTCAGGTTGTTTGCCCGAGAGTGAGGGCGAAGCTTCATCGTGCTGGCGCTGTCATGGTCTTGACAGCCCGGCTCGATTATCATGGGGCCCTTGGCGCTTTGAGCCTGGCCCCTGTTTTTATTGGTAAAGCAGGGGACCGAGCCTTAATAAGGGACCCCTATGATCTCTCATCGAAAACTCGAAACCGTACTGAACCATCTGCTCGAACCTCACGCCATAAAGGATTACTGCCCCAACGGCTTGCAAGTGGAGGGGCGCGAGCGCATTCGCAAGGTGGTGACCGGTGTCACCGCCAGTCAGGCGCTTATCGACGCGGCGGTGGCTGCCGAGGCCGATGCTATTCTGGTCCATCACGGCTACTTCTGGAGCGGTGAACCGGCCCAGATCACCGGCATGAAGCAGCGTCGGCTCAAGACCTTGCTGACCCACGATATCAACCTGTTTGCCTACCATTTACCGCTGGATGTCCATCCCGAGGTGGGTAACAACGCCCAGCTCGCCAAGCTGCTCGACATCAAGGTGCGTCGCGGTCTGGAGCCGTGGAACAGCAAGAGCGTCGCCATGGTGGGCAAGCTGGAAGAGCCGATGAATGGGGCCGACTTTGCCAAGCTGATTGCCGATCGCCTTGGCCGCGAACCACTCTATTGTGGCGACAGCGGCCCCGAGCTTATCCGTTCCGTAGCCTGGTGCACCGGTGGCGGTCAGAGCTACATCAATCTGGCGGCGGAGCAGGGCATCGATGCCTTTATCTCTGGCGAAGCCTCCGAGCAGACCATTCACACCGCTCGCGAGATGGGGATGCACTTCTACGCCGCTGGCCATCACGCCACCGAGCGTTATGGTGTCAAGGCGCTGGGGGAGTGGCTGGCGACCGTGCATGGGCTGGATGTCACCTTTATCGATATCGACAATCCGGTCTAGGGTCGCTTGGCCGCGTAGCGGCGTAATCGGACCTGACCTAAGCCATCGTGAGGTAGGTAGAAATGACAAGGGAGGCCTAAGCCTCCCTTGTTGTATCTGACATGCAGTTGTTAGCGGTTACTCGCTGGCGTAACCCGCGGCACCCAGCAAGGTGCCATCCAGTTGCACAGCGCTGTCCACCATCTGCAGCCTGCCTTCGCAGAACCAGCGTACCACCAGCGGATAGATGCTGTGCTCCTGCGCCTGTACCCGTGCCGCTACCTCGTCCGCACTGTCTCCTTCAAAGATGGGCACACGGGCCTGCAGGATCACCGGGCCACCATCCAGCTCTTCGGTGACGAAGTGGACGCTGGCGCCATGCTCGCTATCACCGGCATCGATAGCACGCTGGTGAGTGTGCAAGCCCTGATACTTGGGCAGCAGGGAGGGGTGGATATTGATCATCCGCCCGGCGAAATGGCGCACCAGATCGCCGCTCAATATCCGCATAAACCCGGCCAGCACCACCAAGTCCGGCTGATAGTCTGACATCAGCGCAAGCAGGGCGGCGTCATACTCCTCCCGGCTGGCAAACTGCTGCTGGGCCAGAATAGAGGTCGCCACGCCTGCCTCTCTGGCGCGAACCAGACCATAGGCATCGGCCTTGTTGCTGATGACGCCGACCACCTCACCGGCAATCTTGCCGCTGGCACAGTGGTCGATGATCGCCTGCAGGTTGCTGCCGCTGCCGGAGATTAGCACCAGGATGCGTTTCATAGGGGAGTTCATTTGGCTGTTGATCCGGTCATTCATTGAATGACGACCTGCTCCTCACCATCGGCTGCCTTGGCGATATGGCCGATATGCCATGCATTTTCGCCTTCCGCCTTGAGCAAGGTCAGCGCCTTCTCCAGCTGGTTGGCGGGCAGGGCGATGATCATGCCGACACCGCAGTTGAAGGTGCGATACATCTCGTGACGGGTAACGTTGCCAGCCTGCTGCAGCCAGCTGAACACTGCCGGCCACTGCCAGCTCTGCTCATCGATTACCGCTTGGGTGTTGGCGGGCAGGACGCGGGGGATGTTCTCCCAGAAGCCACCACCTGTGATGTGGGAGAGGGCGTGGATCTCGCACTCCTTGATGAGCTTGAGCACAGGTTTCACATAGATGCGTGTCGGCTCCAGCAGGGCGTTGGCCAGGGTCGTGTCACCCAACGGTTGATGCACGTCGGCCTTGGAGACTTCCAGAATTTTACGGATCAGGGAGAAGCCGTTGGAGTGAGGGCCGCTGGCGGCCAGGGCGATCAGGGCATCCCCTTCACCGACCTTGCTGCCGTCGATAATTTTGCTCTTCTCCACCACACCGACGCAGAAACCGGCGATGTCGTAGTCTTCCCCTTCATACATACCCGGCATCTCGGCGGTCTCGCCGCCCACCAGGGCACAGCCTGACTGCTCGCAACCGGCACCGATTCCGGTGACCACTGCGGCCGCGGTGTCCACGTCCAGCTTGCCGGTAGCATAGTAGTCGAGGAAGAACAGCGGCTCGGCGCCCTGTACGATCAGATCATTGACGCACATGGCTACCAGGTCGATGCCCACAGTGTCGTGCTTCTTCAGGTCGATGGCCAGCCGCAGCTTGGTGCCCACACCATCGGTACCGGAGACCAGTACCGGCTCCTTGTAGCCCGCAGGGATTTGACACAAGGCCCCAAAGCCGCCAAGACCACCAAGGACTTCAGGACGACGAGTGCGCTTTGACACGCCCTTGATACGTTCAACCAGTGCATTGCCGGCATCGATATCTACGCCAGCATCCTTGTAGCTCAGTGAGGTTTTGTCAGTCACGAGTATTCCCCGTCATGTAAAGAAGTGGAGGGTAAAATTCGGGGCGTATTCTAACAGTGGCGGTGAAAAACCAGAAAGGAAATCGTTTGCGCGTTTTTGCGCGGAAATGCTCTACAAGCGGTGGCTTTTGTTGTATGATTCCGCGATTTTTTTGCGGCAGGTTAGAGGAGATAATAATGAAAGTCGTTGAAGTCAAACACCCCCTGGTCAAACACAAGATCGGTCTGATGCGTGAAGGCGATATCAGCACCAAGCGTTTCCGTGAACTGGCCAAAGAAGTGGGCAGTTTGTTGACCTATGAAGCGACCTCTGACTTCGAAACCGAGAAGGTTATCATCGATGGCTGGAATGGGCCAGTAGAAGTTGACCAGATCAAAGGCAAGAAGGTAACTGTCGTACCCATCCTGCGTGCCGGCCTTGGCATGATGGATGGCGTACTGGAGCACATGCCGAGCGCCCGTGTCAGCGTGGTCGGTATCTACCGTGATGAAGAGACCCTGCAACCGGTTCCCTATTTCGAGAAGATTGTCAGCAACATTGAAGAGCGTCTGGCGCTGGTCATCGATCCGATGCTGGCCACTGGTGGCTCCATGATTGCCACCATTGATCTGCTGAAGAAGAAAGGCTGCCAATCCATCAAGGTGCTGGTACTGGTTGCCGCGCCGGAAGGGATCAAGGCGCTGGAAGCCGCTCATCCTGACGTAGAGCTCTACTGCGCTTCTGTCGACCAGGGGCTGAACGAGAAAGGTTACATCGTGCCGGGTCTGGGCGACGCCGGCGACAAGATCTTCGGTACCAAATAAGTTTATGCCTTGACCTGCTTCCCATGTGGAAGGGGTGATCGGAGCCGGCGCATCGCCGGCTCTGCTGTTTGTGGCCGCTTGTGCCAGCCTTGCCGCAGGGCGTTCCTTGCCGCTACCATAAGCTTACTCTCCCATTTCGAGACTCTGTTCATGTTCAAACGTGTTGTGACCGCCCTCTGCTGCGGCTTGTCGTTCATGGCCTCGGCCGCTCAGGTGACCGACCTCTATCAGGGCAAGGCCCCGACCAGTGGTGACATGGTGGCTGCTCAAGGGCAGGCACTGGGTCAGGTACTGATCAAGGTGACCGGCAAGCGCGACATCCTCACCCAGCCGGTGGTGGTCAAAGCGCTGGCGGCCCCGGGCGACTATGTCAAAAGCTATGGCTATCAGGATCAGGACTCCGTCAAGTATCTGAAAGCCGAGTTCAAGAGTGACAAGGTCAACAGCCTGGTCTCCGAGAGCCAGTTTGCCCTGCTTGGCCCGGCTCGTCCCCAGATGGCGATCTGGCTGGTGGTGGATCAGGGGGAGCGTCGCCTGCTGGCAGATCAATCCAGCGATGGTTGGGCGCAAGCCTTGCGCGAGCAGGCCCAGGCGCTGGGGCTACCCATCAGCATTCCGCTGATGGATCTCGATGACAACATGGCGGTCAGTGCCACCGACGTCTGGGGACGCTTTGCCGACCCGATTTTGCAGGCAAGCCAGCGCTATGGCGCCGAGATGGTGGTGCTGGGCAAGCTGACACCGGAAGGTGACAAGTGGAGCATCGATTGGGGACTCTACGGTCCCAAAGCGGCCGGTGAAGTGACCGAGCTGACCCGTGGCAATAGCACCGGCACTCAGGCCGAAGTGGCGCAAGGGTTTGCCGATACCCTGGCGGCCTGGCTGGTGAAAAACTACGGTGCCCGCATTTCGGGTCCGGCAACCAGCCAGACCCTGGTGGTGGATGGCCTCTCCGAAGTGGACAGCATGATCGCCGTGCAGAAGATGCTGCAGGGGATGGCCAACGTCAGCAAGGTGGCGATCGGCAAGCTGGAGGGAGACCAGGTCACCTTCAACTTTACCCTGCAAGGGGAGCAGGCCGAGCTGGTGCGGGCGCTGCAGCTTGAGAGTCGTTTGCGCAAGGTTGACGATAATGGCAGCGGTTTGCGTTACCAATGGTCGCAGCCCTGATTTTATAAGGCTTTTGTAGACCGCCCGGCTTGCCCGGGCGGTTCTCTATCTGCCATTGCGATGGTACACTTAGCCACAAATGTCACAGTCAAAGCCCAACGAGTGAAGCAACCGGCCCAACTGTCTTTAGCCGTACAACTACCGGATGATGAAACCTTCGTCAGTTTTTATCCCGGCAACAATGCTCATCTGATCACCGCTCTCAAAAACGCGGCCATCGGTCAGGGATCGCCTTTCCTCTATTTCTGGGGAGCCAAGGGATCCGGACGCTCTCATCTGCTCCACGCCACCTGTGCCGAGGTCAACGCCCGCGATGCGGCGGCGGCCTATCTCTCCCTCGATCAGTTTGAACAGCTCGACCCCAGCATGCTCGATGCCCTCGAAAGCTTGCCGCTGGTCTGTCTCGACAGCCTTGAGGCGATCGCCGGCAATGCCGTGTGGGAGCGGGCGCTGTTCGATTTCTATAACCGCTGGCAGGAGAAGGGCGAGGGAACGCTGGTGGTCACCGGCTGCAGCGCACCGCGCAAACTGGGGCTGCAGCTGCCGGATCTCGCTTCGCGCCTCGACTGGGGGGTGAGTTTCCATCTCGAAGAGCTGGATGACGAAGGCAAGCTCAGTGCCCTGCAGTTGCGTGCCGAGCTGCGGGGCTTCAAACTGCCCATCGATGTGGGCCGCTTCCTGCTGAACCGACTCTCCCGCGATATGCGCACCCTGCTCACCACTCTCAATCAGCTCGACAATGCCTCATTTCGCGCCAAGCGCAAGCTCACCATCCCCTTTGTTAAAGAGATCCTCGAGCTCTGATCCTCTCGGCGGTGTGCGGTTGTGCACCTGACTTTCGTTTGAGTGGCAGATAAAAAGAAACCCCGGCTTCAGACCGGGGTTTTGCTATTTCAAAGGGCTCTGCCTATCAGTGGAACTGATCTTCTTCGGTGGAGCCGGTCAGTGCGGTGACCGAGGATTGGCCACCCTGAATGACGGTGGTCACCTTGTCGAAGTAACCGGTACCTACCTCCTGCTGGTGGGCCACGAAGGTGTAACCACGGCTGGCGGCGGCAAATTCCGGCTCCTGCACCATCTCGACGTAGTGCTTCATCCCTTCGCCACGGGCGTACTGGTAGGCCAGCTCGTACATGTGGAACCACATGTTGTGGATACCCGCGAGGGTGATGAACTGGTACTTGTAACCCATATCGGAGAGCTCCTGCTGGAAGCGGGCGATGGTGGCATCGTCCAGATTCTTCTTCCAGTTGAAGCTCGGGGAGCAGTTGTAGGCCAGGATGCGATCCGGGAACTTGGCCTTGATTGCTTCGGCAAATTTACGCGCTTCGTCCAGATCCGGCTTGGCGGTTTCACACCACACCATGTCGGCGTAGGGGGCGTAAGCCAGACCGCGAGCGATGGCCTGATCGATACCGGCACGCACCTTGTAGAACCCTTCGGCAGTGCGCTCGCCAGTCAGGAAGTCTGCATCGTACGGGTCGGCGTCGGTGGTCAGCAGGTCAGCGGCGTTGGCGTCGGTACGGGCGATCACCAGGGTGGTGGTGCCGCACACATCGGCTGCCAGACGGGCGGCAACCAGCTTTTGCACCGCTTCCTGAGTCGGTACCAGCACCTTGCCGCCCATATGGCCACACTTCTTGACGGAAGCGAGCTGATCTTCGAAGTGCACGCCAGCGGCGCCCGCTTCAATCATTCCCTTCATCAGTTCGAAGGCGTTCAATACGCCACCGAAACCGGCTTCC
The DNA here is from genome assembly GCF_049175515.1 of Aeromonas sp. 600479. Lineage (NCBI taxonomy): Bacteria > Pseudomonadati > Pseudomonadota > Gammaproteobacteria > Aeromonadales > Aeromonadaceae > Aeromonas > Aeromonas sp. 600479. The sequence goes on from NZ_JAAKVF010000017.1 coordinate 71,983, forward strand.
GCATCGGCCACGATAGGCAGGAAGTAGTCGATAAAACCCTCGTCCTGCGGCCCGATCTTGTTGGCCCACTGGATCTGGTCGGCACGGGCGAAGGAGTTGTTGATGCGCTCCACCACGGACGGTACAGAGTTGGCCGGGTAGAGGGACTGATCCGGATACATGGTGGAGGACAAGTTGTTATCCGCCGCCACCTGCCAGCCGGAGAGGTAGATCGCCTCGATCCCCGCCTTGGCCTGCTGCACCGCCTGACCACCGGTCAGGGCGCCGAGGCAGTTGACGTAGCCTTTCTTGGCGTCGCCGTGGATCAGGCCCCACAGCTTGTCGGCACCGCGCTGAGCCAGGGTGTGCACCGGCTGCAAGCTGCCGCGCAGGTTCACCACATCTTCGGCGCTGTAGCCGCGCTTGATCCCTTTCCAGCGGGGGTTTTCCGCCCAGTCTTTCTCGATAGCCTGGATCTGTTGCTCACGGGTCAGTGCCATATCAGTTCCCTCTTTCATTGATTTCACGTTTCCATTGACTTGTTATTGGCGAGCCCCGCTGGGGGCCCGTGATTCAGAGCCGCTCGTAACCGGGCAGCGTCAGAAAATCGATCAGGGTGTCGGCGCAGGTGATCTCTTCCATCAGTTCACTCGCCTCGGCAAAGCGTCCTGCTTGCCAGCGTGCGGCGCCCACCTCGGCTTTGACCACCTCCAGCTCCTCGGCCAGCATCTGGCGGAACAGCTCTTTGGTCACCACCTTGCCATTCGACAGGCTCTTGCCGTGGCGGATCCACTGCCAGATGGAGGTACGGGAGATCTCGGCGGTGGCGGCATCTTCCATCAGACCGTAGATGGGCACGCAGCCGTTGCCGTTGATCCAGGCCTCCAGATATTGCAGGGCAACCCGGATATTGGTGCGCATCCCCGCCTCGGTGCGCTCGCCCTCACAGGGTGCCAGCAGGTCGGCGGCGGTGATGGGGGCATCCTGCTCACGCAGCACGCCGATCTGGTTCTTGGCACCAGCCGCAATGGTGGCATTGAACACCGCCATGGCGGTATCGGCCAGGCCAGGGTGGGCGACCCAGGTGCCATCGTGGCCGTTGTTGGCTTCGCGCTCCTTGTCCGCTTTGACCTTGGCGAAGACCTGCTCGTTGACGGCGGCATCCTTGGCCGGAATAAAGGCCGCCATACCGCCCATCGCCAGCGCTCCGCGCTTGTGGCAGGTCTTGATCAGCAGCCGCGAGTAGGCGGAGAGGAACGGCTTGTCCATGGTCACCACCTGACGATCAGGTAGTACCCGATCCGGATGGTTCTTCAAGGTTTTGATATAGCTGAAGATGTAGTCCCAGCGGCCGCAGTTCAGCGCAACGATGTGATCCTTCATCTGATAGAGCAGCTCATCCATCTCGAATACGGCTGGCAGGGTTTCAATCAGCACGGTGGCCTTAATGGTGCCACGGGGCAGACCGAACTTGTCCTCGGTCCAGGCGAACACCTCGCTCCACCAACGCCCTTCCAGATGGCTCTGCAACTTGGGCACGTAGAAGTAGGGGCCCGAGCCTTTGGCCAGCAGCGCCTGATAGTTGTGCAGGAAGTAGAGGGCAAAATCGAACAGGCCGCCTGGGATGGGTTCGCCATCGAAGGTGACATGTTTTTCCGGCAGGTGCAGACCGCGCACCCGGCAAATGAGGACGGCCGGATTGGGGTTCAGGGTATAAGCCTTACCTTCCGGACTGGTGTAAGAAATGGTGCCGTTGACCGCATCGCGCAGGTTGATTTGGCCCTCGATCACCTTGTTCCAGGCGGGTGCCAGTGAATCCTCGAAATCCGCCATGAACACCTTGACGTTGGCGTTGAGGGCGTTGATCACCATCTTGCGCTCGACCGGGCCTGTGATCTCCACACGGCGGTCTTGCAGGTCGGCAGGAATGCCGCGAATGGTCCAGTCACCTTCACGGATGTGGGCGGTTTCCGGCAGGAAGTCCGGCAGCTCGCCACCATCGATACGGGCCTGACGTGCCACACGTTGTTTCAGCAATTCCCCTCTTTGGGGAGCAAAACGTTCCACCAGTTCGGAGACCAGAGCCACCGCGTCCGGCGTCAGAATTTGCGCGTATTCGGGCAGCATCTCGCCCTGGATGCGAAGGCGGGCGCTGCAGTGGGTCTGAGCCGGTGCTGACATAAGGTTCACTCCTTTGAGAATTACATTTTGAACTTACTAACTACGACTAAAGTCGAATCCCTGTTCCTGAAACGTTCCCGCAACAACGGGATAACACGATTGATAAGGTGCGAAATATTGTTGATTACGTCAACAGTTTTTTTAAACGCCTGTTTTTTTGATATAGTTAAGTTGATGTTTTTTATTGCTTTATTTGGTTGGTGTAAAAACTCTACGCAGATGGTTATGCTCCTGCTTTTTCCCATCTGACAACGGCTAATTTGGGCCGTTACCTTGCCCCTCGCTCTGTAACTTATTACGTAATAAAATTACAAATGCAAAAACAAATCCCGACCTAACTCCAGGCTTTGCCAAAACAGCCGTATAAAGTGCGTTTGAATGTGGCAATGAATGTTTTGCTATTGCTAGATCTAGTTGGTGAACGTGCGTTTTAAACTTGGTGTGGTGATGCAGGCTCTGTTGGCACCAGCGGTTGCAACGATGGAAAGTGAAGCGCAATAACGTAGGTTTGTATCAATTGTCGGGGGGGATGCCGGGGAGGGAAGAGGGAGACGCATTAGTCAATAATACTGCCATCCTTGATAGAATTAGCAGTTTGTCGTTTTTTGCAGATTTCTCGCCAAGGGTGTGAAACTGAGTGTGTTGAACAGGCGATGCCCCAGTGATTGAGCGGCCATCTGGCCGGGCTCAATAGTCATCATCCGGTTCGGCAAGATCGATCACATCCAGCTGGATGACCTGTTCATTTTCGCTTTCGGTGTGGCAAGGGGTGTCGTGAGGAACGGAATAAAGCGTAATGGCGGGTGCGAAATCGGTGTTCTGGTTCATGCCTGGTCCTGTGTTGCACGCAAGCCGGACAGTGATCCCTTCACTCGTGTTTCCACCTCCCTGTGTTGTCTACCGGCGGAAAGTTGCGCATCTTAATGAGTTCGGCAAAAAGATTCAAGTGGTTCTGAGTGTTTTTTGTTCTTGGTAGGCTGGCGTTGTCAGGAGGATAAATCGTAGGCAAAAAAATAGCCCAGTCGTTTGACTGGGCTATTCTCGGGGAAAATGGTCGGTGTGAGAGGATTCGAACCTCCGACCCTCTACACCCCATGCAGATGCGCTACCTGGCTGCGCTACACACCGACGGAGTCAGACTCGGCTGACGGGGAGGAAGTCTAATAGCATGGCCAAACGGGTGCAACTCCTTTTTTATCATAGAGATGCCGATTGCTTCTTTATTGCTCAGTTGGGATGCGGCTTGGGTCTGACGTGCAGATTTGGCATAATCGCCGCCCTGTCACTGCGAGCTATCATGCCTGCTATCTATGGATTCATCTGACAGGTATGGATAGCTGGAATGTAAACAGCACAATTGAACAATATAAAGAGGGGATGGGCGTGAAACCATCAGAGGTCCCAGAAATACCGAGTCAGGCACAGAGCCAAACCGAGCAGGACGAACAGTGGATGCGCCATGCCATGGCATTGGCCGCCCGGGCCGAAGGGATTGGCGAGATCCCGGTCGGTGCCGTACTGGTGCTGGATGGTCAGGTGGTGGGAGAGGGGTGGAACCGCTCCATCAGCGAACACGATGCCTGTGCCCATGCCGAGGTGATGGCAATCCGGGCGGCGGGCAAGCAGCTGGCGAACTACCGCCTGCTCGACACCACTCTTTATGTGACGCTGGAGCCCTGCTGTATGTGTGCCGGTGCGCTGATCCATAGCCGGGTCAAGCGGGTGGTTTACGGCGCCCGAGATCTCAAGACCGGTGCCGCGGGGTCGGTGTTCGAGATCTTGCAGGACCCGCGCCACAATCATAGAGTCGAGCTGACCGGCGGCGTGCTGGCCGATGCCTGCTCGGCTCAGTTGTCGGCCTTCTTCAAGCGCCGCCGCGCCGAAAAAAAGGCGGCCAAACTGGCGCTGCAACAATCAAACGATACCCTTTCCTGAATCATTCGGGGGCAGCGCAGGCTGCCCTTGCTGATTATCCTCATAAATATCCCTTTATAAACAATATATTGCGTCCATCTTCCTTCGAAAGGATCCCCGCCCATTTTTCCGTTAACAACCTCTGTTAAAGCACTCTCGATGTAACAAAACTGTCATGCAACCGCCATATAATGCCGCGAAGCCTAGCTTACATTGAGGTCTTGCATGTCATCGGAATCGTTAAACCTGGTCATGGCGGGCAGTAGAAAACGCCGGATCAAGGATAAATTGGCCAAATATGGCGTCACCACAGGCGGAGCCCTGGTACTGGTGGCGCTGCTGCTCATCTTCTTTTATCTGCTCTATGTGGTGAAACCCATCTTCAATGGCGCCTCCATGGAGCAGACCGCCTCGTTTACCCTGCCTGCCGCAGGGAAGACCGCCTGGCTCGGCGTGGAAGAGCAGAACGAGATCGGCTATCGCTTCAGCGATAAGGGGCAGGTCAACTTCTTTACGGTGCAGGGAGATGACAAGATCAAGGTCGGCCAGTCACTGGGTCAGGCTCAGGTTGCTGGTGACATCACCACGGTAGCGACCCCGGCACCGGGCCAGCGGCTGATTGCTTACGGCTTTGCCGATGGCAAGGCGCAGGTCGTCCAGCCAGCGTTCAAGGTTTCCTATCCCAACGATGTTCGGGTGATTGAGCCCAGCCTGCAATATCCCTTCGGCGAAGAGCCGGTGGTGATCGACCCGCAAGGGAAGGCGCTGCAACTGATGGTGTTCGAAGCCACCAAGGACAAGATGGCGACCGCCGCCGTGACCGAAGATGGTCGTGGCGTGATGACTGTGATGAGCGGTGAGGAGAACTTCATCTCCGGGGAGATTGAGTGGAGCAGTGAGAACTACACCATTCCGTCCCTGCCGCGCCATGTGGATCAGATGTTGCTGACCCCCAATCTGCGGATCCTGTTCGTGCGCGAGGGTAATCGTCTCTCCGTCTATGACATTCATAACCTGAGCGAAATCTCCCTGCGCAACGTGCTGGAGATCAATGCACCCAACGCCAATGTGACCCGGGTTCAGCTGCTCTCCGGCGCCTCTTCACTGCTGGTGGGTAATGACAACGGCGTCATCTCCCAGTGGTTCGAAGTGGCGAAGGATGGCAAACGCCAGTTCACCCAAATTCGTGACTTCAAGGGTGATGGCGCAGTGGATCTGCTGACTCCCGAGCACTTTCGCAAAGGCTTCATCAGTGCCGACAAGGACGGCATCATCAGCTTCTTCCACGCCACCGGCGAGACCAAGCTGCTGACCGAGACGGTGGAAGGGGGCGAACTCTCTGCTCTGGCCATATCCCCCCGTCACAACCTGTTGCTGATGCAGCAAGGGAATACCTTCAAGCTCTTCTCGGTGGAGAACGAACACCCCGAAGTGACCTGGTCTGCCCTCTGGCAACAGGTGTGGTATGAAGGCTATCCGGAGCCCCAGTATGTGTGGCAATCCACCTCCGCCAGCAACGACTTTGAAGCCAAGCTGAGTTTGGTGCCGCTGGTATTCGGTACGCTGAAAGCCTCTTTCTACGCCATGGTGTTTGCTGTGCCGCTCGGCGTGGCCGGTGCCATCTATACCGCCTACTTCATGTCGGCGGGGCTGCGCAAATACGTCAAGCCGACGGTCGAGATCATGGCGGCGCTGCCGACCGTTATCCTGGGCTTCCTGGCGGGTCTGTGGCTGGCGCCCATCATCGAGGGTGCGTTGCCCGGGGTGATCCTGCTGCTGATATTGCTGCCGATGGGGATGCTGCTGACTGCACTGCTCTGGAACTATCTGCCGGAGCGCGGCAAGTCCTGGCTGCCTGAAGGGTGGCACGCCATCCTGCTGATCCCGGTGCTGCTGCTGATTGGCTGGGGGGCCTTCGCCCTGAGCCCGCTCATCGAGAATGCCTTTATGCACGGCGATTCGCGCATCTGGCTGACTCACGAAATGGGCATCAAGTTTGACCAGCGCAACTCGCTGGTGGTCGGTATCGCCATGGGCTTCGCGGTCATCCCCACCATCTTCTCCATCGCTGAAGATGCAGTCTTCTCGGTGCCCAAGCATCTGACTCAGGGCTCGCTGGCGCTGGGGGCCACCCCGTGGCAGACCCTGAGCCGGGTGGTGATCCTCACCGCCAGCCCGGGCATCTTCTCTGCGGTGATGATGGGCCTTGGGCGCGCCGTGGGCGAGACCATGATCGTGCTGATGGCTACCGGCAACACCCCCATCATGGACTTCTCCATGTTCCAGGGGCTGCGCACCCTCGCCGCCAACATCGCGGTGGAGATGCCGGAATCGGAAGTGGGCAGCTCCCACTATCGGGTACTGTTCCTCGCGGCCTTCGTCCTGTTTGTGTTCACCTTTTTGTTCAACACCCTGGCCGAGTTTGTCCGTCAGCGGTTGCGTGAAAAATACAGCTCGATGTAAGGGGCGACTCTGTAATGGACAAGGAATCGACAATGGGTAAGTGGTTTAAATCAGGGGCTCCCTGGATCTGGATGACCGGCGGTGCCGTCAGCCTGAGTCTGGTGGCGGTACTGGGTCTGCTGCTGCTGATCGGCTGGCGTGGTCTGGTCTACTTCTGGCCGCACCCCATCTATGAGTGGCAGCTGGAAGATGCCAGCGGCAACAAGAGCGTACTGATCGGCGAGATCAACGATCGCGAGCAGGTTCCGGTGGAGCGACTGCGCGCCGCAGGTCTGCCACTGGAAGGGGAAGAGCGCGAGCTGCTGACCCGCTATCTGGTCAAGACCGGCAACCGTGAGTTCGTTGACCTCGATTTTCGCTGGGTGCTGGAGACGGACATCAAGTCCCAGAGCCAGCCGGCTGAGCTGGCCATGGTTGAGCGTGCCACCAACGGCAACTTCTATGGCTATATCGTCGGGGTGAAAGAGGATGGCCGCGAGCTCACCTCTGATCTGCATCCTGCCCTGCAGCGGGTGCTGGCGCGAGCCAATGCCCTTTCAGAACAGGCCAACGATCTGCAAAAAGGGGACATCGGCAGCATCAACTATCAACTGGAGCGGCTGCGCCTGAAAGAGCGCAAGGCCGAGCTGGATGACAAGCTGACCGATCAGCTCAAAGCCGAACTGGCCAGCGAGCGTAAGGCCCTCAACGATCGCTATCAAGTGCTGGAAAAAGAGCTCTTCTCCCTGCGTAGCCAAGCGGACCGCGACGCCATTACCGTCAAGGATATGCGTGGCGAGCTGGTGACCATGCCGATGTCCAAGGTACTGGACGTGGTATGGCCCAACGACATGAGCCTGCTGGCCAAGGTGGGTCACTGGTTCCACCAGATCGGCAAGTTTGTCTCTGACGATCCCCGTGAAGCCAACACCGAGGGCGGGGTGTTCCCGGCTATCTTCGGCACTGTGTTCATGGTGTTCCTGATGGCGATCATCGTGACCCCGCTGGGGGTGGTGGCGGCAGTCTACCTGCACGAATACGCGGGTAAGAACAGTCTGACCAAGATCATTCGCATTGCGGTGATCAACCTGGCGGGCGTGCCCTCCATCGTCTACGGCGTGTTTGGTCTGGGCTTCTTCGTTTACACCCTGGGGGGCAGCATCGACCGCCTCTTCTACCCGGAAGCGCTGCCGAGCCCAACCTTTGGTTCACCCGGCGTGATCTGGTCGGCGCTGACCCTGGCCATCCTGACCCTGCCGGTGGTGATTGTCTCCACCGAAGAGGGGCTGGCGCGGATCCCGAGCACCATCCGTCAGGGCTCGCTGGCACTGGGCGCGACCCAGGCCGAAACCCTCTGGCGCATCGTGCTGCCGATGGCGAGTCCGGCCATCATGACCGGCCTTATTCTGGCGATTGCCCGTGCAGCCGGTGAAGTGGCGCCGCTGATGCTGGTGGGGGTGGTAAAACTGGCACCGACCCTGCCGATGGATGGCAACTTCCCGTATCTGCATGTGGAGCGCAAGTTCATGCACCTGGGCTTCCACATCTATGACGTCGGCTTCCAGAGCCCCAACGTTGAGGCTGCCCGCCCGCTGGTCTACGCCACCTCCTTCCTGCTGGTGACGGTGATCGTGGGTCTGAACCTGACCGCTATCGGTATTCGTAACCACTTGCGCGAGAAATTCCGGTCGCTGGAGCATTAATCCGGCGCCTCTTGAGTGATACAAGAGTGAGATAACAGAGGGGCGGCCGAGCGCGAGCCGCCATCTCTCTGCACCAATACGTGAGGGGCGCCGGCAGCTGTCCGGCCACTCCAGATAGATTTTGAGGTAACAGATGATCAACGTAACGACCACGTCTACCCAGCACACCGCGCTGGACCTGCTCAACCTGACCCCGGAGCAGACCGCGCTGGAGGTGAAGGATCTCAACCTGTACTACGGCAGCAAGCAGGCGTTGTTCAACGTCAACATGAAGATCCCCAAAGGGCAGGTGACCGCCTTTATCGGCCCGTCAGGCTGTGGTAAATCGACCCTGCTGCGCTGCATCAACCGGATGAACGATCTGGTGGAGATCTGCCGCATCGAGGGGGAAATTCAGCTGCACGGCCACAACATCTATGACAAGAGCGTCGATGTTTCTGCCCTGCGCCGTCAGGTGGGCATGGTGTTCCAGCGCCCGAACCCGTTTCCCAAGTCCATCTACGAGAACGTGGTCTATGGTCTGCGCCTGCAGGGGATCAATGATCGCCGTACCCTGGATGAGGCCGCCGAGCGCTCTCTGCGCGGTGCGGCCCTGTGGGACGAGGTGAAGGATCGTCTGCATGACAACGCCTTCGGTCTCTCCGGTGGTCAGCAGCAGCGTCTGGTGATTGCCCGTGCCATCGCCATTGAGCCGGAAGTGTTGCTGCTCGATGAACCGACCTCGGCGCTCGACCCCATCTCCACCCTGACCATCGAGGAGCTGATCAACGAGCTCAAGAGCCAGTTCACCGTGGTGATCGTGACCCACAACATGCAACAGGCTGCGCGAGTGTCGGATCAGACCGCCTTCATGTATATGGGCGAGCTTATCGAGTACTCGGATACCAACACCATTTTCACCACCCCGGCCAAGAAAAAGACCGAAGATTACATTACCGGTCGTTACGGCTAAGGAGAGGAGAGGATGAATCTCAGCAAACAGATTGGCAGTCGGTTCAACGGCTAAGGCATAATCGGAGCAATCAAGGATTATTTGTATGGACAATATGAACCTCAATAAACACATCTCCGGTCAGTTCAATGCCGAGCTAGAGAGCGTGCGCAACCAGGTGCTGGTGATGGGCGGTCTGGTGGAGCAGCAGCTCACCGACGCCATCGCAGCGATCCACGATCAGGATCTCGATGCGGCCCGCAAAATCGTGGCCAACGACCACAAGGTCAACGCCATGGAAGTGGCGATCGACGAGGAGTGCACCCGCATCATCGCCAAGCGTCAGCCGACAGCCTCCGACCTGCGACTGGTGATGGCCATCATCAAGACCATCACCGATCTGGAGCGCATTGGCGACGTGGCCGACAAGATCGCCCGCATGCTGACCGACAACGCCAACAAGCCGCAGCCGCCGCTGGTGTCTCTGGAGAACATGGGCCGTCGTACCATCAAGATGCTGCACGATGTGCTCGACGCCTTCGCCCGCATGGATCTGGATGCGGCGCTGGCGGTCTACAAGGAAGATGACAAGGTAGACCGCGAGTACGAGTCCATCATTCGCGAGCTGATGACCTACATGATGGAAGATCCCCGCACCATCCCCCAGGTGCTCAACGTCCTGTGGGCGGCGCGGGCCATCGAGCGGGTCGGCGATCGCTGCCAGCACATCTGCGAGTACATCGTCTACTACGTGAAAGGCAAGGATGTGCGCCACACCAAGGCGGATGATCTGGGTACCCTGCTGGGCAAGGGCTAACCGGAAGTGAATAAAAAGGCGCGTGAAGCGCCTTTTTTGTTGCATAACTGGTCGGAGTAAGATAAAGCCCCCAACTGGCTGTTTTCTGATAGAATACTCCCCCTGTGTGAGTCCCGGATGGGCTCACGGTCCGGTCTCCCGGGCCCAGTTTGCCGTCTTGTGCTAAGGCGGGTGTAGCAATAGGTTAATCATGAGTTTTGCCGATAGTTTGTTCTTTTTAATGCTGCTGGTTGGCGGCAGTGTGTTCTTCTCCCTCTCCGAGATTTCTCTCGCCGCGTCTCGCAAAATCAAATTGCAGGTGATGGCGGATGAAGGTAATCGCCAGGCCGAAAAGGTGCTGGCCTTGCAGGCCCAGCCGGGCAACTTTTTCACCGTGGTGCAGATTGGCCTCAATACCGTCGCCATTCTGGGCGGTATCCTGGGTGAGTCTGCCCTCAACCCCGCCATCAAGGGGATTGTCTCTCAGTTCTACCAGGGTCCCTGGCTTGGCGAGATCAGCTCCGGTGCCTCCTTCGTGTTTGTCACCGGCATGTTTATCCTGATCGCCGATCTGATGCCCAAGCGTCTGGCCATGACCATGCCCGAGCAGATTGCCGTGGTGGTGGTGCGCCCCATGCTCTTCTTCGTCACCGTGTTGATGCCGCTGGTGTGGATCTTCAACGGGTTGGCCAACTCCCTGTTCCGTCTGATGCGCGTCTCCACGGTGCGCAACGACGAGATCACCTCCGATGATATCTATGCGGTGATGGATGCCGGTGCCGAGGCGGGGGTTATCCAGCGCGAGGAGCATCAGCTCATCGAGAACGTGTTCGAGTTGCAGTCCCTTGGTGTCACCTCTGCCATGACGGCCCGCGAGAGCCTCATCTACTTCACCCTGCAAGAGAGCGAAGAGAGCATCAAGGCCAAGATCGCCGAGCATCCCCACAACAAGTTTCTGGTCTGTGACCACAACCTCGACAGCATCAAGGGCTTTGTCGATGCCAAAGAGCTGCTGATCCGCGTTATCGGCGGCCAGAGCATCGACCTGATCGGTGGCAACCTGGTGCAGAACGTCATCATCATCCCCGATACCCTGAACCTCTATGAGGCGATGGAGTACTTCAAGAATCATCGTGGCGACTTTGCCGTGGTGATGAACGAGTACGCGCTGGTGGTGGGGATTGTCACCATGAACGACCTGATGAGCACCGTCATGGGTGAGTGGGCGACCCACGTGGTGGAAGAGCAGATCGTCCAGCGCGACGAGAACTCCTGGCTGGTGGACGGGGTCACCCCCATCTCCGACGTGATGCGCGCCTTCGATATCGAAGAGTTCCCCGAGAACCAGAACTACGAGACCATCGCCGGCTTTATCATGTATATGCTGCGCAAGATCCCCAAACGCACTGACTCGGTCAAATACGCCGGTTACAAGTTCGAAGTGGTCGATATCGACAGTTACAAGATTGATCAGCTGCTGGTTACCCGGGTCGAACCGGCTGTGGCCGAGAAGCCAGCTCAGGAATCGTAAAAGGAGCGACATAAGAGTCATGAAGATGCAGTCTCATTCCCGTGCGCTGGCCTGTGTCGCGCTCGCCCTGGCACTGTGTGCCTGTAGTCAGAGTGCGCCGCGCAAAGCCACAGTGGCAGCCAAGCCGGTAACCCCCAAGCCTGCCGTGGTCGTGCCGCAGCCGGATCCCGATGCGGTGGTACAAAGTGGCATGGCCGAGCCGAGCCCGGTCTTTGATGAGCAGTACCACGGCCCGGATCAGGGATCGCTGGAGTCGGTGACCGCCCTGTTTGCCCGTGGCTACATCGAGTCCGCCATGCGCGAGACCATGCTGGCGGCGGTGCACAACGACTATCCGCTGCTCGGCATGCGGGATGTGCGGTTGACCGATCCGGTCTCCAAATTCCTCACCTCCGAGCATGCGGCCACCACGGCCCATGACTACCTCTATGCAGGCGTACAGCGTCGCCTCGGTCGTCCGCTCAGCCCTGCCCAATGGGAGCAGATCTGGCGCGGTTTGCCACAGCAGGGGCGGGTCTCCGACTGGGTCAAGCAGATCAAACGCGTGCTGGCTGGGCGTTAAGTCGCCAGCGGATCAAGATAGTGATGAGGCCACCTTCGGGTGGCCTCTTGCATTTCTGCGTTTGCCTCGCCGTTTGCACGCTGATTTCTGCTGATACTGATTGCCGCCCGTGGCGCTTTGCTTTATCTTGTTTTGGACATCTAAACATCTATATGTTTTTATGGCTTAATAATAAAAGGGCTTCGCAGAATGAAGCAGGACGATCTGCAGCGATTCAGCGTGAAACCGCAGATCAACAAAACAAACAGATAAATACGCAAATAAACAACGCATAAAACAAAGAGACACGACAGATGGAAACCAGGGAATTGTGGGTGCTGGATGGGGGCATGGGGCGCGAGTTGGCAAGGCGGGGGGCACCGTTTCGTCAGCCCGAATGGTCGGCGCTGGCCTTGATGGAGGCGCCAGAGACGGTGCGTGACGTGCATCAGGCCTATGTGGCGAGCGGTGCCAGGGTCATTACTACCAATAGCTATGCGCTGGTGCCGTTTCATATCGGCGATGAGCGTTTCTATGCCGACGGGGAGGGGTTGGCAGCGCTGGCTGGTCAGCTAGCCCGTGAGGTGGCTGACGAGCAGAAGGGCGCCGTGCAGGTGGCGGGTTCTCTGCCACCGCTGTTTGGCTCCTACCGTGCCGACTTGTTCAAGGCGGACCGGGTGAGCGAGCTGGCAACGCCGCTTATTCGGGCGCTATCCCCTTATGTGGATATCTGGCTGGCCGAGACCATGAGCCTGATTGCCGAGCCACTGGCCCTGAAAGCGCTGTTGCCTGACGATGGCAAGCCGTTCTGGGTCTCCTTCACGCTGGAAGATGAGGCGCCGGGCAACGAGCCGCGACTGCGCTCCGGCGAACGGGTGGCCGATGCGGTGACCATGCTGGTGGCGGCTGGAGTCGATGCCATCCTGTTCAACTGCTGTCAGCCCGAGGTGATCGAGGGGGCTCTCGAGGTTGCCCGCACCCGATTGCAGGCGCTGGGCCGCGCAGACATTCGCCTCGGTGCCTATGCCAACGCCTTCCCGCCGCAGCCCAAAGAGGCCACCGCCAACGATGGGCTGGACGAGATCCGCGCCGATCTGGGGCCGCTGGATTACCTTGGCTGGGCCGAGCGCTGGCGCGCGGCCGGGGCGAATTTGATCGGCGGTTGCTGCGGTATCGGCCCCGAGCATATTCAGGCGCTGAGCCGCCGGTTGCGCTAAGGATCACCCATGAAAGAGAGCAAGATTGGGCTCTGGTCCCTCACCGCGCTGGTATTCAGCTCCATGGTGGGGGCGGGGATTTTCAGCCTGCCCCAGAACATGGCCGAGGTGGCAGGCGCCCGCGCCGTGCTGATCGGCTGGGGCGTGACGGGTGTGGGCATCCTGGCGCTCGCCATGAGTTTTCTCTATCTGTCGCGACTCAGACCGGATCTCGACGGCGGTATCTACAGCTACGCCCGCGCCGGTTTTGGCGATCTGGTGGGCTTCTTCTCCGCCTGGGGTTATTGGCTCTGTGCCACCATCGGTGTGGTGGGCTATCTGGTCATCGCCTTTGCGGCGCTGGGCAGCTTTATCGATACCCCCGAGCAGATCTGGTTTGGTGATGGCAATACCCTGGCAGCGTTTGTCGGCGAGTCCTGCATCCTTTGGGCGGTGCACCTGCTGGTGGCCCGCGGCGTGCAGCAGGCGGCGCTGTTCAATCTGGTGGCGACCCTGGCCAAGAGCCTGCCGCTGCTGCTGTTTATCCTGTTCGCCTGCTACTGGTTCGATCCGGTCACCTTCGCGGCGGATCAGCAGGGCAGCACCCTAGCGGTGCCGGTCTCCGAGCAGGTGCGCAATACCATGCTGATCACTCTCTGGGTCTTCACCGGTATCGAGGGGGCGGCGGTGTTGTCGGCCCGCGCCCGAAACCGGCGGGATGTGGGCACGGCCACCGTGCTTGGGGTGCTATTGGCGCTGCTGCTCTATGTGCTTATCTCGGTGCTGGCGCTCGGAATATTGAGTCGGCCCGAGCTCGCAGCGCTGCCCAACCCCTCCATGGCAGGGCTGATGGCCCAGATGACCGGCTCCTGGGGCAAGCTGCTCATCAGTGTCGGCCTTATTGTCTCGGTGCTTGCCTCCTACGTGAGCTGGGCCCTCTTCTCGGCGGAGGTGCCGTTCAGCGCAGCCCGCCACGGCGCGTTTCCCGCCATCTTCCGGCGCCAGAACCGCAATGGGACGCCTATCGCATCGCTCTGGCTCACCAGCTTGACGGTGCAGACTTGCCTGCTGCTGGTGTGGCTGCTCGGCAAGGGCTACACCAGCCTGCTGCTTATCTCCACCTCGATGATCCTGGTGCCCTACCTGCTGATCGGGCTGTTTCTGCTCAAGCTCTCGTTCAGCAAGAAGGGGGAGGGCGGGCAGGGCCGCGGTCTGATGCGGGCGGTAGCACTGGTGTCGAGCGGTTACGGCTTCTGGCTGCTCTATGCCGCCGGGGTGGAGTATCTGCTGCTCTCCTTACTGCTCTACGGGCCGGGTCTGCTGCTGTTTCTCTACAGCCGCCGTCAGCTGGGCACAGATCTTTGCCTGAGTGGCCGCGAGCGGCTGTTGGCCGGAGTGACCTTGCTGAGCCTGATCCCCGCCGTCTGGTCGTTCGCCCATCTCTGATATCGAACATATGGCTGACCATAAAAGAGAGCGCCACAGTGGCGCTCTCTTGTTATCAGGGGTTGGTTATCAGGGACTTGCTATCCGGGGCGAAGGCTCAGCTGCTGGCAGGCCCGGCCGGTTTGCCAAACAGCACCGCGAGTTTTTGTCGCCAGGGCAGGCCACGGGCGTCACGCAGCATGTCGCGCCACTCATGGAAGGTGAGGGTGAGGGGGTTGAAGCTGTGGATCGGCTTGGTGATGCCGAAGCGGCATGGCTCGGCCGGGTCTTCCTCGACAAAGGTGCCAAACAGCCGATCCCAGATGATCAGCACCCCGGCGAAGTTGCGGTCTATGTACTTGGCGTTGCTGGCGTGGTGCACCCTGTGGTGGGAGGGGGTGTTGAAGATCCACTCCAGCCAGCCGAGTTTGCCCACCACCTGGGTGTGGACGAAGAACTGGAAACCGAGGCTCAGCAGCACGGTGGCGACCACCGCCTCGGGCGGGAAGCCGATGACAATCATCGGGATCCAGAACAACCACATGCCGGAGATCGGATACATCAGGCTCTGACGAAAAGCAGTGGAGAGGTTGAGCCGCTCCGAGCTGTGATGCACCACGTGGGAGGCCCACAGCCAGCGCACATGGTGGCTGGTGAAGTGGAACAGCCAGTAACAGAGATCCTGCAACAGGAACAGCAGCAATACGCTCCAGAAGGTGAGGTCGATGTCGAACAATCGCCAGCCCCAGAGGGTGTCATACAGATAAGCAATGGCGATGGCCGCCAGCGCATCGCCCCCCTGGTGCATCAAGGCCAGGGCGGCGTTGGCGAACAGATCCCGCCACTGGTAGGTGGCGGTGGGAAAGGCCGCGCCATGTTTGCGCAGGTAGAGCATCTCCCAGCCGATAAAGGCCAGAAAAACCGGGGAGAGGTAGAGCAGAAGCAGTTGCACATCCATATGCGGCCATCCATTCAGAGCAATTGCTCTCCAGCATAAAGGATGGTTTTAATATTTCATTAACATTTTTCTGCCAACGAAGAGATGGCATGAAATATGGCGCGGCAGCAGAGGAAGGTGCGGCGGATGGCTATGCTTGATGCAGGCTTTTTCAGAAGGTGCTGGCTTATGCGCGTCTGGTGTTGCTTGTTGCTGGGGTTGTGCATGATGGCCCAGGCCAAAACCCGTGTTGAAATTTTGGCCGATGCCAACTATCCCCCCTACTCCTGGCAGGAGGGGGAGGAGGTCAGGGGGATCTATGCCGATATTATCCGCGAGGTGACCTCTGCCATGCCTGACTATGAGGTGGTGCTCAAGCCGATGCCGTGGCGGCGTGGTCTGAGCATGGTGGAGCAGGGGACCGCCTTCGCCATCTTTCCGCCTTACTACCAGCCCGACAGTCGTCCCTGGATGTGGCCTTACTCCCAACCGATGCTCGACGAGGAGCTGGTGGTGATGTGCGGCGCCAGTGTTGCGGTCAATACCCCGCAGGCCAGGTTTCCGCTCGACTATCACGGTTTGCGCTTTGGTATGAACGCCGGCTTTGCTGTCGGCGGAGATGCCTTCTGGCAGGCGGTGAAGGAGAAGCAGATCGACGTGGAGGAGGTGAAAAGCAATCGGGAGAACTTGCTCAAGATTGTCCGCGGTCGGGTCGATTGCACCATCAATGACCGCCTTTCCCTGCTTTATGAACTGCTGAACATGATCAAGGGAGAACAACTGGCGGTGGCCGATATGTCTCTACTCAAACAGGGGCCGGTGCTCAGCAAGGAGCAGGGGTTCCTCGGCTATAGCCGCAAGGGGGAGTATCCCTACAAACAGGCCTTTATCGAACAGTTTGACAAAGAGCTCTATGAGCTCAAGAAACGTGACGGGGTGAAAGTGATCGTGGAGCGCTATCTGGGAAAGTCCCCGCGCTGAGCCGATGAGATGGGGACTCGGGTTCAGCTGGGTTGAGTCTGCTCCAGCGTCAAGTACAAAAAGAGGGACCCTGCGGTCCCTCTTCGTTTATCCAGAAGAGCGTGTTGGCTACAGCACCTGACTCAGGAACTGGCGCAGACGCGGGGAGGGGGGATTGTCGAAGAAGTCGGCGGGTTTTTCATCCACCAGCAGTTCGCCACTCTCCATAAAGAGCACCCGATCCGCCACTTCTCGGGCAAAGCCCATCTCGTGGGTCACCACCACCATGGTCATTCCCTCGCGGGCGAGCCCCTTCATCACATCCAGCACTTCCCCCACCATTTCGGGATCCAGCGCACTGGTGGGCTCGTCAAACAGCATGATGCGTGGCTGCATGGCGAGCGCCCGGGCAATGGCCACCCGCTGTTGCTGACCGCCGGAGAGCTGGGAGGGGTAGCTCTTGGCCTTGTTGGATAGCCCCACTTTCAGCAGCAGCGCCTTGGCTCTGTCTTCGGCCTCACGGCGCGACAGGCCACGCACCTTCTGCGGAGCGAGGCAGATGTTATCCAGCACCGTCAGGTGGGGGAAGAGGTTGAAGGACTGGAACACCATGCCCACCTCTTCCCGCAGCTTGTTGACATCGCCCGGCTCGGTCAGGCAGATGCCGTCGACCACAATATTGCCGTCGTTGATGGTCTCCAGCTGGTTGAGGGTGCGCAGGAAGGTCGATTTGCCCGAGCCGCTGGGGCCGACGATCACCACCACTTCCCCTTCGGCCACCTCGGTGCTGACATTTTTCAGGGCATGCACTTCGCTGCCGTAGAACTTCTCAACGCCGGTCGCTTTGATGATGGGATCAGTTGCTGCGCGCATATTTCGCCTCCAGAAAACGAACCGGGAAGGCGAAGGGGGTGCCGGTGATGGCTGCACTTCTCGATGCCTGTTGCGCTTTGATGATGGGATCAGTTACTGCGCGCATATTTCACCTCCAGAAAACGAACCGGGAAGGCGAAGGGGGTGCCGGTGATGACTGCACATCTCGACGCCTGTGGCACCTTGATGATGGGGTCAGTTGCTGCGTGCATATTTCACCTCGAGACGGCGTACCAGGAAAGAGAGGGTGCCGGTCAGCACCAGATAGAGCAGGGCCACGGTGAACCATACCTCGAACGGGCTGAAGGTGGAGCTCACCACCTCGCGCCCCGCCTTGGTCAGATCGGTGATGGAGATAACCGAGACCAGCGAGGAGTCCTTGATGAGGTTGATGAACTGGCCCGCCAGCGGTGGCAGTACCCGCTTGAACGCCTGCGGCAGAATGACATAGCGCATGGTCTGGGCGGAGGTCATACCCAGGCTGCGGCCCGCCTCCATCTGCCCCTTGTGGATGGAGCTGATACCGGCGCGGACGATCTCCGCCACATAGGCGCCGGTAAAGACCGCCAGCGCGGCGACCCCGGCGGTGAAGCGGTCGAGGTTCAGCACGGTGCCGATAAAGAAGTAGACGATGAAGATCTGTACCAGCAGCGGCGTGCCGCGGATGAGCTCAACGTAGGTGACCGCCAGATTGCGCAGGGCGGGATTGGGGGAGAGGCGCGCCAGCCCGGCCAGGGTACCGAGCAGGATGGCGAAGATGCCTGCCACCAGCGAGAGCTTGACGGTGACCCAGACGCCCCAGGCGATGGGGCCTGCGGTCCAGCTCAGTTGGGTGTCGAGGGTATCGCCACGAAAAACGGTATCCCCTTCGGCGACTTGTACGCCGGTACTGGCGATGGCTTGCCGCACATTGGGGTCGAGATCGTCTTGCAGGAACAGCTTGTCCTTCTCGGCCTCGCTGGTGCCCGCCATCACGGTGCCGTCAAATTCGGCGACATTCTTCTGCTCCGCCTGATAGGCGATGTATTGGGGAATGCGTTCCCAGCGCCAGGTGTAATCCACGGACTGGACAGCCTTGTAGATGCCGAATACGGCAACCAGCAGCATCAGCAGGAAAACCCCATGCCAGAGTAGCTGATTGGGCTGTTTTTCCATCTGTCTTGTCGGTTTGGGTGTGTGCACAGTCACAACCTCTTCTCGTTATTGTGTGGGGAGCTGCGTGGTGCAGGGGCGGCATGTGCCGCCCCCCGGAGGTTATTTGAGCTGGTTCAGCCAGGCGTTGGATTCGAACCACTTCTTGTAGAGACGGTCGTAGCTACCATCGCCCTTGATCTGGCGCAGGTAGTTGTTAAACCAGTTGAGGGTGTCCTGATCCCCTTTGCGGATGGCCCAGGCCAGTGGCTCGAAGGTGAACGGTTTGTCGAGGTGCACCACGGCGCCCTGATTCTGGGAGGCAAAAATAGCGTTGTAGGGCAGGTCATAGACGAACGCATCGACCTTGCCGTTGATCACCTCCAGCTTGGCGTCATCCTGGGTTTCAAACTGCAGCAGGGTAGCTTTGGGGATCAGGCGCTTGACTGCCTGCTCGCCGGTGGTGCCGAGCTTGACCGCGATCTTGTATTTCGGGTCGTTGAGGTCGGTGAAGGATTTGATTTCGCCCGCCTTCTCTTTGCGCAGGACTATGGTCTGGCCGACCACGATGTAGGGATCGGCAAAGTTGACCCGCAGGTTGCGCTGGGGAGTGACGGTCATGCCGCCCATGATGACGTCGAACTTGTTGGTCAGCAGCGCCGGAATGATGCCATCCCAGGCGGTGTTGACGAACTCGACCTTCACGCCCATCTCTTTGGCGACCATCTTGGCGAGATCCACATCAAAGCCGATGTATTGGCCCTGCTTGTTGGTCATCTCGAAGGGTTGATAGCCGGCGTCGAAGCCGACTCGCAGCACGCCGCGTTCGAGCACGGCATCCAGGGTGGAGGTGGGGGCAGGGGTCGGGGCCGCCGTGGCGATCCCGCAAAACAGCAGGGTAGAAAGAATCAGTTTTTTGATCATAAGTGACGTCTCTGTCGATGTTGTGTTCGGCCTTGAACCTGATCCCGTGCGACTCCGTGGCACAAGAGACTGCTGCATCCGGCAACAGGCAAGACAGGATGAATGTCTTGAGTGGGACAAAAGCCCCATATGAGATGCTATGAATAGTGGTTGAGTGAAAAATGTACCAAAAACAGATTGTGTCAGAAGACTCAACAGGTTAGAGACATTTATTGCTCATGGCTTCATTCATAAAATCACACGAAAACAACATATCTATCTAATTGAGTGGGTTCAAGCCCAAATTATCCCCAAGACATTTTGTTACAAAGTCAGGGCGCCGCTTGCGGCTCTTATTGTGTTGTTGGGCTCCGTAAGAGGCTTTTTATGGGGTTAAGACGAATACGCATTGGTGGGATATCACACGCATTGCTCTGTTTGTCAGCAAACGAACGGGCTTTATTGTGAAAACCATCAAGTCGTACTGGGTCTTGGCAAACGCTTCTCATATACTCAGTTACCCTCTCTGCATGGCTTTGGTATGGACGCCTCACTACTGCTTAAGCTGGATATTTTTACCTTGATGATCATGGCCTTGTGTGGCTATTGTCTCGGTTTCCTCACTCTTACCATCATTCGTGTTACCCACAACGATATTCCCGGTGTCGGGGTCTGGTGGTGGTCCAGTCTGTTTGCCATGCTGGGTCAGGCTGGATTTGCCAGTCTGCTGCTGACCCCCACCCCCTATGGCTCCTGGGTGGGCAATGTCTTCCTGATTTTTCATGTGTCGTTGCTGCTGGTCGCCCAACGCTGTTTCTTCCGTCAATCGCCGGGCTGGCCTGTCTGCTGGGGATTCATCCTGCTGTTTGCCGCCGTCATGACCTGGTCGGTCGCAATCGATGGCCGGATTGCGGTGCGGGTGATGATCAGCAGCGCCACCTTCCTCATGCTCAGTTCGCTCATCATCTGGCAGCTCTGGCGTCACGGCCGCCCTGATTATCAGGTGGCGGTATGGGTGCTGATTGGCCTCAATCTGGTGCTGATTGCCATGACCCTGATGCGGATATTTACCGTGTGGGGCGAGGTGATCGAAAGCCCGTTCCAGCGTCAGTTGTTCAACGTGTTGCCCTATGTCTCCATGCTGGTGGGTAGCTCCATGCTCACCTTCGGGGTACTGCTGCTCTGCAACCAGCACCGGGCGCTGGAGCTGCGCTATCAGGCCAGTCATGACCCGCTGACCGGGTTACTCAATCGCCGTGGTTTTATGGAGCGTCTGGCCCGGGGACGCCCTGCACAGCAGGGGGCGTTGGTGGTGCTCGATCTGGATGACTTCAAGCAGATCAACGATCGGCATGGTCATGAGGTGGGGGATCGGGTGCTGGAGCGGGTCGGGTTGGCACTGCGCGAGCTGGAGGGCGTATTGACCAGTCGCTTTGGGGGCGAGGAGTTTGTGCTGCTGTTTCGCCATGCCACCGCAGAGGAGGCGATCGCCCGTTGTCAGTCACTGCGGGTTCAGCTTGCGGCCAGCGAGGTAGAGGGGATCCATATCACCGTCAGCATGGGTATTGCTCACTGGCAGGGGGAGTGGCACTTTGACAGCCTGTTCAGCCGTGCGGATGACGCTCTCTATCGGGCCAAGCGGGAAGGAAAGAACCGGGTCTGTCAGGCTGCCTGATGCAGGAATAGGTTCAGGAATAAAATCAGGGCGCGGTGATCCGCGCCCTGGCTGTTTCTGTTTGCCGGATATAGCTTGTCAGCTGCCACCCGCTACTCAGCATTCGCTTGAGCGGTTCTCGGTGCCTGCGCTTTGAGAAAGGGGAGCAGCAGCAGGGCTGAGATGCCCGCCGCCACCGAGATCACCACGAAGAAGCCGTTCCAGTGCCAGATCTCCATCACCTTGGCCAGCGGATAGCCCGACAGCGCCGCCCCCATGTAGGCAAACAGGCCGACAAAGCCGGTAGCCGCTCCCGCCGAGTTTTTGTGGGAGCACTCCGCCGCCGCCATGCCGATCAGCATCTGGGGGCCAAACACGAAGAAGCCGATGGTAAAGAAGCAGGCCGCCTGCATCACATAGCTGAAGAAGGGCATCAGCCAGAGTGACCCCACCGCCAGCAGGATCCCCACCGCAAAGATCAGGTTCATTGGGCCACGGTTGCCGTTGAACAGCTTGTCCGATCCCCAGCCCGCCACCAGCGCGCCGATAAAGCCCCCCACCTCGAACATGGAGATGGCCGAGTTGGCGCTCATCAGATTGAAGCCGCGCTGCTCGGTCATGTAGAGATTGCCCCAGTCGTTGATGGCGGTGCGCACCACATAGACCAGCACGTAGCAGCAGGCGAGCAACCAGATATAGGGGTTGCCCAGCACATATTTGCGCAAGATCTGGCGATGGGAGAGCCCCGCATCCTGGGTCTGCTGGGCCAGCTCCATGGCGTCCTTGCGCCACTCGCCTACTGTCGGCAGCCCCATGGCGCTCGGGGTATCCCGCAGCCGCCAGCAGAGGAACAAACCCGCCACGATGGCGATAAGGCCGGGCACTATCATGCCGTAGCGCCAGCCATGTTGCAGGGCGATGGTGCTGACGATAAGGGGAATGAGCGCCCCGCCGACGTTGTGAGCTGTGTTCCAGGCCGACCACCAGACCCCGCGTTCGGTACGCGAATACCAGCTTGTGAGCAGCTTGGAGCAGGGGGGCCAGCCCCAGCCCTGGAAGAAGGCGTTGGCGACCCAGAGGGCGGCAAACATCCAGAGTGCCGACGAGAGGCCGAACAGTATGTTGATAACGCCGGTGGCCATCAGTCCGACACCCATAAAGTAGCGCGGGTTGGCGCGGTCACTGATGATGCCGGAGAAGAACTTGGAGCAGCCGTAGGTGATGTAGAACAGAGTCCACAGCATGCCGATATCGGACTTGTCCAGCATGCCGCTCGCCAGCATGTCCGGCATGGCGAAGTTGAAGCTCTTGCGGGTGAAGTAGAAGACCGCGTAGCCCAGATACATGGTCAGCAGCAGGTGCAGCCGCCAGTGGCGATAGGTGGCGTCGATCTCGGCCTGATCCCGGATAAGGGGCCGGGGCGGCGCGCTTCTCATAAAACTCAGCACTGGCTGGCCCTCTGGTAGTGATTAGCCATGACTCTCCTCCCGTCTGCGACTGGGCAGGTTGACCGTCAGCTGGGTGCCGTGGATGCAGGAGAGTTGCAGACTGCCACCGAGCGCTTGTACCCGCTCGCGAATGCCGAGCAGGCCATAGCCCTGTTGCGGGCGGCTTTCCGGCAAACCGCGGCCATCATCTTCCAGCACCAGTTGCAACTGCTCGCCGCTGGCCCGGGCGCGAATGGTGACCGAGTGGGCGTTGGCATGTTTGACCACGTTGTTGAGCCCCTCCTGACAGACCCGAAACAGGGTGACCCGCTGGGCATCCGAGAGATCCCCATCTGCCAGCTGCCACTCCAGACGGGTGACGATGCCGTGACGCTCCAGCTCCAGCTCCCGCAGCAGTGCCCGTACCGCCTGTTCCAGAGTCATGTCGTCGAGCTGGCGCGGGCGCAGCCGCCCGAGCAGACCGCGCACCGCGTCATAGATCCCGAGCGACAGTGTGTCGATGAGGGCACTGCTCTGGCCTACCCCTGCATTATCGGGGGCGAGGCGGCGCACGATCCCGGCCTGGGTACGAATGGCGGTGATGGTCTGGCCGATGTCGTCGTGCAGCTCGCGCGCCACCTCCTTGCGGATGCTCTCCTCGGTCTCCAGCAGCCGCTCGGTGAGCTGGCGATTGTGGGTGAGCTGGCGGGTCAGCGCCTGATTGAGTTCGCGCTGGCGCTGGATCCCGGCGCCGAGCAGCAGGCCGGTGAGGCTCTGGGCCAGCAATGAGAGCAGCAGATCCAGCGGGTGATCGTGCCAGGCCTGACTGGCCAGCAGGGCGATGGTGTTCATCAGGGTGGCGAGCAGCGCCCCCTGCCAGCCGTAGCGCCACGCCATGGCGATGATGGGGATGGCCAGACAAAACGGGGTAAAGCGCACCAGCGAGTTGGGCAATCCCAGTTGCAGCCAGAGGCTCAATACGAACAGCAGCAGATACCAGACCAGATGGCGAAAGCGCCACTCTACCGGCTGATCCACCAGCGCAGGCCCCAGCGGCACCCAGGTGGCGCGAGTGAGGTAGTGCCAGATCAGCATGCAGGTGGAGGTCAGCGTCAGCCCGCCGGTCAGACTGAGCAGCAGGGCCGAGAGGCCATCTTCCCCGGCCAGATGCCAGAGCAGGGCTTGCAGCAGCGCCGCCGCCGTGACGGTGGCGAGCAGCAGCAACAGTTGCTGCCAGTCGTTGCGCACCTGCTGGCGACGGGCAATCAGCAGCGGTAGCAGGGTCAACAGACTACCCGCGACCAGCCAAGGCCAGTGGGGCAGCCCTACCTCCAGATTGAGCCAGTAGAGCAGCAGCCCTTCGCACAATAATAGCGGCGGCCAGTAGTGGCCCGGGCTTTGCAGCAGCAAGCCGAGGCGCAGGCCGAAGGGGAACAGCAGCACCGCCAGCGCCGGGCCACCCGCCAGATGCAGGCTGATGCTCCAGAGACAAAACCAGCCGGCAGCAAAGATGAAACAGGCCGCCAGCGCGATGGCGACATAGCTGGCAAAACGGGAGATCACCAGCTATCCAGCATGCGGTGTGCCAGCTCGACGTTGTTGCTGACCTTGAGCTTGTCCATCAGGTTGGCACGATGGACGTGAACCGTCTTGGGGGAGAGGCCGAGCTGCTCGGCGATGGCTTTCACCTCCAGCCCCTGGGCCAGCAACTGGGCAATCTCCCGCTCCCGATTGGTGAGGGGATCCCGGCTGCTGCTGGCCAGTTTCTGGGCGATGTCCGGCGTCAGATAACACCCCCCTTGGGCGGCGGTACGCACCGCGGCGATCAGCTCGTCCGGACTGCAGCGCTTGGAGAGAAATCCCTTGGCGCCGGTCTGCAGCGCCTGCTCGATGAGGGCAGGGCTGTCATGCACCGAGAGCATCACCACCGCAAGGCCGGAGGGGAGCTGCTTGAGCAGATCCAGCCCCGATTGGTCGGGCATCGAGATGTCGCAGACGCAGACGCGCGCCCCGCTGCCGGGCAGGCCGGCAAGGGCGTCGCTGGCGGAGCCGAATTCGGCGACCACCTGCAGGTCGGGCTCCAGATTGAGCAGTTGGGCAAAACCGGATCGGACGATCTGGTGATCGTCGATGAGGGCAATTTTTATCATGATGTCAGCCTGAAATTCGGTGCGTCATGACCATGACGCGGCCAACAAGATACCTGCCCCCCGAGTCAGGCTCAAGCAGCAGCAGGAAAAGGGGCTAAAAACCGGGGGGCAAGGTGTGTAAAGCTTGATCGGGATCAGCTGGCAAGGGCGAGCAAGCGGGCTGATCAACAGGGGGATGACCAGCCCGGGGGACTCAGCGGTGCAGCTCGCCGGCGCGCTCCGGCTGATAGACCACTTCCAGAATTTCGACCTCGATGGTGCGACCGGCCGGGCCCGGCCAGGCGATGCTGTCGCCCACTTTCAGACCGAGCAGGGCGCTGCCCACCGGCGCCAGTACCGAGATGTTGCTCTCGTCGCCCTTGGCATCGCGCGGGTAGACCAGGGTGAGGCAGAACTCGTTGCCGCTGCTCTGCATCTTGAAGCGTACCTTGCTGTTCATGGTGACCACGTCCGGCGGCATGTCGGCCGGTTCACGGATCTCGGCGCGGTCCAGCTCCTCTTGCAGGGCCAGATGCTGCGGGTGGTTGCCGAGCAGTTGTTCGATTCGGTCCAGATCAAGGCTGGAGATAACCAGATGAGGTTGTTTCATAAGATATTCCTTATCAAAAGCGGATAGGCCCAGACCGGCGGGCGCAGGTTGGCCATTACACTGGGTGTTACAAAAATGGATTCAACAGGTTCAATCGATAGAAAATGCCATGCCCCCAAACGACTCGCGGCCGAGGGAGCGAGGCGGGGGCTCACCAGGGGGTGAGCAAATGCGAAGAAATAGCGAGTATTTTCATAGGCCTACCATAACCATTCTGGTCAGTCTTGGCAACCGCGATTGAGTGACTACTCAGGAGCCTGATAATTGTACTGGCGGATGATCCGCGTGAGCGAGCCATCACGGCGCATCTCGTCTATCACGGCTTGCCAGCGCTGCGCCTGTTTGAAGGGGAAATCCTTGTGGGCAGCCAGATAAAACTGGGTGCGCATCAGGGTCTCTCCTCTCATCAGCCGCTCGGTTGAGAGTCCGGCAAGCTGCTGGTTGTAGAGAATGGCATTCCATGCGCCGACCCAGGCATCGATGCGGCCCCGATGCAACTTCTGGGCATTGAGCTCTTCGGTGGCTACGGTGTCACTCTCAAGCTGGAGCCGCTGTCTGAGTAGATGCTGGCCGAAGGAGTAACGCAGAGTGCCGGTCTGCAGCGGAGGGAGGTCCGTTACTTTCAGTGGTGCGGGACGAAAGCGACGATCGCTAACGATGACGAAGTCATCCTCCAGTAGCGGTGTGATCCAGTAGTAGAGGTGTTCCCGTCGGGAGCTACGTACCGGCGGGATCAGCAGCACATCCTTGCGGTGAATAGCTTGGGTAAGAGCCCGAGCCAGTGGCATCAACTCGATAGTGAGCGGTTCTTTGAGGCGTCGGGCGGCCTCTTCCATGATTTCGATGGCCATGCCGCTTGGTGCCCCCTGCTGGGAGCGGATGGCATAGGGGGGCAACTCGGCCGCTACCAGCACAATAGCCTGGGCACTGGTGTTCACCAGCAACAACAGCAGGGCAAAAAAGGGCAGGCAGAGAGCGCGCATCAAGGTCGTGAGCCAGAGTCGAATATGCAGAGTGTAACATTCCTGCCTGCGTTGTCGTTGTGCCCGCTGAGAGGTTGGGATCTCAGTCGAAGAAATCCCGCAGATCGCGCATTTCGTAATCAGCGAGTTGCTGCCAGGGGAGCTGGGCAGGCAGCTTGCGCAGGGTCACCTCCATCCGGTAGCTGCGATAGCCGTCGAGACTGGCCGATTCGACCACCAGCGGGAGCTGCCACTGACTCGACCAGAGAATGCGGGTTCGTTGCTGCCCTTCGCGTTTTTCATACCAGCGGGCCTGCTCTGGAGCGGCCTCATCCAGCGGGGTCATTCCCTCGATCAGCGCCGGGTTGACGAGATGGCGGATCCGCGGCCAGTCGGGCTTGAAGGCCACCTGGCCATACTCTTCCACCGGCACCTCAACCAGCTGGTTGTGCCAGCTGTCGGCATAACGCAGCTGAAGTTCACCCTCATCACTGCGGCTCACCCAGCGGGCCGCCATCTGGTGGGTAAAGTGCTTGTGACCGGGCGTGGCGTCGTGAGTGGCGTGATAGGCTCGGGCAAGGGGGAGGGGAATGAGCCGCTGGCTCCACACCTGATTGCCAACGCGCAGCCACTTCTCTTGCCAGACACTCTCTCTGGCGATGCCATCGCTGCCGGTGTTCCGGTCGTGATAGCTGATCCGGGCGGCGAGATCCGGGGGCGTGTCGTCAGCATGCAGGGGGAAGGCGAAGGTGCTGCCAAGCAGCCATAACGAAAGCAAAAGTCGCATCATCATCTGTCGCTCGAAAGAGCCGGGGCCCGGGTCGCTGAGTCAATTGCTCAGATGCACCCGGGCCCCTGCTGCTTACAGGCCGAGCGCCTCCCGCAGTTTGCCAAACACCTTGGTGTTATCCAGCGTGCCTTTGAAGCGGTTGCTGCCGGCTCCATCGGCAAACAGCATCACATCGCCGCCGCCGTGGGTTTCCGATGTCAGTTTGACGCCGGTCTCCTGCAGATAGTCATTAGCCATCACCTGATCGCTGGTGAGGACGGAACGCACATCGGGGCGGTTGGGGCCGTTACCGAACACCAGGGTGGTGAAGGGCTTGCCATCCACGTCGTTCTGGGTCGAGCCGTCACCATTTTTCACCAGATCCAGCACCGGATTGCCCTTGGCGGAGTAGCCGTTAATGGTCATGGTGTGGTCATGGTCGGCGGTGACCACGATCAGGGTATTGTTGAGATCCACTTTACCCAGCGCCGTCTTGACCGCCTCATCCAGTGCCACCGCGTCGGTGAGCGAGCGCTTGGCATTGGTGCCGTGCAGGGCGTGATCGATCCGGCCGCCCTCTACCATCAGGAAGTAACCCTGACTGTTCTTGCTCAGCAGGTCGATCGCTTTGGCGGTCATTTCGGAGAGGGACGGCTGGGTATTGGCAGCCCCCTTGGCGACCCGATCCAGCTCGTAGTCGAGGTGGGATTTGCTGCTGAACAGACCGAGCACCTTGCCACTGGTGACCTTGGCCAGTTCACTTTGGGTAGTGACATAGCTGTATCCCTGCGCCTTCATCTCGGCGGTCAGGTCGCGGTTGTCATTGCGACCGCCCTTGTTGCTGGCGCTGTAGGGGGTCCAGTGGTTGGCACCACCGCCCATCAGCACATCGACCCCATCTCCCAGCGCCTGGTTGAAACCAGTTCCTCCCGGAACAGCTTGTGCGGCGATGTCATAAGCGGCATCCCGATGGCAGATGTGGGCGTAGGTAGCCGCCGGGGTGGCGTGGGTCAGCTCGGTGGTGGTGACGGCCCCGACCGATTTGCCTGCCGCCTTGGCCAGCTCCAGGATGGTGGGCACCGGCTTGCCGTTATCGCTGCTGCAATTGTTGACGGTTTTGTTGCCATTGACGTCTTTGCCGGGGGCGACGGCTTTGGTGTCGCTGCTCATGGCGATCACCTCGTTGTTCATCTTGACCCCGGTGGTGTAGGCCGCCATGGAGGGGGCCGAGTCGGTGGTCTGGGCATCGTTGGAGAAGGTCTTGATGCGGGCACTGCGCGGCAGTTTCATCATCTCCAGATTGCCCTCTTCTCCCACCTTGAACAGGCGGGTGGCGGTGAGCACGGTGGGGCCCATGCCATCACCGATAAAGAGAATGACGTTTTTGGCATCACCGGCCTGTGCCTGGGAGGTTGCGCCCAGCGCACTGAACAGGGCGGCGCAGACCAGCGTGTGCTTGATGGATGTGTTCATCTGTTTGCTCATGAAAGTGCTCCTTACAGCTTGGCCGCAGCCTTGATCTTGCCGAACACGGCGGTGTTATCGAGTGAGCCATGGAAGCTGTCAGCCCCCTTGCCGATGGCGCCGAGGAATACATCGGTGCCGCCGTGGGTCTCGCTGCCGATCTCGCCTACCTTGACCACCACTTCCTGGTGGTAGTCATTGGCGGAGACGGTGGCATCGTCGAGCGGGGCGACGCTGCTGCGCGGGCCATCCACCCGGTTGTAGCCGTTGCCAAAACCTATGATGGTGTAGGGCATGCCCTCGCTATCCTTGCTCGGTTCGCCAGTCTCGTAGTTCTTCACCAGCCCGAGTACGCCGGGGTTGTCGGCGGTGGTCTTGCCGGTGCGCTTGGCATAGCCGTTGAGCACTAGCGTGTGGTCGTGGTCGGCGGTGACCACGATCAGGGTGTTTTTCAGCTCGGGGTCGCTCTTTTTCACCTCGTCGATGGCGGCCTTGATGGCGTTGTCGAAGGCGATGGTGTCCTGCAGCGCCCGCTTGGCGTTGGTGTCGTGCAGGGCGTGGTCGATGCGACCCCCTTCCACCATCAGGAAGTAACCCTTCTCCTTGCCCTTGAGCTGCTTGATGGCGGCCAAGGTCATCTGGGCCAGTGACGGC
The DNA here is from genome assembly GCF_049175515.1 of Aeromonas sp. 600479. NCBI lineage: Bacteria > Pseudomonadati > Pseudomonadota > Gammaproteobacteria > Aeromonadales > Aeromonadaceae > Aeromonas > Aeromonas sp. 600479. The sequence continues at coordinate 101,095 of NZ_JAAKVF010000017.1, forward strand.
TCGCTGGCGGGACGGTCCAGGTCATATTTCATGTGGCTGGAACCAAACAGACCCAGCAGCGGTTTGCCCGCATCGGCCTTGTTCAGCTCATCCAGATTGCTGGCAAACTGGTAGCCCTTGGCCTGCATTTCGCTGATGAGGTTGCGGCCATCCTCCCGCTTGCCCTTGTCTGCTTTGGGCAGGAAGAAGCTGCTACCGCCACCGAGCACCACATCCAGCCCCTCCTTGAGGGCGCTGTTGTAGCCTTTGCCGCCCGGTACCAGCTGGACGGCGATATCCGCTTCCAGATCCCGGTTGCAGATATGGGCATAGGTAGCCGCAGGGGTGGCGTGGGTCACCCGGGTACTGGTTACCACGCCGGTACCGCGGCCATCGGCTTTGGCCAGCTCCAGCAGGGTGGTCACCGGCTTGCCAGCGCTCTTGCTGCAGTCGCTCTCATAGGTGGCGTCGCCGTCCATGCTGATGACGCCGTTGTTGCTCTTGACCCCGGTCATGTAGGCCGCCATGGAGGGGGCCGAGTCAGTGACCTGGGCATCGTGGGAGAAGGTCTTGATAAAGGCCGTCTCTGGCAGGGTATCGATGGTGAGATCACCCTCTTCGCCGACACCGTAGATGCGGGCCGCCGTCAGGGTGTTGAGGCCCATGCCGTCACCGAGGAAGAAGATGACGTTGGTGGGTTGGGCTGCGGGCTTGGTCGCCACCGTGTCATTGTCTGATTTGCAGCCGGCAGCCAGGGCGGCGCCGATCATCACTGCAAGTCCTGCCATTTTTCTCATTGGGGTTCGCTCCTTGTAAAACCTGAGCGCAGCCTAGAGGGGGCAGATGACACTTTTACTGACTATCGGTGACGGTTGTGTGAAAAAGTGATAAAAATGTTACACCATATCAATATGTTATCTATCAATTGAGCCAGTTGGTCCGGTCGTTTCCGGCAAGGTCGCTCCACCTCGGCGGTTTGCTGATTTGATGAAGTGATGGCTAGAATGACCTGTCAAAATGTGCCCGCAGCAGTTAAAATGCGCCCCCTTCGTTCGATGCCCGCGGCAGAGCGCCTGTTGTTTCATGCGCCCGCCCGCAGCCCCCACAGAGAGTAACGGATATGTCCATCAACTGGTTCCCCGGTCACATGCACAAGGCCCGCAAAGAGATTGCCGAGGTCATGCCCCAGGTCGATGTGATCATCGAGATGCTCGATGCCCGCATCCCCTTCTCCAGCGAAAACCCGCTGGTGCCCGAGCTGCGTGGTGATACCCCGGTGATCAAGGTGCTGAACAAGGCGGACCTGGCCGATCCGGCGATCACCGATCTGTGGGTGGCGCACATGGAAAAAGAGAAGGGGATCAAGGCGCTGCCGTTGACACAACAAGAGCCGGAGAAGATCAAGCAACTGCTGACCCTCTGCCATGAGATGCTGCCGGAGCGCAATTTTGAGCTGCGCGGCGTGCGGGCGATGATCATGGGGATCCCCAACGTGGGCAAGTCCACCCTGATCAATACCCTGGCGGGGCGCATCATCGCCCGTACCGGCAACGAGGCGGGGGTGACCAAGTCCCAGCAGCGGATCAAGCTGAATAACAACGTTATCCTGACCGATACCCCGGGTTTCCTCTGGCCCAAGCTCAACCCGCCCTCCTGTGGTTATCGTCTGGCCATCACCGCGGCCATCAAGGACACGGTGTTCGACTATGCCGATATCGCCATGTTCGCCGCTGACTACTTCATCAAGGCCTATCCGGAGCGGATCAAGGCGCGCTACCAGATTGACGAGTTGCCCGAGACCGAGATCGAGCTGCTGGAGATGATCGCCCGCCAGCGGGCCTTTATGCGCAAAGGGGGGCTGGCCGACCTGCACAAGGCGTCCGAGATCCTGATCAACGAGTTCCGCTCCGGCTTGCTTGGCCGCATCTCGCTGGAGACGCCGGAGATGGTGAGCGTCGAGATTGTCGAAGCCGCCGCAGAAGCCGAGCAAAAAGCCAAAGAGAAGGCCGAGCGGGAAGAGGAGCGTCAGGCCCGCGCCCGTCGCAAGTACGCCCGCAAGCGTCAGAAATAGTTATCCTCAGGCGTCCCGAGCTTGCCTGACAACGAGCGAGCTTGTGTGACCCAGATGACGAAACACGAAGAGGCGACCCCAGGGGTCGCCTCTTCTGTTTTATCTGGTGAAGTGCCCGCCCACTTCTGATGGGGTGTCCGCGCTATAAAGCCATGCCATCAGCCAAAACGGTGGCGCGCTATTTCAAACAGCGACATATGAAGCGGGATCAGCTGTTGCCAGTCGCGGCGATAGCCGCCACCAGGCACAGCGGCGACAGGCAACCCATGCTTGATTGCACAGTCAAATACCATGGCATCGCGCAGGCGAACCCCTTCATCGCTCAAGGAGAGATAACCAAGCTCGTCGGCATGATGCACATCGACGCCCGCCTGATAGAAGATGAGATCCGGCGAATAGAGCCGCAGTGCCAGTGAGAGTGCCTGTTGCAGTGTGGTGAGGTAAGCATCGTCTGTCATGCCGCTTGGCAATGGAAAGTCGAGGTGAGAGGCGGCTTTGTGATGGGGAAAGTTGTGCTCCCCATGGAGGGAGAGGGTGATGATATCGCGCCGCCCGGTGCACAAGGCCGCACTGCCATCTCCCTGATGCACATCGAGATCGACGATGAGTACCTGTTCACAGCCCCCCTCGTCGAGGCAGGTCTGGGCGGCAATCACCAGATCGTTGAACAGACAAAAACCGCTGCCGTGATCCCGATGGGCGTGGTGATAGCCGCCGGAGATCTGCAAGCCGCAGCCCTGCTCAATTGCATAGCGGCTGGCGGCAATGGTGGCACCCACCGAGCGCAAGGTGCGCTCCATCAGCATGGGTGACCAGGGAAAACCAATCTTGCGGATGGCGCGATCTTCAAGCTGGCCGCTCAGGGCCGCCGCGACATAATCAGCATCGTGAATGCGGCAGATTTGCTCCCGGGTGGCCGCAGGTGCTTCGCCAAGGGGGTAACCCCGTGCCTGCAACTGCTCAAACAGCCCCTGATACTTGGCCAGCGGAAAGCGATGGCGTTCGGGTAACGTCAGGGAGGAGTAGAGGGGGTGATAGAAAATGCGCAACGACATGGTGCCATTCTCCCTGGCAAGGTGGCGCTTTCTATATATGGAATCAGCAGATGAACCCATATATGCACTCTCTACATAAAAAGAAAGAGGAAGCGCGTAAATCAAGGCGAGTCGTGAGTGAGGCCACAGGATATGGAAAAGGGGAGCTTGGCTCCCCTTTCTGTCAATATCTCAGCCCGGCTTATTGCTGCTGGATAACCCAGATCTGGAAGGCTTTGCGGGTTTCCGCATCCGCCTTGTTGTACCAGTTTTGCAGCTGGGTCAGGGCTTCCGGATTGCTCTGTGCCTTGCTCGGCGCAGCCACGACTGGTGCGCTGGCGGCTGCCATCACGGCAGCAGAGGAGACAGCAACGGTTTTGGGCTGGTTGAATGCTTTGCCCATGTTGATCAGCTCTTGCTGATAGTCACGGGTCAGCTGGAAGCCCTCTACTTTTGGCATCACGAATTGTTCGCTGCTCACTTGCTGCCCTGTGACCTTGTCTTTCAGCGCCACTTTCTGATCTTTCAGGAACTGTTTGGCTTCTGCTTCATTACGGGGCTTTTTATAGTCCAGCACCAGTTGCTGATTGTCGGCGGCGGTGAAGTTCAGCACCAGCGGCTCGGCGGTCACCAGCTTGATTTCGTTACGGCTGGAGTAGTTGCCTTCAAAGGCGACGACCAACTGGTGCTTGCCGGCAGAGAGGGGGAAGGTGCTGGTTTTGTCGAGCAGCTTGGGGTTGATGGATTGGCCATCGATCAGCTGCACGATGTAAGGGTTGGATACTTCCAGTTGGGCATCAGCCAGGGCGCTACCGGCCCACAACAGACCAGCCAGCGCCGGTACCAGAACAGTCAGTTTCATTTCATCTCCTTGAACAGTCAGGCGATTGCCCACTGAAAACAGGGGCTCATTTTTACAGGTTTGGCCTACTGCGGCAATGGCTCTTTCCGGTGGCTAAAGAGTGCTCTGCTGTTGATTTTTTTGTTTATACAGTGGTTTGATTACTCGATCCGCCGAGAGAACGGCGGGAGGGCATCGAGCAACCCCTTGCCATAACGTTTGGTCAGCAATCGCCGGTCAAGGATGGTGACCCGCCCCCGATCGGCCTCTTTGCGGATGAGTCGACCACAGGCCTGTATCAGTTTGCGCGATGCCTCCGGCACTGTCAGTTGCAGGAACGGGTTGCCTCCTCGCTGCTCCACCCACTCGGCGGTGGCCTCCTCGACCGGCGAGTTGGGCACCGCAAAGGGGAGCTTGGTGATCACCAGATTGGTAAGGTAGTGACCCGGCAGATCCAGCCCCTCCGAGAAGCTGCCGGTACCAAACAGGATGCTGGCCTGACCGCCATCGCATTTTTGCTTGTGCAGGGTGAGCAGGGCGCTACGGGAGGCTTCCCCCTGCACCAGCAGTGATAGTCCCTTGGCTCGCAAGCCAACAGCCACCTCATTCATCTGCCGGTAGGAGGAGAAGAGCACCAGACTAGCCTCCTTGCCCGCCAGAATGCGCGGCAGCACGCTGACAAGCTCGCTGGTAAAAGCAGGCGAGTTGGGTTCGTGCGCCATTTTGGGCAGATAGAGCTCGGCCTTTTGGTAGTCAAACGGTGAGCGCAGGCGCAGATATCGGGTGCCGTCATGCTCTTTGAGCCCTACCTGATGGCGAAAATAACTAAAGGATGAGAGGGCGGTGAGCGTTGCCGAGACCAGCACGGCCCCCAGGCATTTCGACCAGAGCCACTCCTCCAGCAGATATCCCACCTCTATGGGGGAGGCATGCAGCCAGATATCGCCATCATCGCTCTTGGCCATCCAGCGGGCGAGCGGGGTTTTGCCTGTCGGGATATGGCGCCCCAGCATCTCCCACAGGGCGCAGAAACTCTCCAGCCGCTGCAGATGAAAACCGCTCTCGGCCAGCAGGGGTTCTGCCTCCTTACGGCGGATCTCGCCATCTTTCAGTGCTTCACCGATCGCTCCCTGCATCCTATCCAGCGCCCGCAACGCTTTCTTGCTCGACTCCTTGAGGTTCTCTGCCAGCATGGGCAGGGGATCCGGCAACACCCCCTCGGCGAAACGATAGTGGGGGTCACTGCCAAACAGCCGATCGTTGGCGCCGAGCCACTGCTCGACCGCCTTCAAGTCGGGTTGGATGGAGGCCAGCGCATCCTGCAATTTGAGTTGGGGGTCGAGCAGGCTTTCCTTATTAAGCGTCCGCGCCAGCTTGCCTGCGCTTTGCACCAGCTTCTCCAGCCAGCGGCGTGAACCTTTGATACTGGCCGACGCCGCGCCGTGATCCCGGGCAATGGTAGGCAGGTGATGGGCTTCATCCAGTACATAGATGCATTCATCTGGGGGTGGCAGGATGATACCTCCGCCCATGGTGAGATCGGAAAGCAGCAGCGCATGGTTGACCACCAGTACATCGGCGCTATCCATGTCGTTGCGGGCGCGATGAAAGGGGCAGTGCTGGTGATGGCTCAGCGCCTTGTTGCAGGTGTGGCGGTCGGCGGCGATGCGATCCCAGCAAGTGTCGGGAATGGGCTCTGGCCAGTTGTCTCGATCCCCATCCCATTTGCCATTGGTGTAGGCCTGCCACAGGGCCTGGTAGCGATCTTTGTCGCTGTCAGATGGCTTGGATTTGCTCAGACTGCCAAAGTCGAGCTCAAAGTTGGCCATCTCGGCACCACTGGCTGCCTGCTCCAGCAGATGCTCGCAACAGTAGCGCTGGCGTCCTTTGACCAACATGAAACGAAACGGCAGCTCACTGTGGCGGTGGTAGAAGGGGAGGTCTTTGTGGATCAGCTGCTCTTGCAGCGCCACGGTGGCGGTGGAGATCACCAGCTTCTTCTGGGTAAGGCGAGCTACCGGAATAGCGCCTTGTGCATAGGAGAGTGATTTGCCGATGCCGGTGCCGGCTTCGGCGACCAGAATGCGGCGCTGTTTATCGTACTCCCCGGTTAACGTCTTGGCGATTTCGGCTACCAGAAAATTCTGCTCCTTGCGCGGTACAAAACCGGGTAATTCATCCGCAATCTGGCGATAAGTCTGACGGATGATGGCTTTGAGGCGAGTCGAGAGCATAAAGATAAAGTCAGCTTGGGAGTTAATCGGAAGACAAGGATACCCGTAACCCCTTGGAGAGGTCGAGGAGACATCCATTCTCACAATGGTTTCTCGCTACTTAGACAACCTTGGGGGTTTATCAGGCATCTGGCTTCATGCGCATACAAAATACACCGTTTAAGTTCAAAAAAGCAGCTAAATAGATTGCAAACGTTTCCCTTTTAGCTGCTTTTTAGGTGAGATCTGGCTCACATTTTTGTCTCCATGACTATGGTTTCCATAAAAAGTTCCAAGTTTTTTCATTGCGGTTCAAAAAATCCGGTGCTAGTCTCGGCGGCATAGTGATGCAAAGAACATCGCTAACACAGGGAATAACAACAACTTAGTGTTTAATTACAGTAGGCATTGGAAACTATGAAAAAGACAATTCTGGCTATTGCTATTCCGGCTCTGTTTGCATCCGCCGCTAACGCAGCAGTGATCTATGACAAAGACGGTACCACTTTCGACGTATACGGCCGTGTACAAGCTAACTACTACGGTGAACACGATGATACCGACGGCGAGCTGATTGGCTCCTCCCGTCTGGGTTGGTCCGGTAAAGTTGCTCTGAACAACACCTGGTCCGGTATTGCCAAGACCGAGTGGCAAGTAGCTGCTGAAAACTCTGACAAGGGCAGCGACGGTAAGTCTAGCAAGTTCGACGCTCGTCATATCTATGCAGGTTTTGACGGCACCCAGTACGGTAAAATCATCTTTGGTCAGACCGACACCGCTTTCTACGACGTGCTGGAGCCGACCGATATTTTCAACGAATGGGGTGATGCAGGTAACTTCTATGACGGTCGTCAAGAAGGCCAGGTTATCTACTCCAACACCTTTGGTGGTTTCAAAGGCAAGGTTTCCTACCAGACCAACGACGACGTAGCTGTCAAGATCACCGACGTAGGTCAGAAAGTTAAAGAAGATGCAATCTTCGGTTCCGATGTTAAGCGTAAGAAAGCCTATGCAGCTGCCGCTGGTTACGACTTCGACTTCGGCCTGGGCTTCAATGCCGGTTATGCCTACTCTGATCTGCAGAACAAAGTTAACGGCAACACTGGTAAGAAAGACGAGTGGGCTGTTGGCGCGCACTACGCTATCAATGGTTTCTACTTTGCTGGTGTTTACACCGAAAGCCAAGTTAAGAACAAGAGCCTGGGTATGAAAGATGACGGCCGTGGCTACGAGCTGGCTGCATCTTACAACGTAGACGCCTGGACCTTCCTGGCTGGCTACAACTTCAAAGAAGGCAAGGCCAACGCTCAAGCTGCCGGTTCTACTTACAAGGATCTGGTTGACGAAACTCTGCTGGGTGTTCAGTACGCCTTCACTCCGAAGCTGAAAGCTTACACCGAGTACAAGATCCAGGGTATCGAGAAGCATGACGACGAGTGGACTGTTGCTCTGCAGTACAACTTCTAATAAGTTGAACAAGAGTAATATCCAGGCTTGAGTCTTTGACCAGGCTACGAATGGCCGAGATAATTTCTCGGCCATTTTCTTTTTTGGCGACAACGTATTGGCGCCATGATAAATCGCCGGATTGCTGTGTTAAGTGATCTTTGGCAAACCATCTGTCTCGGTTAATCTCTCCTGCTTCCTGCTTCCTGCTTCCTGCTTCCTGCTTCCTGCTTCCTGCTTCCTGCTTCCTGCTTCCTGCTTCCTGCTTCCTGCT